>CAMIZG010000003.1 GCA_946403215.1 uncultured Bacteroidales bacterium | reverse complement strand
CCTGCTTACCCTCGCGCAGGAAGCACGGCATGATCCAACCCATGAACTCATGGGTCTCCGTACCTTGAGCGATGACGGTGAACTGGTTGTCGTAGAGACTGATGGCGTCCTCGAGAGTGATCTGGTGACCGCTGAGTGCATTTCCGGCGATGTAACGCGGCTCGATGCTTTCATCAACGTTGCAAGCGAGGATAGCCTTAACGGGCATACCTGCGATCACGTCGTAGTACTTCGGTTCGCGAACCAGCGGACCTGTCAATGCCACGCGCTTGCGCATATCAACGATGCCCTTCAACAGCAGCGTACCGATGAGGCGCAGGTCCTGGATGTTGATCGTCCAGACCGTCTCGCCCTTGGCGATAGGAGCCACGTGGTTGATCTGCACACCAACGTTGCCTGCAGGGTGGGGACCCTCGACGCTGTAGAGCGTGCAGTCCTTCCAGTTGGCACGGCCGCCGGCCTTGACGCCGACAAACACAGGTGCCACCTTGCTCAGCGCGGTGATAGCAGCCTGAACCTCCGTCTCATGACCTTGCAGCACAAAGTCGTAATCCGGAGCCAGCGGAGCACTGTCAAACGAGGAGATGAACACGGCTTTCGGAGTCTTGGTCGGCAGAGCGATGCAGTCGTAGGGGCGCTGTTTGACCAGTGCCCACAATCCCGACTGCAACAGCAGCGACTTCAGGTCCTGCTTCGTGTCAAACGCCTCGTACTGCATCGTAGCGTCCGCCTCGATGTCGATACTCAGCACCTTGCGGCGCTCGCCACGCACGATGGCTTTCACGGTGCCGCTGACCGGTGAGGTAAAGAGCATCTCAGCAAACGTCTTGTCTTGGAAAAGCGGGCTGCCCGCTTTTACCTTGTCGCCTTCATGCACCAGAAGTCTGGGCTTGATACCGGCGAAATGGTCGGGAACGATATGAAAGACCTCAGGCCGCATGATGCTGCCGCATTCACGTGCAGCCTTACCGTCCATCTTCACGTCCAAACCACGAGTCAGTTTGATTTGTTGCATGTTAATAAATTGTTTATTATTGATTTGTTTTTGCTTTTGGTCAAGATTGTTCCAAACTTGTTCAATATTGTTCTGTGCGTGTGTTGGCGCCATGTAGAGGCGCACACGCACAAAAACGTACAAAGTTACGAAAAATTTATTGAATTTGCAAATTTTTGTAAAAAATTTCTCCAAAAATCATATATTATTTGCATAATTGAAAAAAAAATTGTATCTTTGTAGTCCTGTTTGGCAAATAGACCACTATTAGAATTATGGCAGAAAATTATAACGACGACAACATTATCCATCTTGACGACCGTGAACACATCCGTCGTCGTCCGGGCATGTACATTGGCAAACTGGGCGATGGCAGTCATTCGGACGACGGAATCTACGTACTTATCAAAGAGACGATTGATAACTCGATTGACGAGTACCGTATGGGCGAGGGCAAGGTGATTGATGTCACTGTGGCCGACGGGCGCGTGACGGTGCGCGACTACGGACGAGGCATACCTTTGGGCAAGCTGGTGGATGCCGTGTCGATACTGAACACCGGCGGTAAATACGACAGCAAGGCATTCAAGAAATCCGTGGGCTTGAACGGTGTGGGTACGAAGGCGGTGAACGCGCTGTCGCGGGAGTTTATTGTGGAGAGTGTGCGCGAGGAGAAGATGCGTCGTGCCGTGTTCCACCAGGGGCATCTGGTGGAAGACACCGATATTATCGATGCACCCGCTAACGCCAAGCGCGGCACGCGTATTGAGTTTGTGCCTGATGATAGCAAGGGACTATTCGAGAACTACCAGTTCCGCGAGGATTACATTGAGACAATGATGCGCAACTATGCGTATCTGAATACCGGTCTGACGCTCAACTACAACGGACGTAAGTTCTTCTCCCGCAACGGCTTGCTTGACCTACTCACCGAGACGATGACCGTTGACCCCTTGTACCCAATCATTCACCTGGTGGGCGAGGATATAGAGATTGCCCTGACGCATACCGACCAGCCGGGCGACGAGTACCACTCGTTCGTCAACGGCCAGCACACCATCCAAGGCGGTACGCACCAGGCCGCTTATCGTGAGGCGATAGGCCGCACCATCAAGGAGTTCTTCGGCAAGAACCAGGAACTCAGCGACATCCGTAACGGCATTGTGGGTGCTATTGCCATCAATGTGGAAGAACCTGTTTTCGAGAGCCAGACGAAGGTCAAGCTTGGATCAAAAGATATGAGTCCTACCGGCGGCGTGTCGGTCAATAAGTTCGTCAATGACTTTGTGGGTCTGCAACTCGACAACTACCTGCACAAACACCCCGAGGTGACGGAGGTCATGCTCAAGAAGATACAGGATTCGGAGCGTGAGCGCAAAGCCATAGCCGGTGTGACGAAAGCCGCACGCGAGCGCTCGAAGAAGAACCTGCTCAACAACCCCAAGCTCCGCGACTGCCAGATACATTTCAACGATGCCAAGCCCGTGCGCTCCGCCAAGGATGCCGAGGACGACTTGCGCGACGAGACGTGCATCTTTATCACCGAGGGTCTGTCGGCATCGGGCAGTATAACCAAGAGCCGCGATGTGCGCACCCAGGCGGTGTTCTCGCTGCGCGGTAAACCGCTGAACAGCTACGGACTGAGCAAATCAGTGGTGTATGAGAACGAGGAGTTCAATTGCCTGCAATCAGCCCTTAATATCGAGGACGGTCTGGACGAGCTCCGCTACAACAAGGTGATCATCGCTACCGATGCCGATGTTGATGGGATGCACATACGATTGCTGATGCTCACGTTCTTCCTGCAGTTCTTCCCCGACCTGGTGAAGAAAGGCCACGTATATATCCTGCAGACGCCTCTGTTCCGCGTGAAGAACAAGAAAGAGACCCGCTACTGCTACTCGGAGGAGGAGCGCCTGAAGGCCATTGACGAGATCAGTACGCCGGAGATAACCCGATTCAAAGGTCTGGGAGAGATATCGCCCGACGAGTTCAAAGGCTTCATAGGCAAGGAGATACGCCTCGATCAGGTGACTTTGCGCAAGGAGGATGCGGTGGGCGACCTGCTGAACTTCTTCATGGGCAAGAACACTTCGGAAAGACAGGACTTCATCATCAACAACCTGGTAGTCGAAGAAGACGAAGTGAATGAATAGTTTAGCGTATAGTGTTGTTTAGAGTTTAGTGATGGCGAGTGATTTATGTTGCGGAATGCACGAGAGTTGCGAGAAAGGTCTTCGCATCTTGCGTGACGAGAGCCTCTATTACAACGACGAGGAGCTTGATGCCTACAAAGGCATAGCCCCCGAGGATTATACGCCCGAGCAAGTGGCGGAGATCCGCGAGGTGTTTGAGACCCTCCTGCCCAAAGAGGTAAGCGACTGGGTCTGCGCCATGCAAGCCCGTGGCATCAATCTTCCGCCCGACATCCGTGAGGAAGCGTTGCTGATGCTAAGTGAATAAGAACAGGATATGTACGATAAACCCCGGAAAACGGATGGCGCAAACACAAAAAACGACCTCGACGGGTCGTTTTTTGTATCAAGTCATGGCCAATGGCTTACATTCCGGCCTGGTTGTAAATGGGGAAATAATCCTCCACGATCTCGTGCATGCCGTTGCGTTCGCATTGCTGCAGGATATAACCGAGTACAGCGTCGTGGTGCTCGATGGTGGACTTCATCGCCTTGCGGTGCTCCTTGCTCAGCGTCTTGCCCCAGAGCAGATATTCGCTGCAGGTCTGTGCTACGTCGCGCAGGATAGGCTCGGCTTTCTCCTTCTCTCCCATGCGAACGTATAGCATCGCCATGGAGGCAGCGGTGTAGTCGTATCTGACGTTCGTGCCGGGCAGTTCTTCAAATGCCTTGTCCAGAACGGCGGTGGCACGCTCGTAATCCTTGCGGTTGACGAGCACCTCGGCCAACTGAGCGAACATCATCCGGTGCGTGCGGCACATGCGCATGGTGTTCTCGTCCAGATAGATGCCTTCGGCCTTGCAGTTGCCGTACTCGAACTTGTTCATCATGTTGTCGTACATCTCCTCCACGGCTACGCGCGGCTGGTTGTTAGGCGAGCGGTTAGGCGTGATCTTGTACGCCATACCGGTGCACTCGAAGTACGGCTCCAGCCCCATATAGTAGTCTGGTCCCACGCTCACGGCGAAGTACATCGGTCGCTCCCACTTGTTCTGCGCGAGCATCTCCATGATCATCATCTCCGAGCGCGTGAACCGACGGGCTTTCTTCATCAGGATCTGGCTGCTGTCGGGTGCGAGCACATAGAGCTGGTCGGAGGGCAGGTAGTTCTCGCCCTCGCGGTTCTTGGTCTTCGGGTCGTCGGAGCGCAGGAACTGGAAGGCCTTGCTAACCTCCAGCGGCTGCCCGAGACGGTTGTCCGTCCAGACAACCTCATTCGTGCCGGGCATGAAGTCCTTGTACTCCCATGTGATCGGCAGGGCAGGCGAGTCGTAGTAGGGACGCTTCATCTGCGAGATGTACCAGTCGGTCTGGAGGTACGACAGGTTGCACACCCTGAGGTCAGTGCCAACACCCTCTACCTCCTGGTTGTACCACAGGGGGAAGGTATCGTTGTCGCCGTTGGAGAAGATGATGCCGTTCGGCTTGCAGGACTTCAGGTAGTTAGCGCCAAAGTCGCGGCATACGTAGCGCTGCGAGCGGTCGTGATCGTCCCAGTTCTGCTGCGCCATCAGTGCCGGCACGCCCATCGTAACAACGGTCACAGCCAATGCCGCCAGCGTCTTGCCTCCCTCCGACTTGATTGACTGCATGGCGCTATCAATCAGTGCCAGCACGCCGAAACCAATCCAGATGCAGAACGCGTAGAACGAGCCTGCATAAGCGTAGTCACGCTCACGCGGCTGGTAGGGCGTCTGGTTCAGATAAACGACGATAGCCAGACCAGTCAGCAGGAACAGCAGCGCCGTGATGGTGAACGAACGCAGGCCGACATAGTCGGTGATGGTCTTCATGATGCCACCGGTTTTCTCCTGACGCTGGTTAGTCTTTGTCGCTTGCCAGATCAGACCGATCAGACCCAACAGCAGCGGCAGCATGTAATACACGTTGTGCCCTTTGTTCTCACGCAGTTCGGCAGGCAAAGCATCCTGGTCGCCAAGCATCGCGTTGTCGATAGCGTGGAAACCGGTGATCCAGTTGCCTTTGTGTATCTCTCCGTAACCTTGCAGGTCGTTCTGGCGACCGGAGAAGTTCCACATGAAGTACCGCCAGTACATATAGTGTACCTGGTAGCGGAAGAAGAATCTGAGGTTCTCGCCAAAGGTAGGCACGTACTCGGTCTTCTGCTGACCGCAGTAGTCGTAACGCACCTTGCGTCCCTTGATGTCTGCCCACTCCTTGTAGGCATTCACGTGCGAGCCCTGGCTCGACCACATGCGTGGGAACAACATCATGAACTCCTTCATATATACGTACTGCGTCTTGTAGCCGGTGATGGCGTAGTGGTCTTTCTCACCCTCCACGCGCGGTGCGGGTGCGTACTGCGCATTTCCTTGTTTCTCCACAGGTATGCACATGTTTCCCTTGATCTCCAGCTCAACGGGTGCATTGTAGGTCTGACCGTACAGCAGCGGCGTATCGCCGTACTGTTCGCGGTTAAGGTAGTACTTGAGCGAGAACACGTTGTCCGGACTGTTCTGGTCCATCGGGGTGTCGGCGTTCGAACGGATAACCAGTGCGGCATACGAGCTGTATCCGATGATGATCACAGCGATCATCAGGCTGGCGGTGTTCAGCAGACGCGGCGATACGAGCTCTTTCTTTGCGAACAGCAGCGCAGCCAGTATAGCCACGATTACCACACCAAGCAATGCGCTCTCTCTCAAGAACGGTGTACCGGCCAGTGTGAAGGCGCAGAGGAAAGCGATGATTTGGCCATTGGCTATAGGCTGTTGGCCATTAGCTTTGGACGTGCTCACCACAGCCCAAACGAGTGCGGCTGCCAGCAGTACGATATATACTGCCAGACCTGTGTTGAACGGCAGCCCCAGACCATTGACGAACGCCAACTCAAACCATCCGGCGATAGTCGGCACGCCCGGGATAATACCATACAGCACGAACGCCAGGATGCCTACCGATGCCAGCATCGCCAGGCACACTCCGCCCCACGAGAAGGTGTACTTGCGGAAGTAGTACACCAGCACGATGGCGGGAATCGTCAGAAGGTTGAGCAGGTGCACACCTATGCTCAGTCCCATCAGGTATGCGATGAGTATCAGCCACTTGTCCGAACCCTCTTCGTCCGCCTGGTCGTACCACTTGAGTATCAGCCAGAACACCACGGCGGTGAACAGCGACGATGAGGCGTACACCTCGCCTTCCACGGCCGAGAACCAGAACGTGTCGCTGAACGTGTAGGCCAACGCACCTACCACCCCAGCACCCAGCAGGGCGATGATGTGCGCTACGCTGTCCGGTGCCACGAGCTTCTTAGCCAGCGCGGTGATCGTCCAGAACAGGAACAGAATAGTGAACGCCGACGCCAGTGCCGACAAAGCATTCACGCACATCGCTACATGCGATGCGTCGCTCGCAAACAGCGAGAAGAAGTGCCCCATCAGCATGAAGAACGGTGCTCCGGGCGGGTGGCCTACATCCAACTTGTCGGCAGATGAGATGAACTCACCGCAGTCCCAGAACGAGGCAGTGGGCTCGATAGTCAGCAGATACGTGGCGGCTGCGATGGCAAACACTATCCAGCCAACAATCACATTCCACAACTTAAATTGTTTTTCCATATTACTTGTTATCAATTACCTAACTCTAATCCTTTGTCCGAGACGCAGGATAGATGTCTCTTTGATATTGTTCAGTTTGCACAGCGTCCGGACCGATGTGTGGTAGCGGCGCGCGATACCAGACAATGTATCGCCCTGACGCACCTTGTGGTACTGCGCCTGCTTGAGTTGCTTGATCTCCTCGTTGTGCTTGAAGGTACCTTTCTTCGTTATCAGGTAATCCTCCGGCGCGCGCAGTGTGCCGTGTTCAAAATCCACTATGGTCGCCGGGTCAATGGCGTTGCCGAGATAGCGGATTTCGTAATGCAGATGGCTGCCTGTGGAGCGCCCAGTGTTGCCGCCCAAGCCTAGCACCTCACCCGCATAGATACGTTCGTTCTCCTCCAGCAGCGGACGCGACAGGTGACCGTAAATGGTCTCCAGACCATTGTCGTGACGGATCAGCACGTAATAACCGTAACCCCTTGGGTCCCAGCCTACTATACGCACCTGTCCGTCCCACGAGGCACGGATCGAGTCGCCCACTTGCACCTTCACATCAATGCCGTAGTGGAAGCGGTACTTCCTGAACCCGAAGCCCGACGTAACATACGTCAGGTTCTTGAGCGGGTACACAAATCCCTTCAGCGATACAGGTATGCTGTCCTTCAGGCTGTCAACGGGTGTCTGGTACGGATTGACGCGCGTATTCATCCAGAGCGGATATATACTGTCGGCCGGGTGCGTGCTCGATGTGTCGCCCCATAGCATGGCAGGCATCAGTCGGTACTGACTCTCGCCATCGTCGGTCATCACGATCAGGAAGCGCGGCAACTCGTCCTGTGTACAGTTCACGAACAGAGTATCGCCCACCAACCGCGACAGCACACCAACAGGCATGCCCTCGGTCATCGCTTCAAAATCGTCGTGTATATCCAGATCAGTCGTGTCCGTCTCTTCCACAGCGACCTCCTGCTCTACGACAGGAGGCTCTTTTACGTGCTTGGGCTTGCGTGCCCAAACACCTGCCATGGGCAGCAGTGCCACCCATAGCAGCAGGAGCATTCGTTGCCGGCTCATCTTACTCGGCGCTCTCTGCAGGTGCTTCCTCTGTATCCACAGCTGCCTCAGTCTCCTGGGCAGGTGCCTCCACTACAACCTCGGTCTCAGCCTTGGGGGCAAAGAATCCGGTCCGGGTAAAGTACATGTAGCAGCCTATGCCGCAGCACAGAAGCAGAATGACGCACAGCGTGATCAGTAGTTTAGCCCAAACGGACATACCTTTCTTGAACGGGTCTTTGGCTTTCACCAGCGGGAACTTAGCCTGCGATGTCAGCGTTACGCCGAACGGCACGTTGATGATAGCCTCGGCGTTTACTGCCCAGCCGTTGGCGTTGAGTACCGGTGCCAGGTTGCGGCGGCGGAGCTTGAAATATGCCAAGAGCATCGACGGACCACTGATCACCAGCATGATACATACGAACACGATCAGCAGTTGCCACCACTTCAGGTCAGCCAAACCACCGGCTACGGCGGCGAGTGCCGTACCGATCATGCCTAACGCCATACCAATGGCTGCAAATATACCGGCGAACTTGGCAATGTCGAAGGCCGGCTTAGCGGGCTCTGCGGCCTTGCCTTTCTCGGCGTTCTCTTTGGCTTTCTCGGTGGCTGCTGTGGCGTTGGCCTTCATGTCCTCCAGACCCTTGCTTTCTTTCTCGGCAACGGATTTGTTTACCAAATCAGATACCCAGTTGGCAAACTTGCGGTACGGTGTCCAGAAGGCTTGACGAATACTGATCGGGTTGTCGATGATCTTCGTTACTACTGCATCATAATCCAGACCGTTGCGGTCGTAGAAGATGCAGTTCTTACCTACCTCCAGGTTGTGGATGTCGCCCTGAGTCATGGCGGCTACTATCGACATCTTCTTGCCTTGTGCCTTGTTCTCGCAGTCGCAGAACAGCAGGTACATACCTGACTTGCCTGCCTCGGCGGCCATCTTACCCGCGTCGGCTACCTTGACGCACAGTTCGCAGGCGCGCTGGTCAATCACCAGACGACCGCACTGGAAGATTGCCTTGATCTCTTTGTTGTAGAAGTCCTGGAACGAGATGTAGTTCTTCAGCAGCGTGTAGAAATCCCTCTTCAGGTACAGCAGCTTGATCAGCGGCTTGTACTCGCCTGTAGCAGCATCCACAGCAGCCTGATTCTCAGCGGTGATAGCGGCTACCTCGGCCTCGTAGGCTGCTACCTGAGCCGACAGCTTTTTCCAGTCCTTGTCGCTGATCTTCGGCTGCTTCTCCGGATCTGTCAATGCCAGACCCATCTTCTCCAGCTCGGCAGCGCGGAACCATGCATTGTACTCCGCCTCGTTAGCATGTACGGCGGCGATCACATCAGCAGCCAGCGGTGCTTCGGGCAGCGGTTTCTGCTCCACGGCAATGGCGGCTACAGCGGCTTGCGCTGCGGCCAGGGTGATCGTTTCATCCTTGCCTACGATCTTGCGGGCAATGTCGGCCATCTGCTTGGCATCGGCGTTCTCCTCGTTCAGATCGGCGATCTTCAGCTCGTCCTTCTCCTCCAGCAGTACGTCGGGGTTACGCAGTACGGCGCACAGGTAGTTGGCTGCACCAATCACCTCATCCACACGGATCTTGCCGTCGTGGTCGGTGTCCAGCAACTTGAGCGTCTCATCGCTGATCTCCAGACCGGTGGTCGGGCAGCTGAGCACCGTCCACATCTTCTCATCCAATTCGCCTAAATGACGAAAGTCCTCACCTTTCGCTACATGTACGCGAGTGTTCCCACCAATGGTGGTAAATGTCCATTTGTAAGCCATATGATTATTAGTGTTTTATAGTTATCAGTTATCAGTGCCTCAGCGGGCTTCCACGCCACTGCCGAACTCCCTGTAGTCGTGCAGCGACAGGTTGTCCGACACAACCTTGATGGCGCTCACGTTGGTGAATCCCTGCGCGCAGATATATGCTAGTTCCATGTCGAACACGCAGTCCTTATACGGTGATGCCAGCACAAAATCCGTATTCGAGTAGCATACAGCCTGCGTCGGCGTCAGTGCCCGGAAGAACAGATCCTCCACCGGCTTGAGCATCATTCGCGGTTCGGGGTATGTCACATTGGGATGGTGCAGACGGCTCTCCGTCACTTCAACCACTGTGCCGATAGCGTAGTTAGCACTCCCCGCATAACCCACGTTCACAATCTCCGTGTCCTTCGGCAGGTCGCTCAACGCACGCAGCACGTTCAGCGCCCCCACACCCGTCACCAGGATGTTCGTCTCACCCGGCAAGTACTCCTCAACGAGTTTACGCTCGCTGTCTTCAGCAATTAATATGGTTCGCATTTTTGCTCTTTTTTCTATTTCGCCTACAAAGTTATGAAAAAAAAATGACATTTCCAAATATTTCTCAAGATATTTTTGCATTTGTCAAAAAAAAGTTGTATCTTTGCATTCACCAATTGTAAATTGTCAATTGTCAAATCGTAAATTATATGACTCCAATCTCCCAACTTGGCGAATTCGGACTGATCCGTCACCTCACATCCGGTATTAAGAATGTTCAACCCTCCACTCTCTACGCCGTAGGCGACGATGCCGCTGTGCTCAATCATGAAGGGAAAAGAACGTTGGTCACCACCGACCTGCTGCTCGAAGGCATTCATTTCAATCTCGAATATGTTCCGCTCCGCCATCTGGGCTACAAATCCGTGGCAGTCAATGTGTCGGATATATGCGCCATGAACGCCACCCCCACGCAGATCACTGTCGGCTTGGGCGTGTCCTCGCGCTTCTCTGTCGAGGATCTGGAGGAGTTCTACGCAGGTGTACGCATCGCGTGCGAGCAGTATAAGATTGACCTCGTCGGTGGCGACACCTGCGCCTCCGTCAACGGACTGACCATCGCCATCACCTGCCTCGGCGTAGCCGATGAGCAGGACATCGTCTATCGCAACGGTGCCAAACCCAACGACCTCATCTGCGTCACGGGTAACCTCGGATCGGCGTATCTCGGGCTCCAACTCCTCGAACGCGAACTCCGCGTCTTCCGTAATACGCAGCACGGTAACCTCGCCAAGGCCACCGAGCACGACGATGCCATTCAGGAGAAATTCGAAGGACGAGAGTATCTCCTGGAGCGACAACTCCGCCCCGAGGCACGCTTGGATATCGTTCAGGCATTACGCAAAGCCGGCATCCGCCCCACAGCTATGATGGATATATCCGACGGACTGTCGTCAGAGCTCTTCCACATCTGCACGCAGTCGAAGGTAGGCTGTGATATCTACGAGGACAAACTGCCCATTGACTACCAGGCGGCTGCACTCGCCGAGGAGATGAATCTGAACATCGTCACCTGCGCACTCAACGGAGGAGAGGATTATGAGTTGCTCTTCACCTGCGATATCCATGACTACGAGAAACTCGTGCCACTCGATGATGTCTATATCATCGGGCACATCACACCAGCCGAGTACGAGTCCGTCCAACCCGACCAACCCGCCAACCTCCGACTCATACCACGCAACGGCAACCCACTGCCTCTCACCGCACAAGGCTGGAACGCCTTCCAAGCTGAGTGATGTGCGTAATACAATAACTTTTTTTGCCAAAATGTATGCAAATGTCATAATTTATATTGTATCTTTGCATGCGTAAACAGATAACCCAACCAAACATGTTCATGCTATGAAAAAGTGGATGACCTTATCAGCAATGATTCTTGTTGCAGCCGCGGCGACTGCGCAGATTGAAGTGACCTGTGCCGAAGCGGTCGCCGCGATGCCGGCTACCGCGGGCGAGGAGACAACGGATACCTATCTGGTGACCGGCTACGTGACCTACACGAACGGAACAATCAGTCCGTCGCGAACCGATGCGTCCGTCTATCAGCAGACTTTCTATATGGATGACCAAAAGGGTACGACTCGTACCCTGCAAGGCTACTGGTGCAACCTGCCCGGGCAAGATGCACTCGCTGTAGGCGACAAGATCAGTCTGTTAGGCAAGATTTACAACTACAACGGCACAGCAGAGATCAAGAACGGCGACGTGACCATCATCGAACGCAATACGGAAAAGATTGACACCCTGGACGTGAGCGAAGCCAAAGCCAAGGTGGAGTCCGGCTGGTCGGGCGCATGCTACGTGAAGGGCAGAGTGGCGCACATGGATGTGAGCGGCGCGGCAAGTTACGGCAACATCATCTTCTGGCTCATCAGTACCACCAACCCCGCGGACAGCGCCAAGGCATACAGGATAAAAGGCCTGAACAACGTAGCGTACACCGGCGCGCAGAGCATAGAGTTTGAGGAGGGCGACGAGGTGATCGTTTATACGCCTGCGCTGGAGATATACACCAACAGCACTACATCCGAACGCTTCGTCGAGCTGAACACCGGTTGGCTCGCCAGTCTGGTGAGCGGCAAGCCGATCAAGTGGTTGGAGTGGACGAATGCCTCCGCCAAACGTCTGGACGGCAGTTGGCAACTGACGATAGCAGCCTCTACTACCGATGGCGCTGATGCACTACTGGTGAGTTGGCCAAGTGAGCAACTGTACGCCATAGGCGGCACGCATGCCTACCAGCAAGGATGGCAACTGACCCAGGACGGCAAGACCGTCAGTCTGACAGGCGGATACATCACCTTGACCTACGCCGGACGCGATACAAAGTACAGGCATCTGTACGATGTTAATCTGCATGCCGAGAACACCACCAACCGCTTCCGCCTGAACGCCCAGTTGGTGATTGAAGCCACGGATGCATCCGGTGCCGCTGTACCGCTAATCTTCGACGTGATCAGCGAACCCAAGGATGGTGACCAGCTCAGCTGCATTGATGCCAAGGAGTACGGACAGACCTTTGCTCCGGACAGTATATCGCCGATCACGCTGTCCGTCACGGGCTATATGGTCGAGTGGAAGACAAGCGATGGGATGTCGTTCTGGATGGACGACTCCAACAGCACCACCTGGACGTTCTACGTTTACCACGGCGTTATGCCACACGGAGTGACTGTACAGAAAGGTTCGAAGGTGAAGATTACAGGCCACCTCGGACGCCACAACGACCTGATAGAGATCAAGGACGGCGCCATACAGATCATCTCCGGAGCTGTCACGGTGCCCAGCCACGAGGTGGATGTGGATGAGGCGGTGACCTACGGCAAGTCGCTCAGCCAGGGACAGGCAGGCCAGGATATGTACGTGGTCACGGGCTACGTATCAGGCATACAGGAGAACTACAAACCCCAGTACGGCGACATTAGCATCTGGATGAGCAATGAGCGTAATATGGATCATCAGTTGCTCGTGTATCATGCGGAGTGCACAGCCGAACTGGCGGCGCTCCTCACCCTGGGGGCCAAGGTGCGCGTTACAGGACGTATCCAGAACTACAAGGTCAACAGCCAATCATCGCGCATAGAGATCATCACCGGCAAGATTGAGGTGCTGGCCGCACCGCCCTCGCTGACCGTGCTCGGACAACAGGTGAGCATCCTCGACCCCGCTAACCCCAATATCCTGCTTGCTCAGGTCGATGTGTTCGCCGACGGCAAGCTGGTATATAACATCGAGGAAAACATCCTCACCATGAGTGGCCTGACTCTTACAGGAGTTGCCACGGCTATCCACTACGATTGCGCTGACCCGTTGACGCTCATGTTGCGCGAGACATCGTCCATCAAGGCGGACACCGTGCTCGCATCACATGGCGATCTGATCATCATGGGTGACGGGAAGTTCGTAGCCGAAGGCGCGACGCCTATCATCGGTGCCGAGACTGCCATGATAAGTTTCCAGGCCGCGGTGCACGCACGCTCACTCACTCCCGCTGCGGCGGCTGACAGACGTACGGGGACAATCAAGTTCGGCAAGCAACTTGACGAGACAGGCGGACCCGCGCTGTCAGGATTCGGATCAGCGGATTTCAACAAGGTGAACGTCTCGCCATCCGATGCGTTGTACGGCACCATAACGGTCAATAACCCCACAACAGGCATAACGAAAGCAATGCGCGCACTGTACCGCATCAACAATCAAGGACACCCCGAGGCACTGACCGAGTTCATCACTACACCCAAACCAGATGCACTCGAGCAGACACGGCAGCAGCCCTTCGATCCCAATAAACCGATGTTCACCGTTCTCGGACTGCCCGTTCGCGCAGGATACACCGGTTTAGTAGTGCAGCAGGGGGGAGTATACTGGGTAGAATCGGCCAAATGAGAGAAATAAGTGAAAAAAATCCGAAAAAGTTTGCAAATGTCGAAAATTTTTCGTAACTTTGTAGCCCGAATTGTGGATTAAATTATTTGCACGATATATGAAAAGACTCTTTTTTGTTGTTCCTGTGCTCGTGATGAGCCTTATGATGCACGCAGCAGAACTCAAGCCTCTGCGCGTGGTTGTGCTGGGTGACGACCCGATGATGGTTAGCGACGAGGCTGCCGGTGCCGTAGGCTACGCCACCTTGCTGCAGCCCCTGTTCGACGATGCAGTGACCGTGGAGGTCAAAGCCTCGGCTACACTCCTGCCCGATGATCCCGCCGCCCTGCTGGAACCTGCGCGCAAGGGCGACATAGTGCTGCTGTGCAAGCGTCCCGTTGAGGCTCAGGTGGAGGAGAAACTGATGGCCGACATCTACCTCGACCAACTCGTAGCCATCCAACAGGCCGCCAAGAAACGCGGTGTGAAGACGATCTGGCTCACGCAGGCTTGTCCCCGTTACTTCACCGCCGACAGCACGCAAGTTCATCGCCAGGGCATCTTCCCCGATGTAGTGCGTCGTATGTGCAAGCGTGACCAACAGCAGCTCATCGACCTGGAGCAACTTACGGCCGACTGGTTGACCGATGCCGGATTGGACAGCACAGCTACTGCCTTCGTGCCCGTTGAGCCCGCCATACCCATGGCTGCCAACAAGGTCGCTCGCGAGGGCTACCGACTCACCGAAGCCGGAGCGCAGAAGGTGGCAGCGCTCATCGGCGATGCTATACGTGCTGACAAACGTAGTCTGCTGTTCAAACGCATGCGCCCATGACCCGTCGCCTGACGCTCATAACCTTGCTTATCACTGCTGTCCTCACGCGGGCGCAGCAGCTTCCTGATCCGCACTTTGAGAACTGGTCAGAGTCCTTCAAGGATGAACCTCAGCTTCGCGACTGGCACGGCTCGAACGTGTCACAGATCGGGCTTAAGTTCTTGTTCATGCACTCCCAGCCGGGCAGGACAGGCAAGTGCGCGTACGTGTGGAACGCCAAGGTCGGTGCCTTGGGCATCACCGCTGTAGGCCCCGGGTACTTCGCATTGGGTGACCCCTGGCAGTACATCAAGGGACTATCTGTCAACAGCACCACCGCCGGCACCACCGCCGGCATCAAGTGGACGCACCGGCCGGATACCATGGCGGTGTGGATCAAGCGCACAGGGCCTGATACCGACAAGGAGGACTTCAACATTATCTACTACGCATGGGCAGGTGAGTCGAAGGGCAGTAAGTACAAGAACAAAGTGGGCAAGATGACTGTCACCGAGCGTGTGAACGAGGAGAGCGATGTTCGTCTGATGACAGACGGCAATGAGTTCGGCGTAGATCAGAAAGCCCGCCAGGTGGCTGAAGGATGGCACAGAGCACGCGCCAAGTACGACCGGTGGACGCAGATCAAGGTGCCAATCTACTACTGCAGCAACGAGCGACCGCAGATGTGCAACGTCATCTTCTCCGCCGGCAACTATCCTGCCTTCCGAGCCAATACCGGTCTGTACGAGGGCAATGACCTCTATGTGGATGATGTGGAGTTGATATACTCGTCGAAAATAGACAAGCTGCTTATCAACGGCGTGGCGTGGAAAGCCTTTGACCCCAACAGCGCTAAGGAGCAGAGGGTGCGTATTGCCGATTTGAAGATTGAACGATTAGATGATTTGAAGATTGAAGGTGTGCGCGGCGTGGGCACGCTGACGAACACCAAAGGGCAGAAAGCCTCCTTCGTCGGTCGCAAGCTCGATAGCAAGGAGATGACTGTCCTCCCAGGTGAACTGAACGGCAAGCCCTGGGTGATAACCGTCAAGGCGGAGGATGGCAGTAGTGCGCACACTTACAAGCTAAAGATAGAAAGGTGAGTGATTGGTCGTTGATAGAGCAGGTGACACTCGGCGTGATGGCCGTGGCGTGGCTGTACCAGTTGTACTTCTACTTGAGGTACATCCTCGCCGCTGTACGGCGCACGGGAAAAAGAAACGGTACGGATCGCACGGATGAGGAAGGTCAACTCCCCGGCGTCAGCGTGATCGTCTGCGCCAAAAACGAGGAGATGAACCTGCGCGACTACCTGCAGGCCTTGCTCACGCAGGATTATCCGCTCTACGAGGTGATCGTGGTGAACGACGGCAGTGTGGATGACACGCGTACCTACCTTGAGTATTGGATCAAGCGCTATCAGAACCTGCGTATGACCTTTGTGCCCGTTGGGGCAAAAGTAGCATCTACCAAGAAACTGGCGATCACGCTTGGTGCCAAAGCAGCGAAGTATGACTACCTGCTGCTCACCGATGCCGACTGCCGCCCCGAATCAACTCACTGGATACGCGAGATGATGAGCGGGTTTGGCTGTACGGATCGGACGGATAATACAGGGTGCCCGGATATTGTCCTCGGCTTCGGAGCGTACTTCGTCAAGCCCGGACTGTTGAACCGGATGATTCAGTTCGATACCATGCTCAGCGGACTTCAGTATCTGGGCTCGGCTATTACCGGACGTCCGTACATGGGTGTGGGACGTAATCTGGCGTACAGCAAGCAGCTGTTCTTCGCCCACGGAGGATTTGAGGGATTGATGGAGAGCAAAGCCGGTGACGACGACCTGTTCGTCAATCGCGAAGCCACCCGGACGAACACGGCCGTGGTCTGCACACGCGACAGCCTGACCTGGTCGGTGCCCAAGACCTCGCTTATTGACTGGCTGCACCAGAAACGCCGCCACCTGAGCGTAGCGCCTAAATACAAGTTCGGCACCAAGCTCCGGCTACTGGTTGAACCGCTCACCCGCGGACTGCTCTATGCCGCGCTGATAACGCTGGTAGTGGTATACTGCAAATTGTCAATAGTCAATAGTCAGTTGTCAATTATCAACTTGCCACTGCTCATCGCCCTTGGCGCGATGCTGGTGCGCTGGATATGGCAGTGCGTGCTGTTGAACATCGCGGCGTACCGTTGGGGAGCACAGATGACCTTCCTGCTCATTCCCCTGTGGGAAATCCTGCTACCGCTCATCACACTGTTCACCATGCTCATTGAGCCCTTCCGACCGAAGCAGAAACGCTGGTGACAATTTAATAATTTAACGCTTTAACAATATAACAATCAATAAAATGGAAGAGAAAAAACTAAGTATAAACGTGCCGGCGGACAAGGCTGCCGGTGTGTATTCAAATCTGGCAGTGATAGCCCATAGCCAGACAGAGTTCATTGTCGATTTTGCCTCCACGTTGCCCGGTATGCAGCAAGCCAATGTGCTCAGCCGCGTCATCATGACCCCTGAGAACGCCAAGCGCCTGCTCTTTGCCTTGCAGGACAATCTGGCTAAGTACGAGAAGCAGTTCGGAACGATTGACCTGAGCAGCGGCAAGAAGCCTGTTCCCGGATCGACGTTCCCGCTCAGTTTTGGAAGTGGAGAGGCTTAATAGGCTTTCGGCTATTGACAATAATACTAATAACTAAAATACTACAATCATGAAAACATTTCCAGCAAGTCAGTTGATTATCAATGCAGACGGGTCTGCATTTCATCTGCACCTCAAACCTGAGTTTCTCGCTGACAAGGTGATCCTCGTAGGCGACCAGGACCGTGTGAATATGGTGGCCTCATTCTTTGACGAGGGCTCGATTGAGTGCGACGTTCAGAGCCGCGAGTTCCACACCATTACCGGCAAGTTCCAGGGCAAGCGCATCTCGTGTATCTCTACCGGTATCGGTACCGACAACTGCGATATCGTCATGAACGAGATCGACGCACTGGCAAACATCGATTTCGCTACCCGCACCGAGAAAGCCGAGAAGCGCTGCCTTGACATCGTTCGCATCGGCACCTGCGGCGGTATGCAGGAAGATATACCTCTGGGCACGTTCCTTGTATCGCAGAAATCCATCGGTTTTGATGGCGTATTGGCTTTCTACAAGGATCGCGACAAGATTGCCGACCTCGGTTTCGAGAAGGCGTTTGTTGACTTCATCGGTTACCCCAAGAAAGCCGCTGTGCCGTACGTGGTGGCAGCCAACCCCGACCTGGTTGACCGCATTGCCAAGGACGATATGATGCGTGGCTGCACCATCGCCGCCAACGGCTTCTACGGTCCGCAAGGCCGCGTGCTGCGCGTCGATCTGGCTGTGCCTGATATCAACGAGAAGATCACTGCCTTCCGCTACGAAGGTCAGCGCATCACCAACTACGAGATGGAGGGCTCATGTATTGCCGGCCTGGCGTTGCACATGGGTCACCGCGCCATGACCGTGTGCTGCGTCATCGCGCAGCGCAAGATCGAGGCGGCCAACACCGACTACAAGCCCCGCATCAAGGAGCTCGTACGCACCGTGTTGGAGCGCATCTAAGCCTCCACCACAAACAACCATGTAGAGATGCATGGTTAGAATAAAGATTACTAACATGCTACGAGCGGCTCAAATGAGTCGCTCGTAGCATGTTGAAAAATAATTTTACGTGTCCATGGATACCTGGTGCGCCTGAACTCGCAGCCAGCGCCGTCACACTCAATGAACTACTCCCCCAACTTCCCCCCAAGTGATACGTCCCTCCATGGTAGGGCGGAGTTTTTGTATAATCATTGAATCTCTATTTGAGCGTGGTGGTAGAGTTTCTGATAGCCGGCGGTTACCAATCGGTCGCCGGCGGTTAATCCTGTCAGCACCTGCACACCATCCGCCTGATACGTGCCGAGCGTCACTTTGCGACGTTCAGCTTGGTCGTGGTCATTAACAACCCACACCATCGGTCCGTCAGGCATAATAACAACGCAGCGCTGAGGGATGATGATTGCGGCGCGTTCAGGCCTGAGGATAGTGAGCGTACCTACCATGCCCGGCAGTATGTTTGCCGGCGGATTGCTGATCTGTGCCTCTACGGGGTAGGTGTGGGTAAGTGAGTTAGCCTGCACGCCTATTTGCGTCAGCCGTGCGATGAGGCTGTCGGCATGAATAGCCTGTATGGCGAGCATTGCACTGTTGCCGACATGCAAGGCGGCTACTTCTGTTTCGGGCACATGGATAAGGGCGGTGAAGCCGCTCATGTCAAGCAGGCTCATTACTGTCAGTTCGGGCGCGAGGTGCTGCCCTACGCTGAGGTTATCATACGTTATCAGGCCTCTCTGCGGGGCTGTGAGCGTGCATTGCTGCACACGGCGCTTGGCTGATGCCACAGCCGCCTGAGCCTGGTCGAGCTTTGTCTGTAGTTCAACCATTTGAATGTCGGTGATCAGCCCTTTCTCGTGCATGGGCTTGGTGCGCTGCATAGCGTCCTGCGCCTGCGATAGCGAAGCCTCGGATGCAGCCAGTGCCTGACGTGCCTGCGTATCATCCACACGCAGCAGTATATCGCCCTTGCTGACCGTAGTATTCGGCTTGACGCATAGTTCGGTGATTGTGCCGCCGAATGGCAAACTGAGCGGTATATGTGCCTCCGCCTGCACCGTAGCCAAGTACGTATATAGGCTCAGCGAGGAGGTGGACTGCACGGTCATCACCTCGCAGCGCACAGGCTGCTGTTGGTCATTTTTCCGCTCTTGTACAATGACGCACGATGTGAGCAGACAAGTGATGCAGTAGATGTAAATGTTGTGTTTCATAAGTTTTGTGCAAATTGAATGAGTTGGTCAGCCAGATAACTATGGGGTGTATCATCATCGTTGAGTAACAGGATGGAGGGTTTGTGGCAGGTGGACAGGTAATCCTCCGGCGGATGTTGGGCACGTATGCGGCGCTCTATATCCTCACGGCTGGCGTGCTTGTCACGATGCATGGCGCGCATAATACGTTCCTCCACCGGCACAGTCACTACAGCTATCCCGTCGCACAAATCATCCATGCCGGCCTGAAAAAGTATTGCCGTTTCAATAAACGCTAACGGTATGTCTTTCGCCCACTGCAGTATGTGCTGCCTGACGGCAGGATGAACGATGGCATTGAGCTTAGTGAGCTTGTCGTGGTCGGCAAACACCTGCTGCGATACGAGCCGTGTGTTGTACCTGCCCTCATGATACACCTCTTCGCCAAACAAGGTTATCATCTGCCGGTGGACGTCGGGATCCTCGATGATGATCCGCTTGGCCTGAGCATCGCAGTCATACACAGGGTAGCCACGCCGCGCTATGACACGTAGTATGGTCGATTTACCTGAGCCTATGCCTCCTGTTACGCCGATGATCATAATAGTCTTTAGTCTATCTTAGAACTGGAAGTAGATGAACGGTTGCATATCCGCTGTGATGAACTGGTATGCAATGATTACCACAGCCGCTACCACGAGCACCATCAGTGGCAAGGGCAGTGCTGCAAACCATAGGCGGTAGCGACGCTTGAAGCGATCCGGCAGCCAGTGGATAATCATACCTGCAACGAACAGCATCACCACATACCTGTATTCCTGCATGAACGGCCAAATGATCGTGTTGTCCCACGCGCAACCGATCTGATTAACCATCTGTTTGGCGGTCTGCCAGGCTTCGCGGTTGGCAGTGGCGGGGTCGAGGTTACTGGCTGAACGGAAGAACAGACGAGTGAACGAGATGAATACGAAGGTCTGCAGTATATCCCAAGCATTGTCCACCCACGCCACAAACCGGCTGCTGTCCGTACGCAGTCCCCACAGCCAGCCTACGTACCAGACAGACGTGCCAAACCACAGGATAAGTACCCACACCTCAATCATGTTGATGAGCGGATAGGCATCGTGCGTCAGTTGGCGCGCCACAACCATAGCGATCGCCAGTAGTAGCATAAGAACGTATCTCAGATGCTCGCCGATGGCGCGCCAGCACTTGTTCACAATCATGCCCACGCCGTTCAGTGCGCCCCAGATGACAAAGTTCCAGCTTGCTCCGTGCCACAATCCGCCGATAAGCATGGTGAGGAACGAGTTGAAGTTCGATGCTAACAGCTTGTTTGTCGGTCGGCCGAGTAGTGTACGGTTACCGCCCAGCGGGATATACACGTACCCCTTCAGCCAGCGCGAAAGCGACTGATGCCAACGGCGCCAGAACTCCTGCGGATTGCGGGACTTATATGGGCTGTCGAAGTTCTTGGGCAGGTAGAATCCCATCAGTAGCGCCACGCCGATAGCTATATCCGTATAGCCCGAGAAATCCGCATATACCTGCATCGAGTACGTCAGCAGGGCGAAGAAGTTCTCGAAGCCCGAGAAGAGCATCGGACTCTGGAACACGCGGTCGATGAAGTTAACCGCCAGGTAGTCCGACAAGATAATCTTCTTCAACAGGCCGTTACAAATCCAGAACACCGCCACGCGGAACTGCCGCCTGGTTAGGAAGAACGGCTTGTAGAGTTGCGGCACGAACTCCGAGGCGCGCACAATAGGTCCGGCTACCAGCTGCGGGAAGAACGATACGTAGAATCCGAAGTCCAGCAGGTTCTTCACTGGCTCAATCTTGCCGCGGTAGATATCCGCGGCATAGGAGATGACCTGGAAGATATAGAACGATATACCTACCGGCAGAATGATTCTATCCACGAGGAACCGTCCGTCATGGCTGAACCCGTTGCCGATATAGGCGAACAGGTCAAACACCTCAACCGATGTTCCGAACAGGTCGTTGAAGATGTTCGTGAAGAAGTACGCGTACTTGAAGTAGAACAGTAGCGACAGATCGATGCATACGCTCAGTATGAGCCACAGCTTAGGTCGCGCCGAGCGGCGGATCTGCATGCCTATCAGCCAGTCGCTGAGAGTGATAAAGGCCAGAATGAGTAGGAAGATGCCCGAGGTCTTATAGTAGAAGAACCACGAGGCCGCCATCAGGTAGATGTTCCTGGCATGCAATCGTGCACGCGAACTGCCCGTCTGCTGCATGATTAGCGTAAAGCCGGCATACACGATAGCAAAGAACGCCCAGAAGTAGAACTGAGTGAACAGCAACGGGTGCGTGGGATCATATTTGAGGAACTCGAACATCAGTTTATTGTATCCCGGTTTTGGATAATATAGTCATAGTCTTCGAGCAGTTGCTTGGCGAGCATCTCGCCTACTTTTTTTGCACCGGCACGGGTGAAGTGGATCATATCCTCGCCGGCCAGTCCTTTGTCGCGCCAACTGACCATACTACCGGCACCACCCATCAGCCGGAACAGCGAGTAGTACGATCCGCCTTCCTCGGCCACCATCTCCGCCAGCGCACGGTCGAGGTTGGGGAGCATAGGGTAGGTGCGCTGTTCGCCATCCACCATAGTGATCATGTCCGACGGACCGATGAACAGCAGAGAGGCACCTTGCGTGGCACCCATGATGAAGTGTATCTGCTGACGCATGGATTGAATATATTTATCCACCGCTGCCTGCGTGCGGATAACCGGCATAGCGTTGCCGCCGAACTGCATGATTACGAGCGCGGTGTTCGTGGCACGGAAGTACGAGGCAAACAGGCGGCGGTCCATGGTGATGAAGTTTGTGCCTGCAGCGCCGCGCATGGGGATATTATCCACCTGTACGCCGGTCTTGGTCTCCAACGACAGGCCATACACGTAACCATCCCCCTCAAAGTGCAACATGCTACTACGCTGCGGCTCGCTGAGCACCAATATCTCCTGCACCATAGGTTCGGCCGATGGTGTGGTGTCGTTGATGGGGGCCCCCTTCACGATGCGCTCGGCCAATAAGGAATCCGGTTGCAGACTGATCAGTACGCTGTCGGAGTAGAGGATACGTATACGGTCGTAATCGTTCGTCGGCACGCGGTCGCGCATCAGTTCGATGGTTATATCCACAGGCTGCTGAACGTACGCCACCTGAGCCATCGGACCATATGAGTTGTTGTCCTTGCGCCGGAAAGATGACGGGCCGTACGCCACATAACGCTTGATAACCGTGTTGGGCACCTCATGACCATTCTGCTCCAACTCCTGCTTGGCGGTATAGGTGGGTATGGTCTGCACCATAGGCACCAATCCGATGCCTCCGCCACCAAAGCGCTCTTGCAACCGATGACGCAGCACCATTGATATACGGTCTTCCTCAATCTGCGAATCACCGAAATGCACAACGCGTACCGACTGCTTGTCAGTCTTAGCCAAGGCGGCATAGAACGCCGGCAAATACAGTTTGGTTTGCGGCAGGGCTTTCGGTAGTTCGGTGGGCACGGGTTTCTTAAGCAGAGTGTCCGCCTGAGGCTGCTCGGCAGTATCCGCCGGCAGAGCGTCAGCCAATACGGGAAGTGTATCTGCCTGTATATAATCATCTGCCAACAATGAGTCCGTCCTGTGCTGCGGCAGCGACAGAACCGATGCCAATGTAGGCACACGCATCACCTCCGACTTACCGGCAAACAGCAAGCATACCGCCGCAAGGACGATCATTGTACTCAGTATGCATAGCAATATTCGGAGGGGTCTCATTTATTTATCAACTTCTCTCAACTTTCGCAACACTAAACTCTATACGTCAACTCTAAATTTTTACTTCCGCCACAGCACCGGTGAGAACAACAGCAGCACGGTGAAGATCTCCAGACGGCCGATCAGCATCACCAGAGTCATTACCCACTTGGCTACCACGGGGAAGTTGGCGTAGTTACCCGACGGACCGTACTGCCCGAGACTCTCACCTACGTTGCCCATACCACTCACAGCAGTAGCAAACGCCTCACCCGGGCTGATACCGCAGGCGATGAAGATAAATACCGCTACTATGATGATTGCCATGTAGAAGAACATGAACGCCATCACATTGTTTGTCATCGTCTGCGTTAGCGGACGACCATTGAAGCGGATAGGAATAACGGCATTGGGGTGAATACGGCGGTACATCTCGGCATACGCATTCTTGGCGAAGATAGCTATACGCACCCACTTGATACCACCTGCCGTACTGCCCGAAGCACCACCCGTGAACATCATTAGGAACACGAACACCCAGATCAGCTTGGGCCACAGCATATAATCCGCCGAAGCAAAACCTGTACTGGTGATGGCTGCGCAGGTGGTGAACAGCGCGTTGCGGAACGCCCATTCAGCATGTGCTGCATAGCCGCGCACCACATTGCCGCTGAGTAGTCGCGGTAACCACTCGGCAGGCTCAATCCAGGTATAATAAACGAACAGCCCGAGCGTGAGCACCACCGTGCCGACCAGCACACCGCCCACGTACCAACGGGTCTCCTCGTCGTGATAGAGCTTGTCGGGTTTGCCACGCATGAAGTAGATCAGTTGGGCAAAGTTAATACCCGACAGCAGCATGAACACCGCCACCGTGTATTGGATGGCAGGATTATAACCCATGAGTGACAAGTTCTTCGTTGAGAATCCACCCGTAGCCACCGTCGCCATCGAGTGGCAGACGGAGTCGAACAGATCCATGCCGAAGAACTTTAGCAGCAGCGTCTCCAGCACGGTCAGCATAACGTAGGTGCCCCACAGCAGTCGTGCCGTGCTCGATATACGTGGCGAGAGCTTCTCGTAACTTACGCCCGTCACTTCAGCGGCGTACAACTGCATACCACCTAAGCCGAATAGCGGCAGCACGGCTACACTCAGTACGATGATTCCCATACCTCCCAGCCACTGACACAATGCGCGCCAGAGCAGGATAGCATGTGATTGGACTTCCACATTCTCGATGACCGTAGCACCCATGGTCGAGAAACCCGACATAGTCTCAAACCAACTGTCTGTGACGGTGGTAAGCGCACCGCTCAGGTAGAACGGCAGCATGCCGAACATCGAGAACACGATCCAGACCAGCGCCACAATCAGATACCCCTCACGCTCGCTCACGCGCCGCTGGGCGTTACGACCCACACGCATGGCTATCCATCCGGCAACAAGCGTGATTAGCGTGCTCACGGCAAAGGCAGCACCGTCAGGGTCGCCATACAGATAAGCCGCAATCGTCGGAGCAGACATGAACAGCGACTCAATCAGCAGCAGTGCGCCGTATGTGCGGGATACTATTTTCCAGTTAAACGTCTTTGTCATCTTAGTCGAAAGTCGAAAACGGGCTATTTGAAGAATTTTTCGATTCGTTGCAGATTATTGCTCTTGCAGAAGACCACCACTTGGTCACCGGGCAGCAGTTGCGTGTCGCCGTTGACCAGCAATCCTTCTCCGGCACGAACCAGCGCGCCAATGTTGCAATCCTGTGGCAGACGCATGTTCTTGATCACGTCGCGTGTGATGCGGCTGTCCTCCGTCACCAGGAACTCCACAATCTCAGCATCCGCCGATGTCAGGTGCTGCACATTCTGCACACTGGCTTTCATGAGCAGTCGGTAGATGTAGCTGGCAGCGATGGTTTTTTTGTTGAGCATGGCGCCGACCTCCAGTTGCTCAGCCATACTTATGTAGTCAACGTTCTCAATCTCGGCAATGGTCTTGCGTACGCCAAAGCGGCGTGCCGCCAGGCAGGCGAAGATGTTCGCCTCGCTGCGGTCAGTAACCGCTACAAAGGCATCGGCATCCTGTATGCCTTCCTCCTTCAGCACACTCATATCGCTTCCGTCGGCGTGGATGATCAGGGCGTCGCCCAGTTTTTCGGACAGACGTTCGCATAACTCGCGGTCGGCCTCCAGCACTTTGACTGTTTTCCCGTCGGGCAGCGAAAGAATAGCTTTCTGGGCAATCTTGCTGCCACCGAAGAATACGATGTTGTTGATCTCCCGTTCGCTCTTGCCTGCTTCCTTGCGCAGTACGGACATGTTCTCGCGTGTGCAGACGGCGTAAATCATGTCACCTGCCTCCACGGCATCCGTACCACCGGGGATGATGGTTTCCTGATTGCGTTTGATAGCCACAATGCGGTAGTTGCCATGACTGAAGTAGCCGGACATGAACTGCTGTCCAATCATCGGTGCGCCCTCGCGGATCTTCACTACACACAGGTCAAGGTGCCCGTTGCAGAGCGTCAGGTGGTAGCGCATCCAGTTCTTCTTCAGCGACTCGCATATCTCCTGCGCCGCCAGCACCTCGGGGTAGATGAGGTGGTTCAGACCCATATGCTCGAAGAACCGTCTGTTCTCGGGCAACAGGTACTCGTAGTTATCAATGCGTGCCAGGGTTTTCTTTGCGCCTAACTGATTGGCAATCAAGCAGGCGGTCATGTTCTCCGTCTCGGATGGCGTAACCGCGACAAACAGATCGACATCCCGCACGCCTATCTCTTCCAGATCGCGGATGGAGGTGGGTACGCCCACCTTGGTCAGCATGTCGTAATCGGCATCCAAACCTTCGATCCGATCTTCACGTTCGTCCATCAGACAGATGTCAATATTTTCCCGCGACAGCAGTTTCGCTAAGTGCGTGCCCACCTCGCCTGCTCCAACAATGATTACTCGCATAATATTTCAGTTATCAGATATCAGTTTTCGGTTATCAGTTTCTGCAGTTTTGCGGCAATGCCTTCGGCATCGAGACCAAGCATGTGCATCAGTTCGGCGGTACTGCCATGGGTAACGAACCGATCGTCCACACCCATCCGTACCACGCGTACGTTGCGTGTATCCACCGCTTCCAGTACCGCACTGCCCAGACCACCACTGGTCATGGCATCTTCGATGGTAACGATGGTGTCGTACTTCTCCGCCACGCTGCGTACCACCTCTGTATCCAGCGGCTTAAGCCAGCGCATATTGTAGTGCCCGAGGTCTTTCAACTCTTCATGTGCGTTCAGCGCCTGTTCCACCGTGTTGCCTATCGAGCCTATGCTGAGTATGCATATTCGGCTTTTGACTTTCGACTTTTGATTTTCGGCTGAGAGGTCACGCAGACACACTGCTTTGCCGTATTCTACGGGTGGCAACTCGCGATCTTTGCTTCTGCCACGCGGATAACGGATAGCTACCGGTCCCTGCATGTCAACTGCCATGGTCATCATCTGCTTCAGATCACTTGCCGTCATCGGTGCGGCAATCTGCATGTTGGGTACAGGCCGTAAGTATGCCAGATCGAGCAGACCGTGGTGTGTGGCCCCGTCGTTGCCGACTATGCCGGCCCGGTCGATACAGAACACCACATGCATCTTGCCGATGGCTACGTCGTGGATAATATTGTCGTATGCCCGCTGCAGAAACGAGGAATAGATATTACAGAACGGCACCAATCCCTCTTTGGCCATGCCGGCGCTGAAGGTTACGGCGTGGCCCTCGGCGATACCTACGTCAAACACGCGCTCAGGTAGCTCCTTCTGCATGATGCTCATCGAACAGCCCGAAGGCATAGCAGGTGTAACACCTACGATGCGTTTGTCAACCTTTGCCAACTCAAGCAGCGTCTGTCCGAACACCTCCTGCCACAGCGGCTGCTGATTGTTGACTACTGATTGCTGATTGCTGTCGGCTAAACGCTCACCGGTCTCTACGTCGAACTCCCCGGGAGCATGCCATACTGTCTGGTCTTTTTCGGCAGGCGCATAGCCCTTGCCTTTCTGTGTGACGATGTGCAGCACTTTCGGACCGTGGTAGTTCTTGATCTCGGTCAGTATGCGCACCAGCCCTATTACGTCGTGTCCGTCAGCCGGACCGAAGTATCGGATGTTCAGTCCTTGGAAGATATTGCTCGGTTGCTTGGTGAGGGTGGTTTTCAGGTTGTTATGGAAACGCAGCATTTTGGCGCGTCGGTGATCGGACATCAGGTGCATCTTCATCAGTAGTTGATATCCCCACCAGCGCAGTTTGTTGTATCCGCGCGAGGTGGTCAGATCAACCAGGTACTGCGTAAAGCCGCCTTTGATGGGATCGATGGCCATGTTGTTGTCATTGAGCACAATCAAGAGATCGTTCTTGTCCATCGATGCGTTGTTGAGCCCCTCAAATGCCAGGCCACCGGTCATTGCCCCATCGCCAATCACTGCAACCACTTTGCGACGCTTGTCGCCATTCGCCTTTGGCTGTTGGCTGTTAGCCACCTCCATGCCTAATGCCACGGATATACTGTTGCTCGCATGCCCGGAAACGCAGGTATCATACTCACTTTCCACCGGGGTTGGGAACGGTGCCAGACCGCCGAACTGACGGTTGGTGCTGAATCGGTCGCGCCGACCGGTAAGGATCTTGTGGGCGTATGCCTGATGCCCTACGTCCCATACAAGACGATCGTTAGGCGTGTTGAACACGTAGTGCAGAGCAACCGTCAGCTCTATCACGCCAAGCGATGACCCCAGGTGACCGGGATTGTGGCTCAGCTCGCTGACAATAAAGTCGCGGAGTTCGGCACACACCTCCGGCAACGCCTCACGTGGCAGGGCTTTCAGGTCGGCCGGAGTGTTGATGGTATTCAGGTATTTATAGTCCATTTGGCTTGTATTCTTCGTGCTTCATATGCGTGCGTACTCGCACTCCTGTGTGCGGCACGCGCAAAAAAGCCTACAAATATACAACAAATATTGCATATTTGCAAGCAAAAAAGCATTTTTTGGGGAAATAAGTGCGTTTTTTTTGAAAATGCCACAATTACTTACCGCTTTCCGGATTCATAATTGGGCAAAAAAAAGAAGGATTGTCTCCCGACAACCCAATCTTCATTAACCTTAAATCTAATACCATGAAAAACACGATGCAAAAGTACAACAATTTATGCATATATGCAAATATTTTGCAAAAAAACGTGTTTTATAGCATATTTTACGCACATTTTGAAAACTGTTGTTTACATTTGAGCACAGAACGCACTATATCGGTGGCAATTTGTCAGCAAACCGAGTGCTTTCGGTTGCAAAGTGTAAGTTACAATCCTTGCGTATGCGCGCGAGCATTTTTCTATTGCACATAGCAGCGACACATCGGCATAGCAAAATCCACCTTTTGGGACATATTGACAAATTTTTTTGGCCAAATACTTGCAAATGTCAAAGATTTGTTGTACCTTTGCGCTCCAATCCGACAGAGGTCTCTGGTGATTAGATAGGGAGGAACCTGATAGAGCAGGCGAACCGAAAAGTAGCGTATACCTCTGCCCAACAATGTGATATTGTACAGAACAATGGATTTAATTAAGATTGCTGAACAAGCATTTGCAGGCGAGAAGAAAGAGTTTCCTGCATTCAAGGCCGGTGACCAAATCACTGTAGCTTATCGTATTAAGGAAGGTAACAAGGAGCGTATCCAGGAGTTCCGTGGCGATGTTATCGCTATCCACGGCAGCGAGGACAAGAAGCGCTTCACTGTTCGCAAGATGTCGGGTAACGTAGGCGTAGAGCGTATTTTCCCGATGGACTCACCTTTCATCGAGTCGATTACAGTTAACAAGTATGGCAAGGTTCGCCGCGCCAAATTGTATTACCTGCGTGACCTCACCGGTAAGAAAGCTCGTATCCCCGAGCGCCGCGTGAAATAAGTACGCTTGTTCACTTACAAGGAAAAAGGCTGCCAACCGGCAGCCTTTTTGTGTTGTCATACCTCCCTGACAAACAGGCGTGTGCATACGTGTAGCGGGGGTACGACAGTTAGATCTCCTCGCGAATCAGATAGTCGTTGCGTGACTGAGAGTTGCGGATGATGAGTTCGCCAAGGAAACCCGCCAGGAAAAGCATGCAACCGAGGGTCATCATCAGTATGCTGATGTGGAAATACGGATTAACACCAAGCAACATGGATGTTCCTACCGTGCACAAAGCATGAATCTTCATACCAATAACCACGCATATGGCAATTGCGCCTATTAGGAACATCAAACTGCCAACCAGACCGAAGAAGTGCATGGGTTGTTTGCCGAACTTGTTGAGGAACCAGATGGTCATCAGATCAAGATAACCGTTGACGAAGCGGTTCATTCCGAACTTCGATTCGCCGAACTCTCGCTTGCGGTGCTGCACCACTTTTTCGCCTATCTTGGTGAAACCGGCATTCTTGGCCAGATAGGGGATGTAGCGGTGCATCTCACTGAATACCTCAATGTTCTTCACTACTTCGCGGCGGTAGGCTTTGAGCCCGCAGTTCATATCATGCAGCTGAATGCCTGTCACGCAGCGCGCTGTAGCATTGAAGAGCTTGGATGGCAAGTTCTTGGTGACAGTATTGTCGTAGCGCTTCTGTTTCCATCCGCTGACCAGGTCATAGCCATCTTCTGTAATCATCCGGTGCAGTTCAGGAATCTCGTCAGGCGAATCCTGCAGGTCGGCATCCATAGTGATTACCACATTGCCCTGGGCTGCCTTGAATCCGCAATACAGCGCTGCACTCTTGCCGTAGTTACGGCGGAAACAGATCCCGTGGATTTCGGCATCATTTCCTTTCAGCTTTAAACTTTCGGCTTTCAACTTTTGGATCACCTCCCATGAATTGTCGGTTGAACCATCGTTGATGAAGATGATCTCGTACGAATACTTGTGTTCCTTCATCACACGCACAATCCATTCGTACAGATGAGGCAACGACTCGGCCTCGTTATATAGCGGTATAATAACTGATATATCCATTACCCTAATTGGCTGACGTTGATTAGTTCCTTTTCGTTAATGACAAATATATCTTTTCCCTCCAGGCTTATCAATCCTTCTTGAGCGAACTGTGAGAGTGTGCGGATGGCATTGGCAGTTGTCATGTTGCTCATGTTGGCCAGATCCTCACGACTCACATGTGCTGCAAGTGTATGGCCATCCTCAGCATATCCGTAATGTGCAATCAGTGAGTGAATGGCCTCCGCCAGACGACCGCGCAGGTGCTTCTGGGTAAGATTAACCTGCCGCATGTCACTCATGGCAAGGTCGTGTGCTATATCTTCCAGCAGGCGATAGCAGAAGTTGTTGTTGCGCAACATAAGATCGTGGAAAGCCTCCGTGTCAACGCTATAGAACACGCACTCCTCCAGCGCACTTGCACAAGTGGTGTGGGTGTCGCCTGCAATAGTCGAACGATAACCGAAGAAATCTCCGGGCTTGTGCAGACGAATAATCTGCGGACGACTGCCCAATGCCTCAATATAGATGCGAACTTTGCCGCTAACCAATAGCAATACGCCATCAGGTGCGTCACCTTCGCGGTAAATAACTTCGTTCTTGCGATACATAACGAGGCTTAAGTGTGCCTCAACAAATAACCTCTGCTCAAAGGTCAGGGTTGCCCAAATCGGGTTGATCTCCCATATGGGTGGGATATCCAAAGCTACCTTACGTTTAATCATTTTTCAGCTGTTAAGCGAATACCTAAAGACTTTTCCGCTGCAAAGATACTACTTTTTTTTCAAATATGCAAATCAAAAGCAATTTTTTTTGAATAATTTACATAATTATTTACTTTTCGAACAAGCGTTCTATTATTTTTTTGTATCTTTGCATTGCAATAAAGAGGGAGGTATCATATTTTGCTGTTTTTGGCACAAGATTTGATGCATTTACATTTAGAAACAATACCCTGCATAATATTATATAATACATAATGGAAACAAGACATTATCTATCATTCTTACAGGACACGATGCGCCGCCGCTGGGATAATCTGGCATTGGCGGATTTTGACGGTGTTAATCGTTACAACTATTCCGATTTGGCGCGCGAGATTGAGCGCCTGCATATAACGTTTGAGCAGTTGGGCGTAAAGCCGGGCGACAAGATTGCCCTATGCGGACGCAACTGTGCCAACTGGGCGACAACTTTTCTGGCCATCGTTTCGTACAAGGCTGTAGTAGTCAGTATCCTGCCCGACTTTACAGGGGAAGGTGTTGAGGGATTGGTTAACCATTCGGAGGCTGTGCTGTTGTACGTAGGACCGAATGTGCGCAAAAAAATAAAGGCCGCGAATATGCCGAACCTGAAGGCTATTGTATATATGGACAAGTTCTCGCTCGACTTTGTAGCCAATGCCAATCTCCGGAAAGCATACGAAGCAGTCGATGCCAAGATGGCAGAGAAGTTCCCCAATGGTGTTCCTGTGGAAGTTGTGGATGCATACCCGACGGATAACATGGACGATTTGGCTATCATCAACTACACATCCGGTACGACATCTGCGCCTAAGGGTGTGATGATCACGAATCTCAACCTCTCCGGCAATGTCGATTTTGCTGCTCATCGTATCCCGCATCGTCCGGGTGACGCCGAGTTGTCCATGCTTCCTATTGCTCACATGTTCGGACTTATGTACGAGTTCCTGTATCAGTGCTGCGACGGAGCAGAGACATACTTCTTGACCGGTGCACCCACACCATCAGCGCTGATGAAGGCATTTGCAGAGGTGCATCCGTTCATGATCCTGACAGTGCCCTTGGTAATTGAGAAAATCATTAAGAAGAAAGTGCTGCCGGTGATCAATAAACCCATTATGAAGATCTTATGGCACACACCCGGTATCCGTTTGATTATCCGCAAGAAAGTCAACGAGAGCCTGATGCAAGCCTTCGGTGGCAAGCTTCGTTTCCTGATTATAGGTGGTGCGGCTCTGAACGGTGAGGTAGAGCAGGTGCTGAAGGATATTAAGTTCTGCTACTGCGTCGGATACGGAATGACCGAGTGTGCACCGCTTATCTCCTATGAGGACTGGTGGCGCTATAAGTTCCATTCATGCGGCAAGGGTCTGGAGCAGTGCCGCGTACGTATCGACAGCGAAGATCCGCTGCGCGTAACGGGTGAGATCCAGGTTAAGGGTATCAATGTCATGAAGGGATACTATAAGAATGAGGAGGCTACAAAGGCCGCATTTACAGAGGATGGATGGATGCGTACAGGTGACCTCGGTATTCTGGATAAGGAAGGAAATATCTTTATCAAGGGACGTAGCAAGAACATGATCCTCGGGCCGTCAGGTCAAAATATCTATCCTGAGGAGATCGAGGACAAACTGAATTCGCTGCCTTGCGTGCTGGAGAGCGTAGTTGTTGACCGTGATCACAAGCTCGTGGCACTCGTTTATCCCGACACTACACCTGAAGGAAAGAAGTTGCTTGCCGAAGGACAGACGCTTGAGCAATTGATGGATGAGAACCTCAATGCCCTGAACGCTGTAATGCCGGTATATAGCAAGGTTACCGCTATCGAACTTGTGGACAAAGAGTTTGAAAAAACGCCGAAACGCAGTATCAAGCGCTTCATGTACAAGTAATAACGTGCTCCAAATGCAAAAATTAGCGACCTCTCCGACAAGAGGCCGCTATTTTTTTCCGGTGTGTTGCCTGTATTATACCGAATGCTCTTTGATGCGTCCGGTGCGGTAGGCATTGAGCAGGAGCTCGAGATCGGCAATCTGCTCCTGGAGGATCTTGCCCTGGTCGGTGTCGCGTATGAGCATGCGATGCCTGGCGAAATCCGTGAGCTCGATGCGGTTGTGGATGTCCGAACCCGAACGGATAGCCTGTTCACGGCTTTCAAACTCCTCGTGCTCCACTAACTGAATACTGAATGAGTTGTATATGAGCGTGTAACCTGCTATACCCGTCTTCTCCTGATAGGGTTTGCTGAAACCTCCGTCAATGACAAAGCGCTTGCCGTCGGCACGCATAGGTGTCTCGCCTTTGATGGTGCGGACAGGTATATGTCCGTTTACAATACGACTCGTTTCGGGATCGAGGCCGAACTCGGCGAGTATCTTTTCGCAGATATCTTTCCGATTGGCGAGTTCGTAGTAAGCACCTTTTTCTTCATGCCAAATAGCTTTGTCGTTGATGAAGTAGCGCTCGAAGGTGGTCATCTTGTCCTTGTTATATAGCGGCGACAGCGGTCCGGTCCATAAGTACCAGGTGTAGTCGAGTGCGTCGGCTTTCTTCTTGCCGGAGCCAAAGTACGCCATGCGCACTACGTCGTCGATGCGTTGCATCAGTGCGCGGCCTTTGGCCTTGACGCCAAGCACCTCAACCTCGGTGAACGAGCCGTCAGCATTTAGCGGTATAGCTGCGTGGTAGAGCAGGAAACCGTTGCGAACGAGGAAGAGCGAGCCGTGGCGGTAAAGCATCCTAAGGTGCTTTTGCATTTTCTCGGATTTGCGGAACGAGCGTGCCAATTGGTTCATCAGTTCTTCCTCTTCGAGTGACAGGGCGTAGGGGTCATCGGGGGTGACGGTAGGCAGATTGCTGTCGGTGAGCGGATAGGTCTTGCCATCAACGGTGATCGTGCCGTCGGCGAAGTTGATCTTATCCATGAGCAGACGATCGTTCATCTTGTACTCGGGGTGGCGGAGGATAGTCTGACCTTCCAATTTGAACTGAATGATGGAGATGGCCTTGTGCATCTTAGCCATTAAGTTGGCCGAACGCGTAAGACGCGGGTTGTTCTCAAAATCCTTAGTCTGCCAGATGGTGCAGGGGTCATCGCCATAGGTCTGCATGGCAAAGCTGGCAAGCGGCAGCAGGTTGATACCATAGCCTTCCTCCAGCGTTTCGATGTTTGCGTAGCGGATGGATACGCGCAGCACGGTTGCGATCAGGGCGCGGTTGCCGGCAGCTGCTCCCATCCACTCCATGTCGTGGTTACCCCACTGAATGTCGTAGTCGCGGATGGTGGAGAGTACATCCAGGATTTTCTGTGCTCCGGGACCACGATCGAATATATCACCGACAATGTGGAAGGTGTCGATTACCAGGCCATGAATCAGGTAGCAGATAGCGATAATCATCTGCTCGGCACAGCCGGTCTCAATAATCGCTCGCAGGATAGCCTGGTAATAACTCTGCCTGCCGCCTTCAATATCCGATTCATACAGCAACTCCTCGATGATATAGGCGAACTGCGTGGGAATCATCTTGCGCACCTTGGAACGCGTGTATTTGACTGTCACACGCCGCATGATCTCCACGCACTGGCTCAGGCGGACATATAGAAATTCCTCTCGTGAGGCGAACTCCCGTCCTTCGTCGAAAGGCTCGTCGGGTATCTGCAAACGCTCGTCGGGATAGTAGATCATGGCGCACAGAGCACGCTTCTCCCGCTCGGAGATAGAGTCGCCAAACGCGTCATCGACCTTGCGGCGGATAACACCCGATGCGTTCTTGACCATGTGAATGAATGCCGTGGAGGCCCCGTGCAGATCACTCACAAAGTGCTCTGTACCTTTCGGCAACGAAAGGATGGAACGCAGGTTGATGATCTCCGTCAGCACAGCGTTGGCGTTGGGGAACTTCTCGGATAGAAGTTGTAAATATTTGTCAGTCATAGTATTGATATTTAGTCGATAGAAAAGTCTGTTGCTTTATGCCTTAATGAGCGAGTAGAGCAGTTGGTACTGCTTGCGCACCATCTCAAAATCCATTTGTTTGCCAGACTGTCCGGCATCGTAGCCGTCTTTGATCTGCGTGAACAGTGCGGCAGTCTCTTGCAACGGGATATCGCGCCTGACATCGCCGGCAATCATCGAATTGCGTATTGCACGTTGCCATAGCGATTGCTCGGTGGCATAAAGTCTGTAGGCGCGGCGGTACAACTCCGGAAAACGGTGATAGGCTGTGTAGAGCAGCATAATGACGTTCGATGTGTTGATGTTCCTGTTCTCCAACTCCATCAGATTCCCCTCCAGAAATCGGAAGTAGCGTAGCAACGCCTCAATCATATCCGGCACACGGATGTCCTCCTTCAGTCGGAGCATCTCCTGCTTAGGACGAAGGAAGAAGCGGTTGACTATCTCAATGTATATCTCGTCCTTGTTCTTGAAGTGATAGTACATGGTGCCTCGCCCCATATCCAAGGCGCTCTGCAGGTCAGTTATACTCACATTCTCGTACCCATGTATCAGATACAGCTCCAATGCTTTGTATACGATTAGTTCTTTGCGGTCTTTTACCATAAAATGATTGTATAAATTGACAATTTACAATGTGCAATTTCTTTGCAGGTATAGCAACGGTTTGAGCACAAACTCCCTTTCATTCATCCGCGGGTGGGGCAGGATCAGCTCTTGCGTGTTCATCCGCACTTCTCTTCCCTCGCTGTCAATGACCTGTATGAGGTCAATGTCTATCTCGCGGTCGGCGTATTGCTTTGTTCCGTCGGGCAGTAGTATCGATTGTTCTGTACGCCCCAACTGCCGTTCGAGGGCTTGGGTGCATGTCAGTACCTCATGCGGTTGCAGCAGCGATTCGTAGAGTGCCACCGTGTTACAGAACTCATGTTCCGAACGGAAGCCTTGCGCCTTGCTATATACGAATGGCGCTACGCCCACCTGCCTGCCGATGCTTTTGCCGAGCAACTCCAGCGCTCTCTGAATAGTCTGCTCGCGCTCGCCGAGATTACTTCCTATGCCCAGGTAATATAGCATGTCCGTCGGTATCTGTCAGATCTGTGGCGGCACTTCAACAAACTTGTACCGGATAGGCTCATCGCCTACTGTGGCTACCATATATGCGGGGTGGGGTTCGCGGTCGAACAGTGCGTCCACTATGATGGCTGTCAATGATCCGAGGTTTGTTATCTCGCGCGAGTGGTCATGCCCGCACCAGAACATATCTACCTTGTGCTCTTTCAGCGTGTGCAGCAGAGCGTAGGTCTCTTCCAGAGGCATGTTCGATGTGTGTCCCTGCGAACTGTCGCGCTTGAACAGATGCGTGTGGGTGCACACTGTTATGTGTCTGAACTTTTGATCATTAGCCCAACTCAGTATTTTCTTGAGCCAGTCGGTCTGCTTTTTGCCCAATATACCTTCCGTGGTGTCCAGGAAGATATACAGATCCTGCTTGCCGGATGGCGTCTCAACGATGGCGTAGTACGTCGAGGTCTTCCATAGGCGCAGATACTGCGACCACTGCTTGAAGTATATGTCGTGGTTGCCGGCAACGGCAAGCAGCGTGTCTTTCTTGAGCGGATTGGGGGCAATGCTGTCCAGCGGGCGCTTCATGTAGTCCCAGTGGTTTTGTGCATTGATCAGGTCGCCCAGATGAATAGCCAGCGGGCAATTCAGATCGGCACGATAGTCGTTGATGAAGCGCTCCCAGTTCACGCGACTGCGGTCAACGTGGGTGTCAGTAGCCACATATACATTGTAACTTTCGCTCGTGGCTTTTATCAGCGGAAGACCATGTTTGGCGTTGTAGTCGAATGAGTCCTCCACACGTTGGTCAATACCGGCACAGCTGCCGCTGACCATACCTATTACGTCCAGGTTCCACGTGTCAGGATTGCATGCGCATAATACCATTGCGCTGAGTGTTGCTATGATAGTCTTTTTCATGATCGTCGTGTTTTTTAGAAGTTGTAAGCGAATCCGGCACGTACCTCGGCAGCGTAATACTTGGCGTTCAGGTGGAACATACCCGTCGGCTTGCACAGTGCGCTGAGGTTGACCTGCCAGTGCGAGTCAATGTCGTAACGGCCGTTGGCCATGAAGATGGGTTGCCATACGCGCTCAATCTGATAGTCAGTCATGTTTGATATGCACAGACTTATGTTCCACGGCGATGTCTGCGGACGAACGAAAGCCTCCACGCGGTAGCACAGGTTGAACGGCTCAACGATGATGTTCGAGCCGTCGTGCCAGTCGTATGGATGATTCATGATAATACGTGTGGACATTCCCAGTTGTACGGACACATAGTCCATCCTGTAGCCTATGCCTATGGCTTGGGTGAAGTCGTTAAACCCGTCACGATGATACAGTCCGGAGAGTATGCGGCCTTCGAGGAAAATTTCTCCTACAGGCACGAAGAACTTCGGCCTGACTTGCACACCGAAGGCATACGTGTTGGCGGTGGTCAAACGCACGTCGGCTTGCATCTCGAAGTGCTGGTGGATAGGCATGAATGCCCCGATGTCAAACCCCGCGTGCGAACCGTAGGTCGTGTTGTGCAGGTAGCCGATGTTCAGTCGTACGGAGTATTGATTGGTGCCGTACTGAACCTGTGCTACAGCCGGTAGCATGCATGCTACCGCCATTAGGATAAGTAGTAGTCGTTTGTTCATATCTGTTGTGTTTGCTCTATGTTTTCCGGGCAGCGGGTTTTGGCTGCTATAGTTCGACAATTGTTATTCCTGCTCCTCCTCTGTCGGGGTCACCGTCGTGGAAGTTCAGTTCGCCTGTGCCGCGTTTAGCCATGGCGTGGCGTTTTTGTTGCAGGTAGTCGCGCACCACTTGTTTGACTGCACCTGTACCAGTGCCGTGCAGTATGGTTACCTCATCGGCGCCAACCATGATAGCATCGTCGATATATGCGATTATGGTCTCCAGCGCCTCATCCACGCGCATGCCGCGCATGTCGAGGGTGCGGTTGAAGGCCAGTTTGCGCTTGCGCATCTGGTCGGCTACCGTGGTTGTGGGCCGCGTCCGAGCCGTTGTGGGCGCGCGGTCGGGCAGCTTGGTCAGTATGCGCAGTTCACTCAGGTCGTGCAGCACGGATTTGCCGCCTCGCTGCTCGGGCTGTCGGCTGTCGGCTGCCGGCTTTTGTCTCTTGTCTTTGGGCGCAACGGTCTTTTGCCGTTTGTCTTTTGTGACCTCCTGCTTGAGTTCCTCAACCTTTGCCCGCGCTTTTCTGGTGGCCTCTTTGTCAGCCTGTGCCTCCTTGATCTCGCGTATCGTGCGCTCAATAGTCGCATTCGACTGCTCCAGGATGTCAGCGGCTTGCTGTTTGGCCTCGCTGAGCATCTCTTTCTGCTTCTTCTTGAGTTCGCCTATCTCTTTTTCGTAGTAGGCTATGCGCTCCTCCAGATGCTTCTCGCGTGTGCGGATGTTCTGACGTTTGTTTTCCCAGTACCGCTTATCGCGGGCTATGTCCTGCAACTGCTTGTCGTAGTCGATGTGTTCCGCACCGATGAGTGCCGTTGCCTGACTGATGATCTCTTCCGGCAGACCTATCTGCCGCGCTATCTCTATGGCGAATGACGAGCCTGCCTGACCTATTGATAGTTGGAACAATGGCCGTAGTGCTCCTCTGTCATACAGCATGGCGCCGTTCACTATTCCTTCGGTCTGCTCAGCCAAATGCTTGAGGTTGGTGTAGTGCGTGGTGATGATTCCCATTGCCTGCGCCTCGTTCAGCCTGAGCAGTACGCTCTCGGCTATCGCTCCGCCTATCAGCGGCTCGGTGCCTGTGCCGAACTCGTCGATCAGGAACAGGGTTTCGGCATCGGCGTTCTTGACGAAATGCTTCATGTTCCTCAGGTGCGAGGAGTAGGTCGACAGGTCATTGTTGATTGACTGCTCATCACCTATATCTATCATCAACTGCTTGAATATGCCAGCCTCTGATGCCTCGCCAGCCGGTACGGTCATTCCGCATTGCAGCATGTACTGAAGCAGTGCGGCGGTTTTCAGACACACCGATTTGCCGCCTGCGTTAGGACCTGATATGACCAATATCCTGTTCCCCTCATGCAAGGTTATATCCAGCGGCACCACTTCCTTTCCTGCTTCCGGCAGGCGCTTGCACAGCACGGGGTGGCGGGCTTGCTGCCACCGGATGACAGGTCTCGCCACCAGGGTGGGGGCTATACTTCTCAGTTGCAGTCCTACGCGCGCCTTGGCTCGTACAAAATCCACCTCTGCCACAAAGTGCTGCACCTGCATAAGGTCGCCCAGCAGTGGGCGTAACTCGCCGGAAAACGCGATCAGTATGCGTATCCGTTCCCTGCGCTCGGCACCTTCCAGTTCGCGGATGTAGTTGTTGGCTTCAATCACCTGCTGCGGCTCGATATAAACCGTTTTGCCTGACGCACTTTCATCGTGAACTATACCGCCTATTTTTCGTTTGTACGCGGGTGCTACGGGCAGTACGAGCCGTCCTTCGCGCAGGGTGGGTGCGGCGTCTTTGTCAATCAATCCGTCGGCTTGTGCCTGACGCAGTATGCGGTCAATGGCGCGTGCCACCGTACCTTCCGCCTTGCGCAGTTCTTGCCTGAGTCGTGCCAACTCGGGCGATGCGCTGTCCCGTAGTTCGCCGTAGCGGTCGAGCAGTCGCTCCAACTGCGTTGTGATAGGCGTCAGTGGCAGACCGAGCATGTTTCCCATGTTGATCAGCAGCGCGTAGCGTGCTGGCTCCAGGCCTTTCAGGAACGCTTGCATATCTCTGGCGAACAACAGGCATTTCTGCAGGCAGAACAACTCCGGCTCATCCAGATACAGTCCCTCAATCCGTATTCGCTGCAGCTGCTCACGCAGGTCGTAGATCTCGCCGCGGGGAAAACTGAGTGTGGCATCGGTCAGCGCGGCTTGCATCTGGGCGGTCCGTGTCACGTGCTCGGTGATGGCGCGGGCGTCAGTCAGATAGTTCATCTGCTCGCAGCGTTCTTGCCCCAGCGGTGAGTCGCACTCCTTGCTTATCCACTCGCGAATAAGCGTAAAGTCAATCTTCTGTTCTATGTTCTCCGGATAGTTCATCCTAACAGTCTTACGTCTTTGATCGCTTCGCCGCCTACTGCCTCATTGAGTTTCTGAATCAGCCGGAAGCGCTGGTCAAACAGTTCTTGCCGCAGCGCAGCGTTGGTAATGCGCACACGCAGCATGCCGTCGCGGACGCTTATGTCGCGTGAGTAGCGTGCAATAGTGGGACCAAGGATCTCGGCCCACTGCTCCACTACACGGTGCTCAAGCAGGGGTTTCTCCAGTTCGTTCATGCGTATCCACTCTGCAAGCACGTTATCCAATGTCTGTGCGTCTTTCCGCTTCACCTGTCGATTATTGATTGTCGATAGTCCGTTACCGGAGGTCAATCCATTGCTCCGTCTTCAGCGGCGTGCCTTCGGGTATGCCGTTGATCTTGTACAAACTGCTCACCCGTATGCCGTAGCGCTGCGCTATATCCCACGCTGTTTCGCCGTATTGCACCAAGTGTCGCGTGTGCTTGCGGTCGGCTTTCCTGCGTTTTGGGAACATGTATATGCGGTCTCCTCCGCGGAGCTGCTGTTTGTCGGTAGCTTCATTGATGCGCCGGAGCGTCTTTTCCTCCATGCCCAGGGTGTATGCTATGCTTCCCCACGTATCGCCGTCCTGTGCCACAATGAACCGTCTGCCGTTGGTCCGTCCGTATGCGCGATCGGCGTATAACCTGTTCGAGCGCATCACACTGGGCGTCCATACCACGGTGTCGCTGCCGGCAATCTGTTCGCTCTTTCCCTTGTTTTCTTTGCCGTTTTTGCCGTCTTTGTCGGGTTTGGGCGGCTTGCCGGATGATGCCGACGGCTCATCGGGCGTCGGCCGGACGGTTGTCGAGGTCATATCCCGGTTATCGTTACCGCCTCTTGACTTCCCTTCCTTGATCTTGTCCAGCCCGTAGGTCTCGATGATGCGTATGAGCTTGCCCGGGTAGTTGGGATCGGTGGCGTATCCGCAGGCTTTCAATCCGTTGGCCCAGGACTTGTAGTCGTTGATATCATAGGTGAACAGCACCTCGTACCGCTTTCGTTTGAGGAACAGCGAGTGGTCGCGGAAGGAGTCGTCAGCCTTCGCATAACTGCGAAAACACTCGTCGCGGGCATCGTCATCCTTGCGGAAGGTCTTGCCCTGCCAGTCGCTGTGGCACTTGATGCCGAAGTGGTTGTTGGCTGTGGTGGCCAGATCGCTCTGTCCCGCTCCGGACTCCAGCAGACCTTGCGCCAGGGTGATGGATGCCGGGATGCCGTACTGCGCCTGTTGCGCCAGAGCCGTGGCTTTCCACTTCTCAATGTATGCTGTATAGGCCGGGTTGAGAGCATCCTGTCCTGCTCCGCTAAGCGTACTCAGTGTTACGAACAAGAACGCCCAAACTGATAGATAGATTTTGTATCTTGGCATAAATATTTCACTTTCGCCTACAAAGTTACAAAAAAATTTGCATTTTTGCAAATATTTTCGTATTTTTGCAGCAGAATTTGTAAATAATAATCGTAAACATATGAGAAAAGCATTATTTTTTATCTTTTCAGCACTTGTTTTGTGCGCATGTCGCGGCCCGCAAGGTCCTAAGGGTGATCCGGGTGAAGGTATGAACTGGAAGATAGCAGATCTCACTGTTGACAAGTGGGACTATACCAACTTCGCTGACCCGAACAACAACAATAACTACTTCTACGCCAAGTTCGATGTTCCGGCGCTGACGAGTTACGTATTTACTGACGGTAACGTGTCGGTTTATCTGGTTGAGAACAATTCGCAGCACGTTCTGCCGTTCATTCGCCATCAGGAGGAGTACGTCAACAACCAGTGGAAGTTCTTCACGCGCACTATTGACTCTCAATTCGGCATCGGCTGGGTGCAGTTGGAGGTTCGCGACTCGGATTTCGAGTACGAGGTTGATCCGACTCTTCCCGATCCCTCGTCGATGACCTTCCGCGTGGTGATGACCTACTAAGCCGTGCTTGAGCGGTTCATCTCAGACAATCAAGATGCTGATGTAGCGCAGCTTGCGCTGCAGCGAAAACGCTATCCGATGCTCTCGGATAGCGATTTCCGTTTTTGTCTGCAGCAGATTGAAGGTCGTCAGCGTACCCGCGACAAGCTGCCGCTGTTCGCTACTATCCCGGGCTGGCTCTATCCTCCGCGCCTGAACCTTGAGCAGTGCAGCAGTGAGCGCACCGCCCGCTTTAAGGCGGGGCTATTGTCCGACCGGCATCGGCCGTTGGTTGAAGAAGAGCCAATAGCTAAAAGCCTAAAGCCAATGGTACTTATCGATGGTACGGGTGGCTACGGGGTGGATACGTTCTTCATGAGCGAATGTGCCCGGGAGACGCATTACTATGAGCAGAACACCGAACTCGCGTCCCTTGCCGAGCATAACTTCCGCCTTGCCGGCAAAGCCATCCACTGCCACGCCGAGCCGTTCAGCGTGCAAGCTTTGTGCAAGTTAGTGGGGGTTAAGGCGGGTGAGCGTGCGTCCGATATAGGTGCTGATACTATTCTGTACCTCGATCCTGCGCGCCGTGATGCACATGGCGGCAAGGTGTTCCGCTTAGGGGATTGCACGCCCGATGTGACTGATATAGTGCACTATGTGCAGACTGACATGCCGGCTGTACGTGTCCTGCTCAAACTGTCGCCAATGCTCGATTTCCATCAGGCTGTTGCGCAGCTTGGGGGCTTGTGGGATGTGTATGTGTTAAGTGTGGCCGGTGAGGTCAAGGAACTCCTGCTCCAGTCCGGCGGTACGGGACTGATCCATGCCGTGTGCCTGAATGATTCGGACAGCTTCGACCTCTCCTTCGCCCCCGACGAGGAAACGGGTGCCCAACCGCTCTATCTCCCGACTTCCGACTCTCCTCTCCCGGCTCTCCGCTACCTCTACGAGCCTGACGCCGCTATCCTCAAAGCCGGTGCGTTCCGCCTGATCAGTGCGCGTTACGGCCTCGTCAAAGCCGATCCGAACACTCACCTATACCTCTCCTCCTCCCTCGACCCGTCACAATCGATTATCCGGTCATTACCCGGTCGCGTATGGCAGGTGGTTGATACCTATACGCGCGTAAATGATATACAGCACGCACTCGCGCGCGCCAATGTGCTCGCGCGGAATTACGTGCTGTCAGCCGACGATCTGCGCCGTCGGTTGCGTATCAAAGATGGTGGTGATGACTATATTATCGGCTGTCGTCTGGCCGACCGTCCCGTTCTGCTCCACTGCCGTCGAGTGTGAGACTGTCTCCTAAAGCATAGTAGGCTGTGCATCGTCGCGGTGGTAGGCTATCAATCCCTCCATCGGACTCTGAACGATGTCGGCTACCTGAATATGGTTATTGGCCAGTACCTGGGTCAGTATGGGCTTGTAGTAGTACGCTATCGATCCTACAAATCCCACCGGCACCGACGGGTACTGCCGTAGTATGCGCTTGACGAAGGTCTGGAAGTGCTCGTAAACGAGTTCGCGAATCATCGGATTGTCCAGATGGTCGGCGCAGAACTTGCTCAACGATGCAAGGTACCTGTTCGGGAAAGGCTGGCGGTATACCCTGTCAATGATGTCCGCCTGAGTGAGATTGTACTCCTTGAGGAAGAGCTCTTTCAGGTCGTTTGTCAGCTGGTTCTTCAGCAGGTCGGCTACCAGTCGCTTGCCCAGCACGGCTCCCGATCCTTCGTCGCCAAGGATGAATCCCAGAGCCGGCACGTTCTTGACGAACTTCTCGCCGTCGTAGTGGCATGAGTTCGACCCGGTGCCCAAGATGCACGCCACCCCCTCGCTGTGCTTCAGCAGGGCGCGGGCGGCTCCCATCATGTCCGAATAAACCTCGACTTGCGCATGGCGGAACACGGCTTTCAGTGCCGATGCCACCACGGGCGATTTCTCGGGTGTGCATCCTGCGCCGTAGAAGTAGATCTTCGTCACCGAACCCACCCACAGCAGTTGTCCCATCTGCGGCAGGAGCGTGTCGGCCACATTGCTGCGGATATCCTCTTCGGTCTGGAAGTAGGGGTTGATACCTTCCGTCTTGAACTCCGACCTCTGTCCGGAGGCCGTCAGCAAACACCAATGGGTCTTCGTTGACCCTGAATCAGCAATTAGTATCATATAGTCGTTAAGTTATCGTATGGCTTACTGTTGCACACTGGCGCCTGTCTGCGCATCGACCTCTTTTTCCTTGTCCTGCTCTTGCTGGCGGTCATTGTCCTGTGTCTCCTGCTCTTCCGAGTAACGGACGCTGGCGGTCTTGTTGATCTTGGCAAATGCAGCCTGCAGATGCTTGATATCGGTCTTGGCTGGGTCGTACACTATTTGTACCGTCTTTTCGTCCAGATTGCACTCCAGGTCTTTGACTCCGCGCTCAAAGGCGATGTTCTTCTCGATCTTGTCAATGCACCCCTGGCAGTGGATATCAACGTCAAACACCACAGTCCGCCGTTCGCTGCGTGCCCATGCGCCTATGCTCATGCACGCAATCATTACAATCAATGCAATTCGTTTCATATCATTTTTTTGTTTAATCATTCACTATTCACTCTTTCACTATATAGTCAATCAGTGTCTGCACGGCCTGCTCCTGTGGGATGTTCATGCGGATGCATGTCTTGTTCTTGTACAGGCTGACCTTTCCGCGTGCCGCGCCCACGTATCCGTAGTCGGCATCTGCCATCTCGCCCGGTCCGTTGACTATGCATCCCATGATTCCTATCTTCAGTGTGCGCAGTTCGGGGTGCGTCTTTTCCGCTTCGCGGAAGGCGGCCTTGATGGCTGCTATCGTCTCTTCCAGTCCGAACAGGGTACGTCCGCAGCCCGGGCAGGACACGAACTCTGTCTTGTAGCGCATCACGCCTGCCGCCTGCAGGATATCCTTGCCCAGCCTCTCCAGTTCGTCGGCGCTGAAGTGCGGGTTACGCAGTTCAATCAGCTTGGCATCGTTGTCCCACAGCAGCCGTCCGCACTCTGCGGCCGCCTGCAACTGGAACAGTGCCCGGTCGTCCACCTCCGATGCGTAACGCACTGTCCCGTCCGTCACCATTGCACCGACGCCATTGTATCGCGGTGATTGCGGGTCGGCGAAGTAGTCGCGCAGCGCGCGTGCCACGGGTATCTCCGCCTCGGGTGCTTCGGACAGCGATACGCGGATCGTGTCGCCTATGCCATCAGCGAGCAGCGCGCCTATGCCTACCGCCGACTTGATACGTCCGTCCTCGCCCTCGCCGGCTTCGGTCACGCCCAGGTGCAGCGGGAACGCCATCTGCTCCCGGTCCATCTGCCTGACTAACAGCCGCACGGTATCGACCATTACGCGGGTGTTGGACGCCTTGATGGAGATAACAATATCCGTGAAGCGCTCGTCCACTGCCACACGCAGAAACTCCATCACGCTCTCCACCATGCCGGCGGGCGTGTCGCCGTAGCGCGACATGATGCGGTCCGACAGGCTGCCGTGGTTCACGCCCAGGCGGACGGCCGTCTTGTGCTCGCGGCATATATGCAGGAACGCGGTGAACCGTTCGCGCAGACGCTGCAGCTCGGCGGCATACTCCTCGTCGGTGTAGTCGATGTGCTTGAACTTACGCGCCGGGTCGATGTAGTTGCCCGGGTTGATGCGCACTTTCTCGACCACCTTCGCCGCCTCGTCCGCCACATTGGCCTGGAAATGCACATCGGCCACCAGGGGCAATGAGTCGTCCACCCTTGGCTGCAACAGCTCGTGTATCAGACGCAGACTCTCCACCTCGCGCACTCCCTGCGTGGTGTACCGCAGCAGTTCGGCCCCCGCCTCGCGGCAGCGCATAGCCTGTGCCACACAGCCCTCGATGTCGTTGGTCGAGGTGTTCGCCATCGTCTGGATGCGGATAGGGTAGGCAGAGCCTATACTAAGCTTTCCGACGTGTGTTGTACTTGTTTTTCGACGTGTGTAGTTAGCAAAATCCATAAATATATTTAGTTTTTATGCGCCTATGGCATCTATAATTTGGATAAACCATAAATTTGTCGTACCTTTGCATTCGCTTTGCGCAAACGCCCCCGTTTATCCGGGGTCCCCGACAAAACTTGCGCAAGCAACGTTTTGGTGGGGAGAGCCGAAGCAATGTTGCGCTTTATGCCGCCCGGCGGCATCCGGAAGCAACATTTGCTGAAGGCGAGAATCAGTAGCTCAGCAGGTAGAGCACATCCCTTTTAAGGATGGGGTCCTGGGTTCGAGCCCCAGCTGGTTCACGAGCAGCGAGTGATCGCTGCTTTTTTTGTTTCCTATGCGTACTGATCTGTTCATCATTCCTGAATCTGCAGCTTACCGTTTGTGTGATCGTTAGCTTTGTGTTCAAAAAACTTTGCGCCTGCAAAGTTACGAAAAAAAATCGACTTTTGCAAATATCCCGAAGAAAAATTGCAGAATTTATTTGCATTTGTCAGAAAATTTTATTATCTTTGCAGCCACGAATGATGATTCGCAAGCATTAATTAACACTTAATACATTTGTTCTTATGTTTAAAAAACTGATTTTCAGCATTTTTGCTGTAGTAGCTGTATTGGTTGTAGCAAACACCATGACATCATGCAAGCCTGAACAGCGTGGTGATGTTATTTACTCGATTAACATGGGGGATTTCTTTGACAACATGGATATCCTGCGCAATGCCATCGAGAAGGATTTCGAGAAAGAGGGATTCACATTGTTATCCAGCCATAACTATCTGCTGAATGGTGAGGTGAATGCCTGCAACAAGAAAGCCGAAGCTATCTTCAAGAAGTGCTGCCAGGCTGTGGACAAGGACCGCTCTAAACTTTCCTTGCCTCTGGCGCTGAAGGGCGTAACCATCTCTATGGTTTACTGCTATGGCAGCAGCGAGGAGCACCAGTTGTGCACATACACCTTTGTCTGTGAAGACAAGTAATCATTCCTGATAGGTATTTATTCCAAAAGAGTGCATAATGAATAAGCCCCGAAAGTTAGACAACAACTTTCGGGGTTTATTTCAGTATCTGCACGTTCTCATGAACACGATGGTGGATTGCGAAAATCGTATACATCATGCCCTGCCACACGCAAAGCGGTGACTACTTCGGGATAATATGTATTCCTCCAAGAGGACGCAACGTAGATGTGCATAGGTTATTTGACTGTTCTCAAGTAGTTTTCATTCAGCGCCACGGCAACGGACTGCATGGTATTTTCCAATTTGTCTTTTGTGAGTTTGCATTGCCAAAGCACTATCACCTGCCAACCGGCACTTATCAGCAACTGGTAGTTCCTGTTATCGCGTTCCCGGTTATGTTCGATCTTTTCTTTCCAGAATGCTGTATTGCTCTTGGGCATCACAAACATCCTGCATCCTTCATGTCCGTGCCAGAAGCAGCCGTTGACAAATATCGCCGTCCTGTACTTCCGCATCACTATGTCCGGCTTGCCGGGCACACTTTTCACATTCAGCCTATACCTATATCCGTGCGCCCAAAGCCACCGTCGGACCGCCATCTCCGGCTTCGTCGCCTTGCTGCGTATGTGCGACATGCAGCGATGGCGTTGGGTAGGTGTCAGTACGTCGGGCATAGTTACAGCAATTTTACCTATCTTCTATATGCTACATATTTTGAAATGGCATAGCTCTGCAAATAAAAAATCACAGATAATAAGCATATTATGTGGTAAATGGATTTACTCTGCAAATAAAAGTTACTTGGATGTTTCTTCTACCTATTTTGTGTTCTTATATTTCGGATTAGTAATGTATGTTTGTCCCGGACTATGACGAGGCTTTGTTGGCAGAAGAATTCCATCTTCTACTAATTGAGGGATAAATCTGTCGCTCAAGTATTTTGAGGTTTTGTTGAGAAGAGCACCTAATTCATCCACTGAATGTTCTACAATACAAGCTTCAACAATACATGCAATCAATTCTTCAGAAGTCATCTTCGCTTTCACCTTCTTAACTATAATTCCGTCAATAATACGTTTATTCTCATCTAAAGGTGAAGTTGCCCCATTTGTAGCTGAAGTTGCCCTATTTGTAGCTGAAGTTGCCCTATTTGCAGCCGAAGTTGCCCCATTTGTAGCTGAAGTTGCATCATAAGAATCTGAAGTTGCATCATTAGGAACTGAAGTTGCCTCATTTTCTCGCCAGATAGTAGTAACAAATTCTGCACTAAGGTCTATATCTGGAGCCAGCAAATGTGCCTCTTGCATCTTACGGATATTTTCTGTTATACCGGTCCCGTATTTCTCGATATAACCTGCTTGAAACATCACTTCTGCCACCAATGGATTATGCGGATATGACCCATGTTCCTTCATCAAATCCGCCTTCGTCAATTCTACAGGCAGAGTGCCCGGATTACGAACAATGATACGATTACGCGTTACAGTTACTTGAACACTTCCGGTGCTATTATAATCACGGTGAACAACTGCATTCACAATTGTTTCGTAGATGACCGAACGCGGTATTTCAAACTCTGTCTCAGTCTGCACCTCTTTGTTGCGTTGCCCATATCGTAAAGATAGTTTGGATATGACCCAACTTGTGGCTTGGTTGATTTGGTCTGCAATACCGCCATCAAAAGTCTTGTAATCCTCAATGGGCTTGATAGCTTCGTCCCCTAAGAACCAAGCGCATTTAACTACAGCTGTCGGGAAGAAATACTGGGGATCGTTGGCAAACAGGAGCAAAGCTCCGTTGCATGGAACGCCATTTCGCAGCAACCGCAGATGTGTCAATACATTCTCCGGTGTTTCTTCTTCCGATAATGGAAATCCTCGTTTCATGCGCGCTTGATGAACAAACGAACGTACTTTTTGCGGGTCAATATCCGCCATAGATACCCTTTCACGGGTCTGTTCATCTAAATTCAGTGTCTGTATAATGCCTTTATATTTCAGGTAAGCAATCAAAGATTGTTTCACCAAAGACTCTAATACGGCATAATTGGAAAATGGGCGATACGAAAGTTCACTTTGTACTTTGCGGAAGAATTGCTCCTCGCGAGTGTCGCGTTGAAGCCCATCCATATCTTTAATAAACGCTATCCGATATGCGTTCCCCTCTCCTGCAGCTTGGTATTCTTGTTCGGTCGGTGATAGTTCTCCCGGTTGAGCATTACCATATTCCTGACCGATAAAAAGCAGATAGACCTGACTCTTAGCAGCCTCTTCTTTGTATAACTGCTTTGGATTCCGGTCTTGTGACGGTATTCGTTCAAAGATGAAAGGATCAAAGTACTGACTCATCAACTCATCATTACGAATAAAATCATAGATTTTTATCCGCTCTGACGCGAATTCCGCTTGAACACTGCTTATGAATACCTTAAATTTATACATATCTTGTATTCTTTTTTCTTCTATTCTACTTCCTCTCCATCAGCACTTCCCATGTGGCGAACCACGGCGACGTTGTTTGCTTGCCACGTGCCAGGGACGGCAGATTCGGATACTCGGCAGACTTGCTCGTGTCAAACTCATACACCAGATAATAGTCATGCCCCAGATCCGCGAAGCCTTTCTTTTCCAAGTCGGCTTTGGACCAGAAACGCGGTCCTTTGCCTTTCAGTTTGTACAGCGTGCCCCCCTTGCCGTTATGCAGCAGCACATACCGCGCACTGACAGCATCCCGCGTCATCTCAATCGCGCCTTTGTCCTCACCGGTACGCAGATAGCATAAGCCTGCACGTTCCATCACACTGCGTTTGGCAGCGGTGGCATAATTGACCAGAACAACCGCATCCGGGTTCTCGTACGACAGTCCATGCTGCGGAATCGATTTCTTGTACAACTCCGACAGCATCCGTTTGCTGCGCAGCCAAGCCTCTATCTGCTTCCGCAAAGCCTGTTCGCTGTCAGCGGGAGCCAACAGCAAATCGCCTTCACCACTCTCATGCGCAGGCCGCAATGGGAATGCACCGATACCCACTTTCTCTGCCGACTGATGGTAGTACGACTGCTCATATTCCTCTTTGGTGTAGTTGCCGGGGAACAGCACATAGCCGCCAATCACCTCGCGCTTGGGCTTGTTGTTTTCCCTGTCCACGTAATAGATGGCGTCGCGGTAGCGGTGCATCTGATTGATTGCATCGGTCGGCGGCACATCCTGACCGTCCTTCCGCTCGTCGTCTATCCGGTATTTGGCATCAAAAAGGAATGTATATTGAATATCCCGCTGCCGTTTGGTCAGTCGCAGCACGATGTCCGGCCTTTGGTTCGTGGTAAAACTCGTAGTGCCGCGTATGGCCGATTCCGCGCGAGCTTCGTCTTCCTCAACAGGCGCATTGTACATCACCGACGCCAGTTCCACGCCGTCCTCTGTCCGCACGAATGTCACTTCCGACTGCGTGCCCCAACTCAGGTCGCGCACAAACTGCGGCGTCAGTTTCTTTCCGCGATAGCGTGCCTCCGCTTTCTCCCCGAGAATATCCTCCACAATATTCTTCACTTTCAGGAAACACCAAATTTCATACAGCGCGGATATATCTTTGGTCTCCAGTTGGTTGACGCCCTCTTCCAGTTCATAGCCGCACAGCAGCTCTATCCATTTCTGATAAACGGTGCGGTAGCCGTTCGCGCGTTTCATCACCAGCGAATCTTGCGCAAACCCTCTGAACTGCTCTATGTTGCGGAAGAACGGATGACGCACTATCCGTTGCAGGTTCTCCTCCATCTCCCGCAGTTCTGTCTCCAGACGCGTCGAACGTGACGTGTTGCGTATATGTCCGCTCACCACCAGAAAACGGCTCAGCAGCTCGTTCATCACAAACTTCAGAAAACGGTTCTCTACTGTATCGTTGGTATGGCATAGCTCGGTCGTGCGGTACAGATGATTGGGCTCGTTGCGGAAGTTCGCATATTCGTTCTCCATGTCCGGTGTCAGCATCCGCAGCCTTTCCGCACGCTCGTATCGCACTTCCGGATGCAGACGGTGACGCGGTGCTTGGATGATCTGCCTGCAGGCATTCAGTATGTCCTGATAGCACGCGCGAAATATCTGCCACCATATCAGGTCCGTGGACTGCCCTTGCTGCGTGCGGAAATTCAGATACGTCTCGCGCATGAACGCAAACGACAGCATACTGTATTCCTGCTCAATGTCGCGGATGATGCTCTTCATGTCAGAGCGGTAGTCCATCTTGTAACTTAGCACCTCGGTCGTGAACCGCAGTGTCTGATGCCGCTTGTCCTTGTCGTACGACAGACAGATGTCCGCCTTGCCTACCTGGTTCCCGAAACTGACTGCGCCGTACAGCAGATTCCCGTCCGCACTCAGACTGCGTTCACGCGGCGAGTTGGAGAACCATAGTTTGAGATTGCTCACACCGGACTGCGCCTCTATCAGTGTCGGGTAAGACGTATTCTCAAAGAACACCGCCTCGCGTGTCACGCTGCCGCTTTGCTCTTCGCCGTCAAAACGAAAACGCACATCCGCCTGCGTTGATGAGAACTCCGCCTGCAAACGGCTGTCATCTTCGCCGATGCGCATGTTCTTCATCGCGCGACTGATTCGGTCAGACGCGGACAGACAGGAAAAACGGATGCGTACATCGTCATTCGCCACCTCGAACATATTCAGGCTGCCGGTTGCCATGTGCGCTTATCCCCAGTACGAAACAAAATGCTCGCGCAGAAGCGTGTTATACATACGGTTGATTTTCTTCTCGGTCTCTGTGTCCTGACCGATATGCTTCCGCACGATGGCGCGCAGACAATTGAGCAGATTGAGGCTCTGTTCTCCGTCATCCATTGCGTTGCCCTCGATACCTGCCGCTTGCAGACGCTCGTCTTTCTCGTCTATGGCAAGGCGGCTGTCATCGCCCTCTATGCGTGACAGAATCTTCATAAGCGTAAACTCGTCCAATGCTTTCTCAATATTGAAATCGTCTTTTGCGAAATCCTGACATGCAGACACATACAATATCGCTTCGTTGGCGGCACGGTAACCAAGTTTGAACGGAGTGCTGTCCAGCAGTTCATTGACGGCTTTGAGGTAATCAATCACCTTCTGACTGTCTATCTGCTCTTGTACCTCACACGCTTTCTGCGGACGGTTGACCAGTTTGTCATTCCATTCGGTCAGCAAAGGCATCAACTCGGTCTGCCCGGATAGGAAATCATCATATTTGACTTCATTCATCTCAACGGACATAGCGCGGTCAAGCACTTTGCGCGAGAAGGAGAATGTAGTCTCATCCATATTGACAGTACCCATTACCATGAGGTTCGGCGGCAAGGTCAGACCTTTCTCTGTGAACTGTATCGCAAGCGGATTGGCTTCCGTATGATGAGCCTCGCCGAGCAACTGTTTGAGCATGTCCTCGCGCACATCTTGGGCAAACTCTTTGAACGGCGCAATAATCGGATCTGTGGTATAATTGCCTTCCTCATCCCACGCACGCGATTCTATGGCACTCAGGAACTCTGCAAAGTATTCCTCTACCGGCGCAAGGTTCATTTCGTCTAGACAGAGGAAGTACGGTGTGTCCTTATGTTGCCATGCTTTGACGATGAAACGCACAAAAACGGTAAACACATAATGCGGCGCAGGGATATTGGACATATAGCCCACTACGTCCATTGAGTTGTGCCAATTAGGTTTGACTTGGATCAACTCAAAGTTCTCCGGTCGGTTGTCTTTCCAACGATCCTCTTCGTTCTTATACTCTTTCGGATTGGTAGCCTGAGCCAACTTGCGCACGATACGGCTTTTACCTGTTCCCGAAATACCCGCCAACAGCATAAACGGCTTCGTCCGCAATGCCGTCAAATACCTGTAATATTTTGACATAACGACCGTAGATGCCGTAGTTTTTGTGTGAGTAGCCATAGCCTTGTATTGTTGGTATATTTGTATATATAAATCTAATAATTCTTTGTCTTTTTTATCATCATTTACATCCCATAATGTATAATAGATTGCTCCAGCTTGATATCTTTCATCGTAAACATCTGCTTTCCCGTCTCTTTTTAGAATGTCATTGTTGATCGCTAGATTCTCTCTGATTTCTTGAGCTTTTTTGCTGATTTCTCTTTTCCCCAGTCTAGGGCCAAATTGATTAGGCTGAGTTGTCCCTTGGTTTAATGTAATATATACATGTTGGCAATCAGAAGAAAACAGAAATACAATATACACGCCTTCTCGCGTTGTGACTGTAATATCTTTATCTAGAATAGCGATCCAGGGCGTTTTAGTTGCTCTTCCAGCTCCGACAGATCCTTTTGTTTTGTATGCACTATCAGACAAGCAATCATTTAGAAGTCGTGGGATCCTATTCTTAATGGATTCTTGAATTTCATTATCTATGTCATTTGTTGTCTCTGCCGAAAGGAGAGTTTGGTTCTTTGAGAAGCACAATTTGAACTCCCTGTTAATAGCTTCTATAAAATCCATTTCTTTGTGATTTTTATATTATTATCTGATTAAATAAATTCATTTTATGTCTGGAGTATCTATATATGTCATTGAATGCATGGCGAAATTCATTGACATACACCACCTGACAACATGGTTCCATTTCAAAACCAAGATCAAGGAATCCTGCCTCTGAAAAGAAAGAAAATATATTAATCTTTTTCATTTTTCTGAGGTTCTTGTAAATGTGGCTGAATAATTGCTAAACCTAGTCTTGCTGCATGAGAAGAAAATTTTTGTAGTATATCTGCAAAAAGCCTACTCTTAACAGTAAATAATATGTCAAACTTTTGGGTGTCTCGCAGTTCTTCGTCATTAATAACAAGTACATTGCGAAAATCCAAGCATATAAATTTTATATTGTTTTCGAAATATAGTGGCCATATTAGATATTTACTATCAGCTTTAAATGTTGTGTGTGTATATGTATATAATTTATCTTCAGCTAAGGGGCAATTAATAATAAAACCTCCAATTAGACGAGAAGATATTTTTTTATGAGCAAAGTCACAAGGCGGTGTTAATTCTATTGCTATCGGGGTACTATTTCTAGGAGCGGATTGTACCTTTAATAATGAAATGTCATTTTTTATTTTGTATACTCTTCCTGGCAAAATAATCTGCGGATCTTGAATTGTTGAATCAATTAATATTTTTGAGTTAATCTTTGCTATGTGCAGTAATTCGTCTGCGAAATTCTCATAATGCGGTTTTGCAATATGTTCCTCTGTGAATATATCAATGATATCATTCTGGCAGGTACTTAAGTCTGAATGTAATAATTCATTAAACGCTTTACATGCATCGTGTATCATTCCCTCATATTTTCTTCCATCCTTTACAGGAACACCTGAGAAGTTATCTGCTAGTTGATACAATAGATATGTAAAATTAGTATTTTGCTGAGTATAATCTGGCATAAGAGAATATACATCATTTAATGCTTTATCAGCTCCTTGCTCTACTGATGCACGCCAGTTAAAAAAGAATGCAGCAGCCTTGTCTTGTGCAAGTTTGCTATTTAAATCTGCAAATAATGAACCGTAACCATTTTGTAAATAATTAGTTTTATCTAAACAAATTATAAATAATGGAGTAATGTATGCCTTATCTATCGCATCATTGGTCAGTTTATTGCGCAATGCATCAATTTTTTCAGGATGTTTAGTCCACACGACAAGACCATATGAGCCAAAATTATTATAGCATATTTTCCTTAGATATCTTCGAATAGTAGCAATGTTATTTACATCTTCAGCAGCATCGTCAAGGGAAAAATCAATAAATATTAACTGATGATTTTTCAATTGAACATGTTCTTGCGCATCTAAAGACTCGGGACTATAGTATGTATAATATATGTTTTGAGCAACAAGCATATTTTCAAGTCCTTCAATCTCTTGCTTATTGTCATCAACAATTAAGGCTGTTTGAATATTATTCATTAAGTCCATAGTATTCTCCTTCCTTTGTAGTTTATTTAATAGGAAAACATAAAGCGATGATAGCTTTTGTCGCACCCGCCTCAAGAGCTGCTTTAGGTAATTGTATATCTTCTTTTTCATAGAATACTAATTTTCCTTTCATTTCATTCATCATTTCATTGGCAATATGGAGTCCTATACCCATTCCCATATTATCCGGTTTTCCGCTTATGAAAGGTTTAACGGCTACATCTGTTCCGATATTAAACCCTGGTCCATTATCACTGACGATGATAGTATGGTAATCTTTTATCTCGTCTGTAATGTATATGGAGATAGTCGGATTAATCGCTTTTGAATATCCTAACCAAAATATTGAATTATCCAATAAATTGGCTAATATGGATATAGTTTGCGCTTTTGCAAATAATGCTGTTAAATTATTATTTTTACAATTGGAAATAACATTAATTGCATGATCTTTAAATCTAAACTCATAATTATCCAATGCAATCTGGATACACTCCGCTAAAGAGTTGTTAGAAATGGCTGATTTCTTGATCATAGAAGTGTAACCCCGAACAATTTTTTCTATGTTACGTGATATAACAAGAACATGTTCATTCTCTCCTCTTTCTGCGGAACCTTTAAGCGCGGCAACTTGTTTGTCGATTTCGTGGATTACAATGCTCATGTTCAATCCTGCGTTTGCACTTTTTAGCAGGACTTCTTTCACAGATTTATATTGATCATCTATCCTTGTCAGGCATCGCAATATATCTGTTTTGACATTAGAATCAGTAACTTTCAAATTAACCAATTCAATCGCTTCATCCAGTTCCGCCAAAACGGGTTCTACTGTTTTATTCTTTTTGTACAAAGTTGTTAAACGTTCTTTGTCTTCATTGCGATAGCGTACAAAAATGGACAACACATGATTAATGGCATCGCGGAAAGCAATATATGTATCATCCTCAATAAAGCCTTCACGGTTCGTTTTTTCTTGCAGTCCCAAACTGTCTTTTCTCTTTAATCGAACTGCGCCTAAAATAATATTGTTGCTAATATTGCCTCCAACTCTGTGTACACGCTTTAGATCTATACCAAGCCAATCATTATCACGTTCTCCATAGTCATAAATTCTGACATTGTCACGGTACACACGAATACCTCCATTCTCATTCAAATAATTTGTAATAGTAGTTTTCTCTACATTCGTATAATTAAAAATGGCGTTGTCTTTCTCAAATATTACAATGTTGAACTGGATATCCCCAATTTTCAGTTCGTCCAAATCAATATCGTATGGCTCGGGTTTTCTTTTCCCATCTACCTCTTTATAGCCGTGTATTGGCAAATCGTATTCTGGTAGACTTTCTTTAGTGAGAACACGACCAGATGAAACTTTGGTTAATGTAGGCCACGGTTTGAATTCATATTTGAAATCTTTGATTCGCTTTCCGCTTAATGTACAACTGCCGAAGTATAACCCTCCTTGGGCAATAATATCCTCAAATGAAGGAAGGCCAACAAATAGCGATGTGTTATTGCTACGGATAGAAACTTTGAACTGATCACTTGTGTCTTCAAACGGACTATTTAAGGACATGATATTGCGATATACGTCACGTAATTGTCGCCTGTCCCACTGGGTCTTCAGTGCTTCTATAATGATTCTTGTACCAGTTTCTCCTTCTTGAAATACTGTGGGGAATAAGTTTACTGATATATTTACAGGAAAATCCTGAATAGAGGTTGCTGTTTCTAGTTTGTTCCAGTCGATTGTTAGCACGACTTCGGAATCTTCTTTCGTTTTAGAGATAAGCGTAATCTTGCTCCCTAATTTGTGTACACCAAGGCGTCCGATACCTTTTTCTCCCAATGGATAACGACCATCTTTTCCTTGCTCCACAATCTTTTTCTTATTGTCAGTGCCAATAACAAGCCATACATTTCTTATAATATCTGCATTCATACCAGAACCATTGTCTGATATGGTTATACGGGATATTTTACCTTGTGTTTCTTCAAAAAAGACATCACACTCAGTTGCATCAGCATCATAGGAGTTCTTTACAAGTTCCAACAATGCAATGCTTTCATTTTTAATAAGGCTTTCTCCAAGGTGTGCAATAACTCTTGGGGTAATGCGGAAAATGTCTTGTGTATTATTCATAAGATAAAATGGTTTCACCTAATCTTTTTGCATATTCGCATGGCACTGCATTGCCGATTATACGTGCGGCAGCTGCAATGCTATTTGTTTTGAATTCATAATCTTTCGGGAAAGTCTGCAATGTGGCTCCTTCACGAATAGATAAAGCCCTATCTTCATCAGGGTGAGCAAAACGCCCGTTAGAAATGCAGAAGAACTTCGTTGTAATAGTCGGCGAAGGTCTATCCCACCATAAACGGCCGTATGTATCTGTAAAGCAATCGTCTTTGCCAATATAGCACGGCAGTTGTAATTCTGGGTCGTCCTTCCAACTTAATCTATCACCACCGCTGTGAGGCGTTACAGCCAATCGGCGCAAACTCACAGAACTTAATCCTGCTGCGGTATGAGCAAAAGGAGTGGAATCTTTATGTCCAGCCGAAATCTTTGGAAAACCGTTTCTTTCACCTAACACATCTTCCACTTTAAGGATATTATCATCCTTTGCTGGCAAAGAAATGTCATGATTTAATCTTGTTGCTACCAAAGAAAAGCGGCGGCGACTTTGAGGCACTCCATAATGGCTCATGTCCACAATCCCCATCCGAACCTTATAGCCGAGTTTGGCTAGTTTCTTCAAGAACTGAGGCAAAACGGATTCTTTGTTAGTCACGATGCCCGGGACATTCTCTACCAACACATAGCCAGGATTGTAGTATTCTACAAAACGTGCAAAATTCAACAATAACGTTTTAGACAGCTCTGATTTGGTATGATCCGTGTTTATGATACTGTAATATTGGCAAGGGCTACAGCCAACGAGGATGAGACGGTCATCATTCGAATGAATGTCAAAATGCCTTTCGAAATAATTACTCCGGAGACGTCTGATATCTGTGTGAATAAACTTGCTGCCGGGATTGTTGTATTCATACGTGGCTTGAGCATTCTTGTCAAAGTCCACTCCGGCAACAACTTGAATACCCGCCTGACGGAGACCGCAAGTCATACCTCCGCCACCACAGAAAAAGTCTATCGCTTTGAATTGTGCTACTGGTTGATTTTCTATTTGTTTTTTCCTTGCCATAGGTACACAATATCTCAAATTACAATAATTGCGTACAAAGTTACAAAAAAAAAATGATATATGCAAATAAATTTGCATTTAATTTGAGACTAGGGTGCTTTTTCAATAGTTTTTCGCATAATTAATCATCGCTCGGCGCATATTTTTTTCACAATGGCATAGCTGTTCGACTTAGAGACACATACTATTCGGATAAAAGATTAAAGGACAAGATTCTCATTTTGGTAGGGAATAAAAGTCAGGAGCTAACCATGCTTTTGGATCATATGTTACAAACGCCGGACAAGTATATTGGGTTACACGTGGATTGATAACTTTCTGATGATATGCTTTCGCCAAATAGGTATTTAACTCACGTACAACAGAAAAATAAGATTGCTCATAAGAGGCAATGTCAACAATTGCCACTATTCCGTTATTCAATGAGCGATAAAGCATAACAGGTTTCAGTACCATATCATTCTGCAAACGTATAAACATGTCATCAACATCCGCTAACTCATTGAGATTTAGCATTGCATAAGCAGAACGCGATGTCAGACAATCATACTTGCGTCTTAAGTTGAAGACTCCTGCAATTGTTACATAATCAAGGCTGTATTTCTTAAACAATCCAAGGTCATCAAATGAACATTTGGCTTCAGAATACTGTTCTCTTAAGTGCTGATAACGCTGCCAATGTCTGAAAGTCCTTTGAGCCAAATGATTCAGCGGTACGTCATTCATGAAAAACGCTTTACCTGAAATGATGTTGAAAAACTCCTGTACATTTAATTCCATAGAAGGAACAGGATTGGTGAGAGGAGCAATAAAGAAACTAAATTTTCTTCTGACTGGTGCAGTCATGTAGCAATCATCACATACTTGCTGCATGCCATAAACAGGAAAAAGGGTTGTTTGCATATACATAATATTTAGAATTTGCATTATTTCTTTGCCAAAATCGCTGCAAAGATACTACAAATTCGCGATATATACAACCCAATTTAGCCGATGTAGGTCTATGTAGGTCTATTACTCAAACCATGAATCGATTGTCTGAAAATCACCTGGTGGAGGGCCAAAGTGGTCCATTTTGCTGACAAAATCCTGTGCATTCCTCTTAATGTCACGCCCATTGATAAAAGCTCTGTCAAACAGTTGCCAATTAATGCGTTTATTTGGAAGGCGCAGATTTAGATCATCAGACAGACGCTTTACGAAATAGCCATATGAGTTTACCTGTTTTGTCCAGCGGTACATTGTCAGGTCTGCCACGATGTAGCCAGCGGCCGGTGCTTTCCCGAAAATGCTTTTAGCTCTATCAGTCAGCAGTTGTTCTGGCACACTGCTCCTTTTCCTCTCTTTGTATGTTTGATTTCCTGTGATTTGCGCGACATCGTACAAGTCGTAATTCGCATACATGGTACGGTAGTCATCCCATTCGGCAGTCCATATAGGCTTACGCCATATATCTCCGACAATAATCTCATAGTTATCAATCCAGAAAGACAATATACTAATCTTCAGCTTGTTATTCTGAATCTTTTTTATGAAATCCAGTCCATCATTGTATTCAAATATACTATCCATATAGGTATGCCAATCCACATCTGCCACATTCTTGATCATACCGGCATTAAAGCGAGCACTTAACTCGTCACGAATCATCATAGCCCGAACATCCCCTATAGGGGTGTCTAAACTTATTATATCATCGCTATACGAATCAGTATAACCTGTGACCAACTGCAAGGAAATGTCTTTTTCGGTAAGCATAGTATATTGTAATACATGAGGATTAGGCAAATATAAGTGAACGACAGGTCCACCACGGGACCATCATCTTCCGAGAATATGATTTTCAAAACACTTTCACGTTTCTCTCACTTACAGCCTATTCTTTTTTGAATTTGCCTTATCTCTTATTCCCCTTCTTTCTTTTGCACCCTCAATTGCCCGATAATAAACTCGCGCAGCGTATTGTAATACTTGTCTGCCGGCACATTCGGAACGTATAAGTAAATCTATTTTTCGTCTTTTTCTTGTTCTTGAATAGCCATCCGTTCACGTGCATAAGCGATAGCTTTTTGCAACTTCTGCTCCAGCACCTTCTTATCCGGCAACAAGGTCATGTATTCCGCCACGCGGATATTGCTTTCTTCCAAGTGCATCAGTTCCACATGCTCATCATTCTTGCCTGCACAAAGGATCAAACCGATTGGCGTGTTCTCTCCTTCCACTCGTTCGTACTTTTCCAACCAACGCAGATACAATTCCATTTGCCCTTTGTATGCGGCTTTGAAAGAATCGACTTTTAAGTCTATAGCTACCAAACAACGCAGACGACGATGATAGAAAAGCAAGTCGATATAGTAATCTTCGTTGTCGATAGTAATACGTTTCTGCCGTGCAAGGAAAGCAAAATCGGTTCCTAATTCTTCGATAAACCGCTGCATTTCCGCCACAATAGCACTCTCTAAATCTTTCTCGGAATAGGTATCTTTCAAACCATACAAATGAAGCAGATACGGGTCACGGAACACCATATTCGGTGTCATCCGATTCTCTTCGCGCAGCAATGCAATATCGTGCTTGATGGTTTCTTCCGGTTGGCGGCTGATTGCCGTGCGCTCGTAGAGTTGAGAAGCTATTTTCTCACGCAATGTGCGAACACTCCAATGCTCCGTTATTGCCATTTGCTCGTAGAACGAACGCTTGAGCGGTTCCCTAATAGGGAAAAGAGTGATTATATGCGACCAGGGCAATTGTCGTGACAGTGTAACGACAATTCCAAAGTCCTGATATTCAGTCGCGAACTGCATCATCCGGCGCAGATTCTTTTCTTCAAAACTACTTCCGTACTCTGTGACCAATTGTCGTGACACTGAAACGACAATTTGTTTTCCGTATTCTGCACGATTGCCTTGAAGCACAAAAGTATTGATGGCATTTCCTACGTTCCAATACATTTGTGTAGTCTCATCACTGACTACTGACGCCACGCGTTGACGCGTGTTCTCTATGAGTTCACGCAACTGCTTCACCAACGGCTCTGCAACAAGTGCAATCTGCGATGAATTGTTCGGATTATGTTTCTCCATATCTGCCATCGTCTTTATTATTTTCTCCTTTATTCCCCTTCTTTCTTTTGCTGTACCCTCAGTTGCCCGATAATAAACCCGCGCAGCCTACTATTGTGCTTGTCAGCCGACCATTCAGCACTCCATCTATCGCTAATCTTACGTTTGTCTGAATGTAGTTTCCCGTTATGCCCCCAAGGGTTGTCTTGTCTAATTGATTGAATTCCAGAAGAGTTTCACTATTGAAGGAAATGAAGTTTACGATATGCTTGGCGAACACCTTCTTGAAAATTTTGATACGAGGGTAATAATTGTAACTTGTCAATGGAAACCTTCTGCCCCATTGACAAATAGATATCTCCTATTTTCAACCCCTTTCTTCTTCGCTTTACAATATCTCTTCGTGATATGCGGATAGCTTCTTCTATAACAAATTTGGGGTCTGCAATTGACTCGGGAGCACGATGCAAACCAAGTTCAACATCAGTCATGTTAGTTCCTATTTCGGCTTTTAATAAGTCTTTATCGGCTAACATCCATGACTCCATCATTTGTATAGGGATTGCTGGGACTATTACTTTACATACCATATTATCTTCTTCTCTTTCAAGTGCTTTTTGAGCAGGATTGATTTTATTTTGTACTACATCCTCGATAGTAGTGTTGTCTGCATCTGAATGTACGCATAAAATATCTATTCCTAACTCTTCTACTCCTTGCTTAGAAGCTTTTAATACATAGTCCACAAAAGACAATCCCGTTTTGTCAACCTTTAAAAATTGTACAACAGGTTCAACATCATTTGAACAATCAAACGCAACGTCCTCAAAGGTTCTTTCAACAATTTTTTGTAAGAATCGAGCGTCTGTTGTCCCTTCAGTAGTAAAACCCACAAAAACTTGTCTGGCTCCCATAATTAATTCTCATTTAGTGAACTTAAATATTCAGTTACATTTTGCAAAGATAGTTTTCTGTCTTGATCCGAGAATTTAAGTGTCAGCTGACCATCTTTCTCAACGGGTAATATAATCGAAACCTTCGTTTTCTGCTTCTTATCTCCAATTTCTAATACCCGAGTCCTCATAGCAGCAAAATGTAACGAAACATTCTTGTCATTTTTCCAATTGTTAACTTCTTTTACAAGAATAGGTGAGTGTGTATTCACGATTACTTGTCGAAGTGGTGATTCCGTATCTGTAAAATCTGTAGATAAATCTTTCAATAATTCGACCATTGTTTTTATACGAAATGGATGTATCCCGTTTTCCGGTTCTTCAAAACAAAGTAGTCCTGTATGCTTTTCATCCTGCTCCAATATACACAACGTCATTACACGTAAAGTTCCTTCAGACAAGACACGAGAGGAATACTCTTTCCCGTCTTCTCCTCGAAGGTATATAATATATTGTTTGTTTTCTATATCATCTTGAACAATCACATCTGTATAATTAGGAATGAACTGATTCAGCTTACGAGAAATTTCCACTAGTGCGTACGAATCCTTCTGCTTAATTCGATATAGAGCTGCAGCTAAATTCTTGCCGGAAAAAGAAATGGTATCTTCTCCGGTCTTTTTACTTGTTGGCTGACGCAGATCTTCAGGATTCAATTGCAAGAATCTCCAACTTCTCATTTCCTCTTTAGCTGCCAATATATGCGGGAAGTCAACCGAATCAAAACTACTCAAAATAGTTCGTGTTGCATGTTTTAGGATGATGCTTCGTTTGTTTCCTTGTTTTCCGTCTTGAGGAACAATCACAACGGGGAGACCTTCTTGCAACTCCGTTTTAATATACGGTACACCACGTTTACCGGTAACCACTTTGGGGCGCCATATATCCAATGTTTCTTTTGGAATCAGCTTCACCCAGTTATCCTCTTTGTGTTTTATTGTAATTAAACTCTCATGAATTACTTCCAAATCTTCCAAACCGTTATCATTTATAAAATGACGGATTTTTAGCTCATAATGCAATCTTGTATATTTTAATGTTTCAGATGCACCCCATGCATCCGTGATGCTTTTGTTAACCAACATCTCTACAACAAATTCCATCACATCTGCGCATAAACCATTATCATATTGCGTAAACAGTTCGCGCATTTCACCGCGCTGTTCTTCACGAAATGCAGTATGAATTCTATCTACCTCTGCTAATCGGGATAACAAACGCAATGCGTCAAATAGATTACTCTTTCCAGCGGCATTTGCACCTGCAACAATTGTTAATGGTGTAAATTCCATTTTAAAATCTTGAAAGGATTTAAAACCATTAATTTTAATAAAAGTTATCATAGCACCAAAATTTATATCACCCATACTCTATTCCGGCAACGCGGCGGAGTTGGATATCTTTTTGCTTAAAATTTAGTAATTGCCAACGAAGTGATTGTCCTCGACAATCAATATTGATGATTACTTATCTTATCGATGCATCCCTGTTTGCAAGCCACCTTTGCACGCTGCTGCATGGCCACTTGCTTTAAAGCATCTTTGCGTGTAGTTGATTGTGGAATTCGCCCCATCGAGAGCATGCGTTGTTCCGTTTCTCGCATACTCTTGTTGAGCAAATCAATAAAGATTTCTTTCTCCATTTTTTTCAAATATACTATTCTGCCCACAAAGTTACAAAAAATAAATGACAAAAACAAATGTTTTTGCCATATTCTTTCATTTTTCTGCATTTTTCATCGCCTTGGCTCATTTCCGCAAACAAAACCGACAACAAACCCCGCCTATTCTTACGCCATAACCTGTTCCTTTTTTGAGCCCCCTCTCACTTTCTTGGTTTCTTGGCTTGGTCCTTTTTTCAATACTCCTCACATCATCTGCGCCTTGGCCTGTTCCTTTTTTGAATTTTTCTTCTCTCTTATTCCCCTTCTTTCTTTTGTTGCACCCTCAATTGCCCGATGATAAACCCACGTAGCGTTTCATAATACTTATCCGCCGACACATTCGGCACTCCGTTTGTCATTCCGAAGAACTCCGCATTGGCTTTTGCTTGGTTCTTGTTGGCTGCTTTCTTGTACGCCTCATAACGCTCCGTCCAGTATGCCAGCCGTTCCGGATCGTTCATCTCAACCTTGCATTGCTTCACCACCTGCCCGAACGCATTGCTGTTCGCCCGCTGACCTTCAGTCGTCGTCTTCGGGTCACGGTGCAACGGATAATTGCTGATGATTGTCTTCCCATGCCGGTGCGTAGTATAGAACTTGCTGTCACCCGTCAGCCTTCCGCTCAACTTATCCAATAATATGTCCAATTCAGCTTTTGCCATCTGATTGTATTCTTATGTATTTCCATCGATAACGGAACAGTCCGTTTTCGTGTCGTTTACGTCTCGTTTACGTGTCGTTGTCGTGTTTGACTGCTAAATGACTGCTATTTAGCAGCAATATCATGCGATGATTCGTGCTGTCTTTCTATGAAGTTCACAAAACTCCCAAAGACTACCCTTCTGCACACAATTAGCATACAAAGATACAAAAAAAATGACATATGCAAATAAATTTGCATTATATATGCGAATTTCTGATTTTTGCTCAATTTTTGAGTATAATTACAAAAAAAACAGCCCCTACTCCACGCTTGGTCTGTTCTTAGCCCTGAAGGGCACGATTATTGCACGCAATCTTCGTTTTTGAATTGTCCCTCTGTTCTTTCGCTCATCGGGCAGTGCAGTTATTTTGCTTGTACTTCTGCGTCAATCACAAAAACATCATTAGACGCATTGCATATCACATTCTTGGGCTTGAGATCTGAAACAATATATTGTTCGTTCTCATATTCTCCTTCTTTTGAAGTTGGCTTAAACCCAATGCTTTGCATATATTCTGCAATCTCAGTATCTGTAGCAAAACGCGCATTGGGAACAAACGGCTTAGGCCTTCAAGCTGCGCTCGTAGGCTTCGTGCATTTGACGATGGTGCTCGATCTCCCATTGGTAGTCAATTGCACACATAGACTGCTCTGCAATATATTGCATCTGCCTCTGTTGCATTTCTTGTATGGACATTGTTTTCATATTTTTGAATTCGACTGCAAAGTTACGAAAAAAATCTGACAAATGCAAGTGATTTGCCAAAATAATGTTTCCCGCAACAAAAAAACCGAGTTTTCAGTCGGCTTGGATGTTTTTGATTCAGTGACTGTGCATCGGCTTGGATGCTTTTGAATCGACTTGGATTATTTTGAAACAGGCTATATTATAGCTTGGATGCTTTTGAATTGGTGTTTGTGCTTTGTTCACTTCGTCTGCACGCATTCAGTGCAAACGGTTACAAAAATTATCGTCCGACTGCTGAAAGAGAAGAAACTTCTTCCATCTTTTGCATGCTTTTCACCCCATAAAAACAAAAAACAGACCCTACTCCACGTTTGGCCTGTTCTTTTTATAAGACTTGTCTTGGGTGTCCCAAGTAATGTCCCAAGTAATGTCCCAAGTAATTGCTATAGCCCTCGAATTCGATGCCTTTAAACTAAACTCTTAAAAGTGGTCAAATTCGACCACATTTCTTATCCCCTTCTTTCTTCTGTACCTTCATTTGCCCGATGATAAACCCACGCAGCGTACTATAATACTTGTCTTTCGGCACATTCGGAACGTATAAGTAAATCTATTTTTCGTCTTTTTCTTTCTTTTGCTGCTCCAGTTCCTTCACTGTGCGCTCTACCACTTGTTCCAGTTGATAAGTAGCTACACCAAGCGGCTTTTGGATCCCTTTAAGAGACCACTCAACAACTGTTTTCTTTGCCGTTTTACAGATTATTATGCCCACAGATGGATTATCCCCTTCACCTCGTAACAACTCATCGGCTGCTGTAACATAGAATTTGGCCAACGGCTTGTTGGCTTTTTGCAATTTGGCCAATGGTCCGTTGGCTTTTTTCGTCCCCTGCATAAAAAGAGTACCATTGTTTCATGTACTTAACGTTGGAGAACGAGAAACCAGTAGCGGCAGGAAATGCCTCTCGCATATCAAAAGCAAATTGCTTAACAACGCCACTTCCCCACCGAGTTTCTGCTCGTAGCGCAACGAGATCGCGCCCTATACTCCAATAAAAGCGCAACATCTCAGTATTAACCTTAACAGCCGCACGCGCTTGCCCTTCACGGAAACGTGCTTTGACGTCATTTAACCATTGTACGTAGTCTGCATCTACAATCATGCCGTCACGCCTTACGAACTCCGGTGTGCTTTTTTCTATATCTACCATAATATTAGTTTTTCTCTTTTATTCCCCTTCTTTCTTCTGCTGCAGCCTCAATTGGCCGATGATGAAGCCGCGGAGCGTGGAGTAATACTTGACACCAGTATGGCCGGATTCTTAGGCAGATAGTCCATGTTTCTCTTTTTTATCTAACTCATCCAGGCTTTGCGCTCGGCTTCGGGCATCCGCTCTATCGCATAGCGCAAGGCGGTACGAGGCATCTGAGGCGCATACTGCCGGAGGAAGCGGCGCAAAGTGAAAGGTGAAAGAAGGCTTATAAAAGTCCTTCTGACTGCATCCATCGGATATGGTCGGTGATGGTCTCCTGATACGGACGGCAGCGATAGTCCAGTTCCTTGCGCGCCTTGGTGGAGTCAAAACAGTTGTTTTTTGCCAACTGGGAGATATAGAAACTGGGCAGAAGCGGTTTCTTGCCGGTTATCATAGACAGCGCTTCCAACATCTTCGCCACCGTCATCACCAGAGGAATAGGCAGAAAAATATGTATCTTCCTGCCGCCGATAGCTTCCAGAGCCATATCACTGAACGCCTTGAACGTAACCGGTTCATTCGCAAGGATATAACACTCGCCGTCCCGCCCTTTCTCCGCCGCGTTGATGATACCATTCGCCAGGTCCCGCACATCGCATAGGTTGAAATCCCCGTCAATGCCCACAGGCAGTTCTCCGCGCAGCACACGGACAAGCGTTTTCGTAATCTCTCCGTACGCAAGGTCACCCGGTCCCATGATGCCGCTGGGATGGACGATACAGGCATGCAAGCCTTTCTGATGACAGGCGTCCAGCACCTCTTGCGAGGCAATGGCTTTCGTCTGTGCATAACACCCGGGCACCAATGCCGGGTCAAAATGATTCACCTCGTGCGTCGCCGTTCCGATCGGTTGGTCCGGAATGGCACCTGTGCTCGAACAATAGACCATTCGCGTGATTCCGGGCGTTTCCAGACACAAGTCGATGATGTTCCTCGTTCCGCCGACATTGACATCAAACACTTTTTGGTTGAACTCCGGATCACCGGTGACAATACCGGCGATATGCAGCACGCGCCCTTCCGCTCCTTGCGGCAGAAGGAAGAAAGCGCGCAGGGTCTCTTTGTCCGTCAGATCGCCCTCGTAGATATCCACCCCCGCAGGGATATATCGGCGCGCAGGATCGTTCTTCAAAACGAGTGCCCGCACATGGGCTCCTCTGTCAATCAGCTGATTAGTCACCGTCAAGCCGAGGTAACCCGCTGCGCCTGTGACCAGAAAATAAGTATTGCGTTTGCTCATTTTTTCATCTCCTGTCCGGTGAGGGTGTAGGACTTGTCACCACGGAGAATGATAATCCGGCCGTTGCGGAGAGCCTTTCGGACGATTGCCGACGGGGCGTTTGTGGCTGTCACAATATCCTGGGTATCAGCAGTGGTGATGATAATCTGCTTGGTCATGCAAGTACCCGGTTCGCCTTCTTTCTCCTGATCCGCACAATCAATACCATACTCGCACTCATGCCCGACCGTAAACGTAACATCAGCGGTCTCGCCGCTCCAGAACAGTCGGTACTCGCGGAATGTATCCGTGGCGTCCTTGCCCAGATACGGTTCCCCCATCTGACCGACAGATGGTGTCAGATGCGCCAGTTTATAATGACCGTTACCGCCAATAACAAAAGTGACAGACAGCATCTGCTCACCACTCAGACTCTCAATGCGCAGGGTGTTGTCGGCATACAAACGCAAGAGCAGACCGGCCTTGCTGTCACTACCGAACTGCGGTCCGCTGATGCCATTCGCCTTGTCGCTGGTGAAGCGGAACAAGCCGTCACCGGTAGTGAAATCAGACGAAGGAATCTGCGATTTGTAGTTAGGAAACTCCGTATCCCACAGATAAGCATGTTCCCCTGCCATGACTGTTGTGGCAACAGCCAGCAGAAAAAGAATAAGTCCTTTTCTCATTGGTATAGTATTCATTTATCGTATTCCTCTTCTATCTCCAGGCCCTCGCTTGCCCCCCTGAACTTACATCACGATGTTCACGATGCGTCCGGGCACGACGATGACCTTCTTGGGCGTATTGCCGGCGAGGTAGCGTGCGGTGTCCTCATGGGCGAGGACGAACTTCTCGACCTCTTCGCGCGGCGTGTCTTTCGGGCACTCCAAGGTGAAACGTACCTTGCCGTTGAACTGCACGGGGTACTTCTGCGTGTCCTCTATCAGATAGGCCTCGTTGCACTCAGGCCACGGAGCGTCAATGACAAAGGACGAGCCTACCCCCGCCCCCTCCCTGAAGGGAAGGGTGTTGCAGCGGTGATACATCTCTTCGGCGATGTGCGGTGCATAGGGCGCGAGGAGCACGGCAAACGGCTCGAGGATGGCGCGCTTGTTGCACTTGAGGGCATAGAGCTCGTTCTGGGCAATCATGAACGCAGGAATGGACGTGTTGAACGAGAAGTTCTCGATATCCCACGTCACCTTCTTGATCAGCTTGTGCAGGCTCTTGAGTTCCTCAGCCGTAGGCGCATCGTCAGAGATGGTCTCGTACATGTTCCAGGCTTTCCTGAGGAAGCGGTGCACGCCGTCGATGCCGTTGGTGTCCCATGGCTTGGACATCTCCAGCGGGCCGAGGAACATCTCGTAGAGGCGCAAGGTATCCGCGCCGTACTTGGCAATCACATCGTCGGGGTTGACGACGTTGAACATCGACTTCGACATCTTCTCCACCGCCCAGCCGCAGATGTACTGCTTGGGCATGGCTGCGCCGAGGTAGGGATTATCCTCAATCTCCGAGCTGGTGCCGTCGGCAAAGATGAACTGCGCGTTCTTGAACTCCGGCATCCAGTTGCGGAAGGCGGTGATATCCAGCACATCGTTGTTGACGATGTTCACATTGACGTGGATGGGCTGCACCTTGTCCTTGTACTCGGGGTTGTTGATGAGGTTGTAGGAGATATACAGGTTGCCCGTAGCGCCCTCGCCTATATAGCGATAGACGAAGTTCGAGCGGCCCTGTATCATGCCCTGGTTGATGAGTTTGCGGAACGGCTCGTCCTTGCATACCAGCCCCAGGTCGTAGAGGAACTTGTTCCAGAAGCGCGAGTAGATAAGGTGTCCCGTAGCGTGCTCCGAACCGCCCAGATAGAGGTCCACCTGCTGCCAGTAGTCGTTGGCCTGACGGCTGACGAGCGCCTCGTCGTTCGTCGGGTCCATATAGCGCAGGTAGTACGCGCTCGATCCTGCAAAGCCCGGCATGGTGCAGAGCTCGAGCGGATAGCCTTTGTACGTCCAGTTGTCGGCATTGCCGAGCGGCGGACGGCCGTCAGCAGTAGGCTTGAAGTCGCGCACCTCGGGCAAGAGCAACGGCAGGTCTTTCTCATCGACGGTGTACGGCATGCCGTCCTTGTAATAGACGGGGAACGGTTCGCCCCAGTAGCGCTGGCGCGAGAAGATGGCGTCACGCAGACGGTAGTTGACCGTCACGCGGCCGATACCCGTATTGGTGATATGCTCCTTCATCCTGGCTATGGCGTCCTTGACCTCGAGGCCGTTGAGGAAGCCGGAGTTCATCATCCTGCCTTCCTTGGCGTCGAAACTCTGCTCGCTGACATCCGCGCCCTCAATAAGCGGCACGATGGGCAAGCCGAAATGCTTGGCAAACGCATAGTCGCGGCTGTCGTGTGCCGGCACGGCCATGATGGCACCGGTGCCGTAGCCCGCCAGTACGTAGTCGGAGATGTAGATAGGTATCTCGTTGTTGGTCAGCGGATTGATAGCATACGAGCCGGAGAACACGCCCGTGACCTTGCGGTCGGCTATACGCTCGCGCTCGGTGCGGCGTTTCACCCAGGCCAGGTATTGCTCCACCTCGTCGCGCTGCCCGTCGGTGACAAGACGCTCCACGTACTCACTCTCGGGTGCCAGCACCATGAACGTGACGCCGAACACCGTGTCGGCACGGGTGGTGAAGATGGTGATTGGTGCATCCTGCCCCTTGATTTCAAAGCGCATCTCCGCGCCTTCCGAGCGACCAATCCAGTTGCGCTGGGTGTCCTTGAGGCTGTCCGTCCAGTCCACGCGGTCCAAGCCCTCCAACAAGCGCGGTGCATACGCACTGACGCGCAGGCACCACTGGCGCATCACACGCTGCTCCACGGGGTAGCCTCCGCGGACCGACAGTCCTTCGCTCACCTCGTCGTTGGCAAGCACCGTGCCCAGCGCCGGGCACCAGTTGACCTTGGTATCAGCCAGGTAGGCGATGCGGTAGTTCATCAGCCGCTCCTGCTGCTCTTTCTCGGTAAGGGTTGCCCAGGCCGGGTCCTCCTTCTCGAAGCGGGCCACGAGCTCGCTGATAGGTTTGGCTTTCTGCGCTGCGGTGTCGTAGTAGTGGTTGAACATCTGAATGAACGCCCACTGGGTCCACTTGTAGAACTTGGGGTCGCAGGTCTTGACCTCGCGGCTCCAGTCGTAGCAGAAGCCTATCTTGCGGAGCTGGCTGATGTAGCGCTTGATGTTCTCGTTGGTGGTCACCTCGGGGTGCTGACCGGTCTGGATAGCATACTGCTCCGCCGGCAGACCGTAGGCGTCAAAGCCCATGGGGTGCAGCACGTTGAAGCCTTTCTGACGCTTGTAGCGCGAGTAGATATCCGAGGCTATATAGCCCAGCGGATGCCCCACGTGCAGACCCGCGCCCGAGGGATAGGGGAACATGTCCAGCACGTAGTAGTGCGGTTTGTCGCTCTCGTTACTTACCTTGTAGGCATTGGCTTTGTCCCATGCAGCCTGCCACTTTTGCTCTATCTCACTAAAATTGTACTCCATTATGTTAGTGTTTATTCGTTGCGAAATGATTGAATTGTGTTGTTGCTTACGTCAGGTCGTATCCGTAGTGCTTGAGTCGTCCCACGCTGGACCGCCAGTCGCGATCGACCTTGACGAAGAGCTCGAGGAACACGGGCTTGGCGAAGAATGCCTCAATATCTTTGCGTGCGGACGAACCAACCTTCTTAAGCGCCATGCCCTGGTGACCGATGATGATGCCCTTCTGGCTGTCTCGCTCCACGTAGATAACCGCCTGGATACGAATCAGCCCCTTTGGGTGCTGCTGGCTCTCGGGCTCATCCTTGAATGCCTCCACCTCCACCTCGGTGGAGTAGGGAATCTCTTTGTCGTAGTTGAGCAGGATCTTCTCGCGGATGATCTCGCTGACGAAGAACCGTGCGGGTTTGTCGGTGAGCTGGTCCTTGTCGAAGAACGGCGGGCACTCGGGCAGTGCGTCCTTTATGGCAGCAAAGAGCTGGTCAATGCCAAAGCGCTCCTTGGCGGAGATAGGGAAGATCTGCGCCGTGGGCAGTTCTTTCTGCCAGTAGACTACCAGGTTGTCGAGTGTTTCGGGCGTAGTGAGGTCAATCTTGTTGATGATGAGGAAGACGGCGGGAGTCTGCGTGCCTGCTGTGGTGCGTGTGCTGCCCGCCATATTCTTGACCTTGCTGAGGAAGTCGGCGTTCTTGTCGGGAGTGTCCTGTACGTCAGTCACATACAGCAGTACATCGGCATCCACCAGCGCTCCGCGGCTGAACTCCAACATTTGCTCCTGCAGCTTGTAGTTAGGCTTGAGCACACCCGGAGTGTCGGAATAGACAATCTGAAAATCCTCGCCGTTGACGATACCCATAATGCGATGCCGCGTGGTCTGCGCCTTGGATGTGATAATCGACAGCCGCTCACCCACCAGAGCGTTCATCAGCGTTGATTTGCCCACATTGGGGTTGCCGACAATATTTACGAATCCTGAACGATGCATATTATTCGCTAAAGAGTTTGCCTGCTGACAGTTTGTTAACCTTGCCAAATTGAGCCTTGAGTGCCTTCTGGTCGATTTGCTTGGGGTCGCCCATGATCAGGATCTTCATCGGTTGGCCTTTGATATGTGCGTCGTAGTATGCGGTAATATCCTCGAACTTGAGTTTCTGTACCTGACGGATCTGCAGTGTAGCGGGGTCAATCTGATAGCCCAGGCGCATCCAGTCGGTCAGCCTCTGACTCTTGGAGCGGAAGGTGGGGTGGTGACTAAGCATGGACTGACGCAGTATGGTGCGGATGTTCTCGATGTTCTCGCCGTTCTGCGGCATATTATCGAGCAGCTGGCAATAAACGTTCAGTGCATCGAGCACCTTGTCGGATTGTGTGCCTACATATCCGACGAAGCGTGTGTTACGTCCCTGCACCGGCGGCGTGATAACAGTACCGTAGGCTGTATATGCCATGGAGCGCTTCTCGCGGATCTCGTTCATTACCAGGCCCGAGAATCCACCGCCGAAGTATTCGTTGAAGGCATCAATATGCACGGCGTCGTTGATGTTATACGGCGTACCCTCGATCAAGAAGTAAATCTTGGCCTGCTGCATCGTGGCGTCGGGCAGGAAGTAAAGCTCCGTCTTGCTGAACGGCAGTCTGGGACGCTCGATAGGCGAGGTGGTGGGGATAGCCTTCTCCGACATAGGTATATGTCCGAACAAGGCGCTCTTGACGCTGTCGGCAGGCAATTTGCCGGCGTAGTGGATCTCCAGTTCGAAATCCAATGCCTTGTGCCACTCAGCCTCCAACTGTGAAGCCTCGAGTTGCAGTACCTCGTCCAGCGGTGTGCGCTTGATATACTCCGAGTTCTCGCCGTATAGCACGTAATCATAGGCTGCATCGGCTACCAGGTCAGTGCTCTTACGCTCAACCTGACGACCGGAATATACCTGGCCCTTGACGCTGTTAAGCTTGGCATCGTTCTCCGAGGTGAAGTCCGGGAAGAGCATGTGCAGGTTAACCAGCGACACGATCTCCTTCATGTTCTGCTCTGCCCCCTCAATATCCACCGTTACGTAGTTGTCGCTCACCATGTAGCTGCACTTTCCTCCCAGGCGCGCGAGTTTGGCGCGGTACTCCGCGGCACTCAGTCCGGGTGCACCCTTCAGGCCCGCTACATCCATCATCTGCACAGCATACTCGAGCAGAGGCATGTTGTAGGAGCCTATACCATAACGCAGACGCAGGGAGAAAATATCGTTTTTCGGGTTGGGAGTAACATATACATATACGTTCTCGGCAAAGCGGTCCTGGTCGATATCCTTCAGGTCAACAAAGCGCGGCACGAGTTTGCCGGCAGGGATAGAGGTGAACTGCTTGTAGTAGTCCGACTGTCCCAAGCCGGGCTCCAGCGGTTTGATCTTCGGCTTGGCGAGTTTGTCCTTCTTGGGCGAACCTTCGGCAATCTCGAAGGTCTTATGCGGAGCGGAGAAGTATTTCTTGGCTACACTGATAACAGCGTCCTTGGTCAACTTGCGCAGTTCGTCTTTCTCGGTAAAGAGCTGTTCCAGAGGTACCTGGCTTACGTATCCCTCCAGCAGGGTGTATGCCTTGAGCATGGGGTACTCCATCATGCGGTCGTACTGCTGGATGCTATTCAGGCGTACGGCTTCGAACAGATCGTCGCTGACCTCGCCCTTGATTAGTTGGTCAATGGCTTTCATCACCATGGATTCGGTCTCTTTGAGCGAATTGTACTCTTGCGTCTCGGGATCCATGTATGGGATAGCGATTATCTCCAGGCGTCCCAGTTCGCGTGCGCCGTTGTTCACGGCACCGGCATACATCAGCTTATTGTCAAGGATGAGTTCGTCCAGCAGACCGATACCCATTGAGTTCGACAGCAGGTTGCAGGCAAAATCCAGAGCCAGCTCCTCGTCGGCACCGCTCTTCACGCCGTTGTAGCCAATGCACAATTCGGGGTAGTAGCCGAGTTTGGCGCTGAAGCGCTCGTTCTTGGAGAAATCGGTCGGAGCGAAGGTCTTGCGCTCAGGCAGCGGCTTGCTCTGCATGCCGCCGAAGGTCTTCTCTATCAACGGCTTGACTTCCTCCGTGGAGAAGTTACCCACCAGGATCAGCGCCATGTTGTTAGGCACATACCAGGTGTTGTAGAACTCGATGAGCTGGCGCAACTTGGGGTTCTTCAGGTCCTCGGGGAACCCGATAATGTCGCGCGAGTATGCGCTGCCTTTGTACAACTGCTCGTTGATGAACTTCTGCACGTGCTGGCTGTTGTCGTCGGAGTACATGTTGTATTCCTCAAACACATTCTCCAGCTCCGCCTGGAAGGTGCGGAACACGGGGTTGGTCAAGCGGTCGGCGTACAATGTCAGCCAACGCTCCATCTGATATGCAGGGAAGCGGTTGTGGAAATATGTCATGTCGTAACTTGTGCCGGCATTCAGATCCTCGCCGCCTATCGACTGTATGAGGTTGGAGAACTCGTCGGTTGCGCTGTATTGTGCAGCCAGACGGCTCTGCTCGTTGATGCGCAGCTGAATTTGTTCGCGCTCCTTGGCATCGGTGGTCATGGCCAGCGTGTCATACAGGGCGATGATGTGCTCATAGTGGGGACGCTCCTTCTCCCAATCCAGGGCACCCATACGGTCGGTACCCTTAAAGAGCATGTGCTCCAGGTAGTGCGCCAGACCGGTAGCTGTCTCGGGTTCGTCAATCGAACCGGCACGCGTAACGGTAGCGCCGAACACATCAGGCTGGTCGTGGTCTTCCCACAGCAGGACAGTCAGTCCGTTGTTCAATGTGTACTGTGACAAGCCTTCCGGCAACTGGGCAAACAGGACAACTGTGCCCCATACAAGCAGTAATAAGCTAAATAGTGTCTTTTTCATTATTGTGAATGTTTTGATTAAGTATCAACCTTTGAATACAAAATACACAGCCAGGATCATAAAGAACGCGGCTGCTACGTGGTTCCATCTGAGGTGCATGTGGAACGCCAGCGCCGAAAAGGCGATGAACACCGTGAGGGTGATCACCTCTTGAAGGATCTTGAGCTGCATCAGGTTAAACGGCCCGCCATTGCCCATGAAGCCCATGCGGTTGGCCGGCACCTGCAGGCAGTACTCGAAGAATGCTATACCCCAGCTGATGAGGATAACCGCTATCAGGGGCAGGTGCTGAAACCACTTCATCTCCGCCATCTTCAGATGTCCGTACCAGGCGAGTGTCATGAAGACGTTGGAGCAGATCAATAGTAATATGGTGTAAACTGATTTCATTGCTAATAATAGTTATCATTCAACTTTGGCTGAAGATTTCCGGGCGTGGATGCTCTCATGCGCATCCTTCTCCAGACGTTTGATCTCGCGCTGGATCCTGGCGGGAATCTTCTCTCCGTCGCGCTCCACGCACTCGTGGCACTTCATCTCCTTGCTGTACATGCGTCCTACGCAGTAGTTCGAACGTTTGCATCCGGCGTGGTAGTGCGGGTTCTCCTTTACATGATTCACGAACTCCGGATCCTTGATCAGCACATGTGCAAGTTGGAACAGTTCAAAGCCTTCGTCCATTATCTGTTGACAGTTATCGCCACTCTGTACGCCGCCTACATAGATCAGCGGCACATCCTTTATCTCCTCCTGAAAACGCTTGGCCTGCTGCATGAAGTACAGTTCCTTGAATGGAACGGTAGGCGTCATGATGTCACCAACGAAAGGTATGTTCAGAGCGGCCTTGAGCCACCACAGGCTCTTAGTAGGCATGTAGTGGGCCAGCGTCTTCACCGGCATGGCACCGCCTAATATCGTCATCGGCGAGCGGCTGACCGTACCACCGGACAGAACGATGCCGTGGACCTTGTGCTTGGCTATCTCACGGGCGATGCGGATGCCTTCCTCGATATCCGAACCGTGCCAGCAGTTGTCCCACATGTTCGTCTTCACCACTACGGCCATATCGTCCTTGGCGTGAAGCATGACTTCGTCGAGCACCTCGTTCAGGAAGCGTACGCGGTTCTCAAAGCAGCCGCCGTACTCATCGTGCCGATGGTTGGTGCGCGGACTGATGAACTGCGATATCAGGTACGCGTGACCCGCGTGGATCTCCACGCAGTCAAATCCTGCCTCGCGGCAGAAATCCACAGCCTCGCCGAACTTCTTCACCATCGCTTTAATCTCGCTCACCTTCATCCTGCGGTGGATCGTCGGGCTGTACAGGTTAAACCCGTTGGATGCGCTCAACGGCATGCAGTGGCAGGTCGAGAAGTGCGTCATGTTGCCGCAGTGCCCCAGCTGGATGCTCGCCTTGGCTCCTTCGGCATGAATGGCGTCGGTCAGTTTCCTCAGTCCGGTCAAGGCTTCCGGACGGACATACAGCTGTCCGTCGAACGAAACACCGCTCAGGTCAACGGCGCAATAGGCTACAGTTGTCATGCCTACTCCGCCGTGCGCCACGCTCACATGGTAGTCGTGAAGCATCTGCGAGGGCTCATTGCCGGTGCACATGTTCTCAAATGCTGCCGAACGAATAAATCGGTTGCGCAACGTGATGGGGCCTAACTTATAGGGTGTAAAAAGTTTGTTCATAACTAAAAACCTACAAAGTTACAAAAATAAATCGACATTTGCAAATAATAGCTCAAATTATTTGATTATTTACGGCATTCTTTTCGGCCGGGCTTAGTCGGGGAACTCCATAAGGTAAGCCTTGATGAATGCGTCAATATCGCCGTCCATCACGGCGTTGACGTTGGATGTCTGGTAGTTGGTGCGGTGATCCTTGACGCGACGGTCATCGAACACGTATGAACGGATCTGACTGCCCCATTCAATCTTCTTCTTGCCCGCCTCCACCTTGGCTTGTGCCTGCCGGCGTTTCTCAAGTTCGAGTTCATAGAGCTGCGAGCGCAGGTGGCGGAGGGCGTTCTCGCGGTTCTTGGGCTGGTCGCGCGTCTCGGTGTTCTCAATCACTATCTCGTCAGGCTGGCCTGTGAGCGGGTTCACGAACTTATAGTGCAGGCGTACGCCGGATTCAACCTTGTTCACGTTCTGACCGCCGGCGCCGGATGAGCGGAACGTATCCCAACTTAGTCCGGCAGGGTCAACGGTGATCTCAATCGAGTCATCAATCAGTGGCACAACGAACACCGATGCGAAGCTCGTCATGCGTTTGCCCTGGGCATTGTACGGGCTGACGCGCACCAGACGGTGCACACCGTTTTCGCTCTTCAGGTAGCCGTACGCCATTTCGCCCTCGATGTTGAACGTCACTGTCTTGATGCCCGCCTCATCGCCCTCCTGCAGGTTGGCTATGGTCACCTTGTAGTCGTGCTTCTCGCAGTAGCGCTGGTACATACGCATGAGCTGTTCCGCCCAGTCCTGCGCCTCGGTGCCGCCTGCACCGCTCACGATCTTCAGTACGGCAGGCATCGCATCCTCTTCGTGCGAGAGCATATTCTTCATCTCCAGATCTTCTACCTCTTTTATTGCGTGCGCGTAGGCGTCATCCACCTCCTGTTCGGTCACCAGTTCCTCCTTGTAGTAGTCGAAGGCAAGCTGCAGTTCTTCGGTAGCGTTGCGTACGCCCTCGTAACCGTCTATCCAGCGCCGGAGGGATTTGACCTTGCGCATCTGCGCCTCGGCGGCTTTGGCGTCCTCCCAGAACTCCGGAGCCTGCGTATGCAGTTCTTCCTCCTCCAGTTGGATGCGTTTCTCGTCAATAGCCAGGTACGACTTGAGCTTGTCAGCGCGTTGTTGAATGTCTTTTAATTGTTCAATGGTTATCATCTTAGCATTTATTAGTCATTATATCTATGATCACCTCATCGGTCTGGTTCATTCCGTCGCGTCCGATGCGTGTGAGGTTGTGTATGGTCTGGTCAATGTCATCTTCCACTATCCCTTCCGTGCTTTCAGCAAACGAGTGGTGCATAGCCATCGCAGCCGAGAGAACGGCCGTTGCTACACCGCTCGTCACCTTCAGCGCGCATGCAGGCTTGGCACCATCGCAGATCATGCCGGAGATGTTAGCTATCATATTCTTGATGGCAAAAGTAACCTCATCGTACTGTCCTCCCATCAGATAGGTCAGTCCAGCCGCGGAGCCTGTAGCCGCCACCACGCATCCGCAGAGCGCTGACAGCCTGCCCAGCGACTGCTTGATGTAGATCACCGTGAGGTTGCTCAGCGTGAGTGCCCGCAAGGTCTGCTCCTCGTCGCTGTTATGCTCCAGGGCGTACAGATAGACCGGTATGGAGCAGCTTATTCCCTGATTGCCGCTGCCGGAGTTCGACATCACCGGCACCATTGCTCCCGACATGCGCGCATCGCATGCGCCGCAGGTGTAGCAGAGGATCTTGGTGAACAATGTGTCGCCGAAGATGTTCGACATCTGCGTCGGGTGACTGTTGGTTAGGTGCTGGTTGCTTACCGTGTGCAGCAAGCGTCCCAGACCGTGCCCGTAATTGCCCATGAACGATTTCTCTGCGGCTGCCATGTTCATCTTAGCACCATCCAGCAGGAACTCGACATCCTTGAGCGGCACATTCATCGCAAAATCGTACACCTCGCGCAGACTGCCGATGCAGCAGGATGCTTCTGCGCAGCCTGTATGGCTGCCCTGAATAGTGGCCTCTGCTGTGGTGTCACCTTTGCCAACTGTAGCATGTACATATACCAGATCGGGTGCGTCGTGCGCTATATGTATCTGCGGCGGTACGCGTTGCAGGTACGATTTGGCGTAACTGACGGCCTCGGGCGTGGTGTCACGCAACACTTCGAGCTCATACTCGCTACGGCCGATGGTTGCGCCCAAGGCGACGGCTATAGGCAGTCCGTTCATGCCGGTGCCGGGGATGCCTACGCCCATGGCGTTCTTGTATATGTTCTTGCTCACCTCAACGGTGATGCTGTCGGGCTCCGTACCTAATTTCTCTTTGGCTCGCGCCACGCATAGCGCAACGCATGCCGGTTCGGTACAACCGATGGCAGGAATGACTTCTTGGTGAAGCAGATTGACAATGGCTTGATATGTATTCATCTGTTCAATATAAAGTGAGCACGCAGTCGAATGCGGGTGCTGCAAATGATCCACCAGTCGCGCAGCGACTTTATCTCTTTTTGCTTGCGACGCAGGTACTCGAATACGAATGTAGTGTCGTGCTTGTTGGCGGTGATGGACGTATTGTTTAACCGATAATAGTAGCCGCAATAGTCGATTGCGCGTATGCGCGGATGGCTTAGCCACATATCGGTGGAGAACAGTACATCCTCATAGTACTGTCCCACGGCAAACGACAACTGCTGCTCGGTGAATAATGTTCGCCGGTATAGTCGTGACCACGCGGTAGTCAGGCGATAGGCAGGTCGTGGATAAATGCGTCGTAGTATCTTTCCTTCATTGTCAACACGACATAATCCGCTTTGTACCAGTTCTGCTCCATCGGCGTGGGCGATGAGGGTGGCCAGATAGTCAGGAGCGATATAGTCATCGGAGTCGATGAAGGCAACGTATTCTCCTGTTGCGTATTTCAGTCCTGTGTTGCGTGCTGCCGACAGACCACTGTTCGGCTGACTGTACAGCGTAAACCTGTTGTCAGCCTGTACGTATTGCTCTGCTATAGCAAGCGAATCGTCTGTAGAGCCGTCATTGACCAGTATACCCTGCCAATCGCGATACGATTGATGCAGCAATGAGTCAAGGCATTGCTTCAAGTACGGCGCAACATTATATATGGGCACGATAACACTAATCATGTGCGGGATGCATTTTGTATTGTTTCTGTCAATAGTTGCTCAATGTGTTCGGCTTGTGTTTGCCGGGCAAACGTCTCTTTCTCGCTCTCCACAACCGGCTGCCGGGTAAATCCTTGTTTTTGCCATTCCTGGTATCTGTCCATGATGAAAGAGGCAACCTCCTGCGGTGTGCGCGCGGCAATGCCGGCATTAGTCAGTTGTATCACTTGTGCCAGACACTCCTCATCCGACGGGGCGCACAGTACAGGCTTTTCCACTCCTAATGCTTCATAGAATTTGGTTGTCATTATGCCGTGAGGGCCTTTCTCTTCAAGCGGGTGGGAGAACACCAGTACGATGCTTCCGGAGTTGAGAATTTGGGGAACCTGTTGTGGCGCAACGTAGTCGTGATACACCATCGGGCATTGAATGTTGTACTGCTTGACGTAGGTGCTCACGCGCTTCTGTCCCTCTTTGTTCGTGTACCACACAACGCGCATGTTCCTTAACTCGGGTAGCAGACTCAGTCCCTCAAAGAAGCAGCGGGGATCTTGTAACTCTGATTCGTATATTCGTCCGGTATATATTATGTCAAAGCTGGATGCCGTTATCTGCCTCGGGTAGAATACTGTTCGGTCAAATCCGTTCCATACGAGTGATACATGATCGTTGCGCTTCTTTAGAAAACGTACGTGCCAAGGTGAAATAGTCGTCACGTGCTGTGCCTGCCGGATAGCTTCGTCCCGGCGGCGGTTCTGCGTTCGTCTGTACCATCCTCTAAATGGCCTTGCCCACCATTGACGATGCGATTGGTATTGGCTGTTAGGCGCCTGCTCGTCTATATCGCGTATATCGACAAACAGAGGGAGATTCCTTTCCTTGGCAATGCGAACAGCTGCGCATAGCGGGAATGTGGAAAAGGTGGTGCAAAACACTATATCGTATTGTTTGCTTTCAATGCGTTTGGTTACTTCTTTGGCAAACGTTCGTTCTTTCCAGTTCGTCAGCAGCGACCAGAATGTCTTGACTGCCCAATCTGCCAGGTTCTGCTTGTATAGAGGTATAGTGGTGATGGTATAGTTCGAATACTCGAACTCCAACGGCTGCCATTGTTCGGTGAATACGTCCACTTGCCAGTTCTTTTTGCCCAGATGCTCGCATATACTGCGCAAACGGGGAGCGAAACTCGGCTTACTGTACGGATCAGCCAGCACTAATACTCTATAGGGATGCAAATCTGCCATTGTATTATGCAAGGTCTGTGATTATTTGTTTGTATAGTGGGCGCAGATATGAATCTGAACCAAGGCTGCTGTTGTGCCAGAGCAGACACAGGTCGCCGTGATGCATCTGTACCTTGTCGATGAGTTGCTGGCTGATGTATCCCGCCTCCTCGTGGTCAAGGTGCATGTAGTTGTCACTGCTGAGTGTTACATCCATGATTGTTAACGGATGGAGCACCAGTTCGGTCAGTTGCATTCGTTCGGGGTCTATCCACAGCACGGCACGCGAGGTCTGCAGGCGGAATCCTGCACGATCGGGGAAGCCCATGCTGAAATCATCCGTCACCCCGAGCTCCACCAGTTTGCGCATCTGCTCGATGGAGCAGCGCAGATAGTGCGATCGGTGGATGGCCAGTTCGTTGGTGTGCGTGGTGCGTCGCTCAATGCTGCCTGTGCCGTAGTAGGAACTGTGCCAGCCTATCGTTGCTCTGTTCCATTCCAGGAACTTGCGCAACTGCCGCGCGTCGTGACCGCGGTGGTTGTACTGCGGGTAGTCGTAGCCTTTGCCGAACGAATGCTTGACAAAGAATATACTCTCCGCCAGCGGCACACGCCGGTCTTGCTCCACCAGCCAGGGGAAGGTGTATGCGGGGTCGCTGTGTATGTCGCGCCATGAGCGCAGCACCTGCCGCCATTCGCCGCGTAGGATTCCGCCCAGCGCACCGCGCAAGTGTCGGTAGTGAGCGATGGTGTCAATGTCGTGAGTGAGGTAGATATGCGCGAATCCTGACGGAGGTAATGGCAATCCCACCGCTTTCATCATCAGTCGTGCGTACTCGTCCAGTGTGGGTACCATCAGTCGGTTGCGCTTGCCAAGGATGGAGTAGGCTCCCAGAAAACGCCCATGCTCGTCGCGCTGGTCGTTGATGAGCTCCTCGGCACGAGAGATAAAGAAGAACGTGTTGTAAATGAGGTCCGTGCGCACAACGGATACATTCAGCTCCGTATCGTTGCCCGGTGACCATTGCTCCACTTTCGGCGTCGTCAGTTCCGGCAGAACGATGTCCTTGCCCAAGTGTCCGTTAGGTACAATCACCAGTTTGTACTTCGGCCACTCGCGCTCATCATCGGTGTAACCAATATGCTGCGCGGCATCCATGTTGCCGTACAGCAGCCAAGTCTTAATATAGCCAATTATTTCTTCCATAGTCTATCAACTCTCAACCAACTCATCGAGTTGTTCGCTTAGTATCTCCCACTCGTACATCCGTTGCTCCAGGCTGCGCTTGAGACGGTTGTATTTCTCGAAGTTCTCCGGCGACTGTCCCTCTACCTCTGCCAGAATCTGCTCAATGTCGAGTATCTGTTGCTCCAGGTTGCTTATGTCCTGCTCGGCCTGTGCCACGGCTTTCTGTGCCTTGCGCAGTTCGGCTGCTTTGGCTTTCTGCGCCGCATAGTCGGCAGCTCCGCTGCTTGTTTGGCTGTTTGCCATTGGCTGTTGGCTGTTGGCCTTTGGTTGGTGGAGTGCCAAATCGATGGCTTTGTCCGCATCCTCGATGCGTGCGGCGCGCTTGTACTGCAGCCAATCGTAAATGCCACCCAGATGTTCGCGCACTTTGCCGCCGCCGAACTCATACACCTTGCTCACAATCCCGTCGAGGAAGTCGCGGTCGTGGCTCACCAGTATAACCGTCCCGTCAAATGCCTGCAGCGCCTCTTTGAGCACATCCTTGCTGCGCATGTCCAGGTGGTTGGTCGGCTCATCAAGGATGAGCAGATTCACCGGTTCAAGCAGCAGTCTGATCATCGCCAGACGACTGCGCTCACCGCCTGAGAGCACTTTCACACGTTTGTCTATCGCTTCGCCCCCGAACATGAAGGCGCCCAATATATCCTTGATGCGGGTTCGGATGTCGCCCACCGCCACGCGGTCGATGGTGTCGAACACGGTCAGCTCACCATCCAGCAGCGAGGCCTGGTTCTGCGCAAAGTACCCGATCTTGACGTTATGGCCTATCTTGAGCGTGCCGGTGTAGTCCTGCAGCTCGTTCATGATACAGCGAACGAGTGTGGTCTTGCCCTCACCGTTCTTGCCTACGAACGCCACTTTCTCGCCACGGCGGATGGTGAAGGTCACGTGGTCAAACACTACGTGGTTGCCGAACGCCTTGCGCACGTCATCGGCTATGACCGGAAAATCTCCGCTGCGCGGTGCCGGCGGGAACTTCATCCTCAGGCGGCTGTTGTCCTCCAGATCGACCTCCAGGCGTTCTAACTTGTTCAGTTGCTTGATACGACTCTGCACTTGCACGCTCTTGGTGGCTTTATAGCGGAAGCGTTCGATGAACTCTTCGGTGTCCTTGATCATCTTCTGCTGGTTCTCATAGGCGCGCACCTGCTGCTCGTGGCGCTCTTGCCGGAGCGTGACGAACTGCGAGTAGGGTACATTGTAGTCGTATATCTTCCCTAATGAAATCTCAATCGTTCGTGTGGTCACATTGTCGATGAACGCGCGGTCGTGGCTGACGATGATAGCGGCACACGGTGCTGTTTGTATCCACTCTTCCAGCCATTGGATACTCTCTATATCCAGGTGGTTCGTTGGCTCGTCCAATAGTAGCATATCGGGCTGCTGCAATAGTATTTTTGCCAGCTCTATACGCATCCTCCAGCCTCCGCTGAACTCGTTGCACGGACGGTCAAAATCAGTACGCTCAAAACCCAAACCCAACAGTACGCGCTCCATCTGCCCGGTACTCTTGGGGTCTTGCTTGTCGCGCACTTGGTCCACTTCTTCGCGCAGCGTGGTGCCCTCGTTGTGGATCATCTGCTGCGGCAGATAGCCGATACGCATGTCTGCATCGCGCGATATACGTCCGCTCGTGGGTGTCTCCTCGCCGGCAATAAGGCGCAGCAGCGTGGTCTTGCCTGCACCGTTCTTGCCTACCAAGGCTATGCGGTCACGTTTGTTAACAAGAAACGTGATCCCCGCCAGTATAGGCTTGGACGAATACTCTTTGACTATGTTATCGACTGTTAGCATTCTTGTTAATCTGTTTGGCCTAGGCTTGCTATGTTGCTGAGGTTTCCTAATCGTTTCAGCGCTTGGCCTGTATAACTCTGTTCGCACGCCATGATCTGCTCGGGCGTGCCTTCCGCCACGATCCTTCCGCCTTGTGTGCCGCCTTCCGGACCGAGGTCGATGATGTGATCGGCCGCCATGATCAGCGTCGGGTTGTGTTCAATGACTACTACTGTGTGTCCTTTGCTGATAAGGCGTTCGAGGGCGTTGAGCAGTACCAGCACATCCTGATGATGCAGACCGGTGGTCGGCTCGTCGAAAATAAACAGCATAGGCTTATGATCCTCCTGCGCCAGGTACGACGCGAGCTTCACGCGCTGGCTCTCGCCGCCCGAAAGCGTGCTGCTCGACTGACCGAGCTTGACGTAACCGATACCCACATCCTGCAGAGGCTTGAGCAGCTTGACCACCTTCATGCAGCCGTACTCGGTGAAAAAGTCGATGGCTTCGTCCACGGTCATCTCGAGGATGTCGTGGATGTTCTTCCCGCCGAAGGTGATCTCTAATACCTCCTGCTTGTAGCGTTTGCCATGACAGTGCTCGCACTCAATCACGATATCTGCCATGAACTGCATCTCAATCGTTATCGTACCTTCGCCCTGGCACTCCTCGCAGCGGCCGCCGGGGGTGTTGAACGAGAAGTGCGCCGGCGTGAACCCCATCTGCTTAGATGCCTGCTGCTCGGCAAAGATCTTACGAATCTCGTCGAACGCCTTCATGTACGTCACGGGGTTCGAACGCGAGGATTTGCTGAGCGGGTTCTGATCTACGAACTCAACGTCTTTCAGCAGGTGCATGCTTCCGCGCAGACTGCCGTAGTCGCCTGTATGCTCGGCCGCTATGCCGCCGTAGTGTTTCTTCAGGGCAGGGTAGAGCACCTTGCTCACCAGCGACGATTTGCCGCTGCCGCTCACGCCGGTGATAACCGTCAGTACGCCCAAGGGGAACTTGACGTTCAGGTTCTGCAGGTTGTTCTCAGCTGCCCCGACAATCTCTATGTAGTTGCTCCACGGTCGGCGTTGCGGGGGGATGACCGACGGAAAGTCCTGCAGACGCGGTTTGCCCACGTAGGTTATCTCGCCGCCGTGTGTGCCGGCTTTGGGGCCTATCTCAATCATGTAATCCGCCGCCATCATGATATCCTCGTCGTGTTCCACGACCACGATTGTGTTGCCCAGGTCGCGCAGCTCATGCAGCACATGTATCAGCCGCTGGGTGTCGCGCGCGTGCAAGCCTATCGACGGCTCGTCGAGTACGTACAATGAACCAACCAGACTGCTGCCGAGCGATTTGGCAAGGTTGATGCGCTGGCTCTCGCCTCCGGAGAGGCTTGACGCCATGCGGTTGAGGCTGAGGTAACTCAGTCCCACATCCTCCATGAACTGCAGCCGGTTGCGAATCTCCGTAATCAGCTCGCCCATAGCGGCTAACTTCGGGTCACCTGCAGCTTGCAGACGCTGGAGTTCCTCTATCCATTCTGTCACCTCACTCACCGGCATGGCGGCTACATCGGTTATTCGCTTGCCGCCCACCCATACATATTCGGCTTCCTTTCTTAGGCGCATGCCGCGGCAGTCGGGACAGGTTGTCTTGCCCTTGAAGCGTGCCAGCATGACGCGGTACTGAATCTTGGCGTATTGGTCTTTCTCCAGCATGCGGAAGAAATCATTCAGTCCGCGGAAGTACTCGTTGCCTGTCCAGATCAGCTGTTTCTGCTCGGGCGTCAGCGCGTAGAACGGAGTGTGGATAGGGAAGTCGAACTTATCTGCCTGGTAGATCAGCTCGTCGCGCCAGGCGCTCATCTTCTGCCCGCGCCAGCAGGCTATGGCGTCCTCGTAGATGCTCTTCGACTTGTCGGGCACCACCAGATCCGTATCGATGCCGATGATGTTCCCGAATCCGTTGCAGGTGGGGCAGGCGCCTAGCGGGTTATTGAAGTTGAACAGGTGCTCGGTGGGTTCCACGAACTGTATCCCGTCCGCCTCGAACCGCTCGGAGAAGTGCGTCATCTGCACTCCGGCAGACGTCTCCGTACGTAGCACGCACTCGCCTTTCCCCTCAAAGAAGGCTGTCTGCACCGAATCGGCAAAGCGGTTCTCGGTGGCTTGTTGTCCGTCGGCAATGATGCGATCGACCAACAGATAGACGTGCTCTATGTCGCGCAGCAAATCGGGGCTGAGGCTGCTGCTCAGGCGCAGTATATCCGCAGTCCCGTCATCGTGTACATGCAGCAGACGGGAGTAACCCTCGCTCAGCAGTGCGTCTATCGGGCGGTCGCTGAGTGAGGATAGCAGATAGACGCGTGTGCCGTCGGCTAGCGAGCGTAGGTGACTCAGTACGTCAGCAACCGTGTGGCGTTTGACTTCTTTCCCGCTCACGGGCGAGAGCGTCGTGCCGGCGCGCGCGAACAGGAGCTTGAGGTAGTCATATATCTCTGTGACGGTACCCACGGTGGAACGCGGATTGCGCGAACTGACTTTCTGCTCTATGGCGATGGCGGGAGGGATACCGTCGATAGTGTCCACGTCGGGTTTCTGCATGCGTCCGAGGAACTGACGTGTGTAAGCACTCAGGCTCTCCACGTACCGGCGTTGCCCTTCGGCGTATAGTGTGTCAAATGCCAGCGACGACTTGCCGCTGCCACTCACGCCGGTAACCACAACCATCTTGTTGCGCGGTATATCCACGCTCACGTTCTTGAGGTTGTTCGTCCGGGCACCTTCAATATGTATCACTCCTTCACCTTTCACTTGGCTAGCGGCCTCCCAGGTACTTGTCGCTCAATCGCTCGAGTAGCTCTTTCGTGTCGGGATTATTTACGTCCCGCAGTTCTTTGGGCAGTTTGGGGATGCGCAGTTGCATGCCCGGCAGCACTTGGTTAGGATCCTTCAGGCGGTCACGGTTCGCCTCATAGACGAACACCCACATTGCTTTCTCGCCGTAGTGCTTCCATGCTACCCACGCCAGACGGCTGTCCTGACCGACGGTTTCTGTGGCCTGAAACTCCGTGAATACTCGCTGCTCGTCGTAGTAGAAACTCGGCAGAGCAGGTGTCGGTTCGGGTTGAATAGTGTTGTCGGAAACGGTTTCTTCCGTTTGTTCCGTACCGGCACTTTCCGTCTGTTCCGCGGGTTCTGTACTCTGCACAAAATTATCCTCCGGCGTGTTCACGCGCTGCTCGATGTTTGTGCGCATGCCGTCTGCCCAACTGACGATCTGGTGCCGCAATACGAAGTACGCGATTATCAGCAGCATGGCGAACACGCCGATAGTGATCAGTCCCGTCAGCCAAGGATTGAAGGGTTTCTTTGTCTGCTCCTGAACCGGCTTGGTCTGCGGGGGGACAGGAGTGACGGGGGCTTCTTGACTTTCCTGTGCTTGAGGTGCTTCGGGAGTTATTGCAACTTTAGCCGCTTTTCGTGCTTTCGCTTTTTTCGGCGCTTTGGGCGTTTCCGCCTGTTCCGTGGTTTCTGTACTTGGTACAGTCTGTTCCGTACTCATGGCGTTGAGTTCGCTCAGTATATCCTTGATCTCCTCAGCTTGTTCACCGAGTTTCTGTATTGGGTCAATGGGTTCGTCTGTTTTCTTTGTCCGAGTGGTGCTGCTTGTTCCTTCAACGAATACCACCTTCTTGTATCCGGCGATGGTGAATCGTTCACCGGTAGTGACATTTACGCTCTCGCGTGCCGGTACGTCCTGCAGCTTGAATGTTCCCATTCCGTTGATCGTCACGCTGCCGTCCTTTACCAACCCGTCCTGGATGCTTTTCACAAGGGCACTGAGGAAGTCGTCTGCCACCTTCTCACTTACTCCGCCATTGGCGCTTAGTGCGCGGCGAAGTGAAACTAAAGTCATATGCTTTGCCATAACTGCTTATTGTTTGCCGGTTACTGATTGTCCGTTCACCGCGTCTTTCATGCGGGGGTTCGGCTTGAAAGTCCAAACCTGTTTTGCAGGCACTTGGGTCTTTTTGCCGTTACGGGGGTTAGTTACTGTGCGTGCTTTTCGCTCGCTTACGCCTAATGTGCCGAAATGTTGGATCTTCACATCTCCGCCCTCTCGGAGCGTGCCGGTGATGATCTGTACGGTTGCATGCAGCAACTGCTCGGTTGCCTGCTTGGTCAGTGCCGCTTTCTGCGACACGGATTGTATAATTTCTTTGTTAGTCATAGTCTATATGATTTCACCGAATAAGTCCACGCCTTCGAATCCTGTGATTTTCACGTCATAGAATTCTCCGACTTTTAACTCGTTACTTTTCACAATCGAACGACTCTCAACGTTACACTCCAGACTCTCGACTCTGATCAGTACCTCGCAATCCACCTCGGGACTGTCGGCTTCCGTTCGGCCGATGAAGTAGTCGCCCTCCTGTCGGTCGATGATCACGCGCAGGGTCTTCCCGATCTTCTCTTCGCTCTTCTCAGCAGCGATCTGTTCTTGTATGAGCATGAGTTCGTCCAGTCGGCGCTCTTTAATTTCCTGCGGTACGTCATCTTTGTAATGCTTGGCGGCGTAAGTGCCTTCTTCCTCGCTGTAGGCGAATGCTCCCATCCGGTCGAAGCGTTGCTTCTTAACCCAGACTTTCAGTGCCTCAAAGTCCTCCTCCGTCTCTCCCGGATGACCCACCATCAGCGTGGTGCGAAGCGTGATCCCCGGCACTTGGCGACGTATGCGGTCGAGCAGGGCGTCCTGCTCTGCAGCGGTTATGTGTCTGCGCATCAAGCTGAGCATATGATCGCTGCAATGCTGTAGCGCGATATCCATGTACTTGCATATGTTCGCGTGCTTGGTCATCACCGGCAGCAGATCCATCGGAAAATCCGTAGGGTAGGTGTAGTGCAGCCTGATCCACTCCACACCCTCTGTCTCCGCCATCTTATCTATCAGTTCTGCCAGCCGATGTTTCTTGTATAAGTCTAATCCATACGACGACAAATCTTGTGCAATCACATTGAACTCCTTCACCCCTTGGCTGACTAGCCACCGCACCTCGTCCAGTATCTCCTCCATCGGTCGTGACGTATGTCTGCCCGTTATCAGCGGTATGGCGCAGTACGAGCAGAATCGGTTGCAGCCTTCGCTGATCTTCACATACGTATAGTGCCTGGGCGTCGTGATCGTCCGCTCGTATGCTGCACATTGGCTAATGGCTAATGGCCAACGGCTAACGGCCAGGCGCTCTATAAGCGCCTCGTAGTCAAACTTCCCGTACCAGCCATCGACCTCGGGAATCTCGCTGGTGAGCTCCTGCATGTACCGCTGGCTGAGGCAGCCCATGACATACAACTCCCGCAGCTGCCGTTTCTTTTTCCGCTCCACCATCTGTAGGATCATGTTGATGCTTTCTTCCTTGGCATCGCCTATGAACCCGCAGGTGTTGACGATAGCAATCTCGCCTTTGGGGTCCGGTGCGTCGTGCACACATGTGTACCCGGCGACCTCCAGCCGCCGCATGACGCGTTCCGCATCCACCAGGTTCTTCGAGCACCCGAGAGTGATGATATCTACTTCACCGTTATGCATGTTCACTTTACAACTGTCTGCCGGTGACGTCCAGGCGCTTGCCGCCGGGTAACAGAATCATCAGTTGTCCGTCGATAAGTTGCTTGACTATTTGTGGCTGCTGTCGGGTGCTGCTTGCAGTTGTCGGTTCATCCGACGGGGTTTGTACGAGCCGTACTGCATGACCGTGAATACGGCTGTTGTCGTTCGTCGGCGACAGTTCATAGGCATCGAAATACATGCAGTTGGCCTTCCAGTTATCAACAGGTGTGGATGCCCAGTAATACCCCATGCTGCCTAAGTCGTTGTCGTCTATCTGTACCTCATTGTCCCATCGGTAGCCTGCCGCAGGGAGAAACACGGCACCTGCCGCCTCCATCAGTGCCCATTTGTCGGCTGTGTAGGTGTTATGCTGGAAGTTCTTGCCGTCTGTATTGGCGTAATAGTCGTTTTTCTTCGTCAAGCCCTGTTGCGTGCTTGCCTTGAATGTCACGCCATCGGGGGTAACCCAGTTGTCGGGCAGCAGGATCGTTCCGTTCTGTCCGTTCACGCAGCCCAGACCAAATAGCGTGGATGCGTTCGTCCTGCCGAAGAACAGATAGTTCCACTCGTCGGCGGTCATCGTACGCCACTGCTCGGTTCGGTTACCGCCGTTGAGGATGGCGTTTGCACCCCATTCAGTGAAGGACGGGTAATCCTGCCAGTCGGTACTCGCGTTGAGCGGGTTGATGCCTGTGCCCCAGCCGAACAGGTCAATCCAGCCGGAGTACGTAGGCACAACGATGTTCTCGTTGGCCGTGCCGAGGACGTTCGCCTGACTCTCGGCAAACCGCCATTTCTCCGTTTCGGGCTGATACTGCAGGTTTCCTTTGGCAAAAACGACCTGACTGCCATCCTTGTTGATGGTGAAGCGCCCGCTGAGTGCACCATCGCTTGCATGCATGGCAACGCAGCAAATGACTGCTAACAGGGTGATTATTTTACGCATGGATATATCTGTTGTTTACCGCCATTAACCCCGCGGCGGAGGTGTTGTTAATATCGAATCTAATGAGTTTACAATGACCATCTGTAGGTTAAGCGTTTTACGTCACGAGTTACCTGACTTCATTTCCGCCCGCAAAGATACAAAAAATTTTCGACATTTGCAAATTTTTTATATTAAAAATTCATTTTGTCCAATATACCAACCTCAACGTGTCAATATTTGCATAAAAAATCCGCCAAGATTTGCATTTGTCAGAATTTTTTCGTACCTTTGTACCCGAAATAGCTAAATGCTGACCTGTTACAGTGATTGTCAAATTGTTAATTGCTAAATTCTAAAATATCCTTATGGCTGACGACAAGAAGATTATCTTTTCGATGGTGGGCGTGAGCAAAACCATCCAGCAGAACCAGAAACGTATTCTGAATAACATCTACCTCAGTTTCTTCTACGGTGCAAAGATCGGCATCATCGGTCTGAACGGCGCCGGTAAATCCACCCTGATGAAAATCATTGCAGGTATCGACAAGAACTACCAGGGCGAGGTTGTTTTCTCGCCGGGATATACCGTCGGCTACCTGGAGCAGGACCCGCAGCTGGACCCGACCAAGACCGTTCGCGAATGCGTGCAGGAAGGTGTGCAGCCAATCATGGATATGCTCCGCGAGTTCGATGAGATCAACATGGCTTTTGCCGAACCCGACGCCGATTTTGACAAACTGTTGGCCCGTCAGGCCGAGCTGCAGGACAAGCTGGATGCCGCCGACGCGTGGAACATCGACCAGCGTCTGGACCGCGCGATGGATGCCCTGCGCTGTCCGCCGGATGATGCGAACGTGCAGACGCTCTCCGGCGGTGAACGACGCCGTGTGGCACTCTGCCGTCTATTGCTCCAACAGCCTGATATTCTGTTGCTGGACGAGCCCACCAACCACCTGGATGCCGAAAGCATCGACTGGCTGGAGCAGCACCTGCACCAGTATGCCGGAACGGTGATCTGCATCACCCACGACCGTTACTTCCTCGATAACGTAGCAGGCTGGATACTCGAACTCGACCGCGGCGAGGGAATACCTTGGAAGGGCAACTACTCGTCGTGGCTGGAGCAGAAAACCACGCGCATGGCGCAGGAGGAGAAGCAAGCCTCCAAGCGCCGCAAGACCCTGGAGCGCGAGCTGGAGTGGGTGCGCATGGCACCCAAAGCCCGTCAGGCAAAATCCAAGGCCCGTCTGGGTGCATACGACCGCATGCTCAATGAGGAGCAGAAGGAGCGCGAGGAGAAGCTGGAGATATTCATACCGAACGGTCCGCGTCTGGGTAACAAAGTTATCAACGCTGAGGGCGTAAGCAAGGCCTTCGGCGACAAGCTGCTGATGGAGGAGCTGAACTTCATGTTGCCGCCCAACGGCATAGTGGGCATCATCGGACCCAACGGCGCAGGCAAGACAACCCTGTTCCGCATGATCATGGGCATGGAGAAGCCCGACAAAGGCACGTTCAGCGTAGGCGAGACCGTCAAGGTAGGCTACGTGGACCAGGTGCACTCGAACATTGACCCGAACAAGACTGTATATGAAACCATCGCCAACGGTACGGAGTTCATCCGCGTGGGCGGACGCGAGGTGAACGCCCGTGCATACTTGAGCCGGTTCAACTTCACCGGTGCCGATCAGGAGAAGAAGTGCGGCGTGTTGTCAGGCGGTGAACGCAACCGCTTGCATCTCGCCCTCACGCTCAAGAGCGAAGCGAACGTGCTGCTGCTCGACGAGCCTACCAACGATATAGATGTCAACACTCTCCGTGCATTGGAAGAAGGCTTGGAGAACTTCGCCGGCTGCGCTGTGGTTATCTCGCACGACCGCTGGTTCCTCGACCGTATATGCACGCATATCCTCGCCTTTGAAGGCGACAGCAAGGTGTTCTGGTTCGAAGGCGACTACTCCGACTACGAGGCAAACAAAAAGATGCGCCTGGGTGAAGATGCGCTCACGCCCAAACGCATCCATTACAAGAAGTTGGTGTAAAACCGGCCATGCATCGATGATATAAACCTTTTGATTATGAAAAAACTGCTTCTTACTCTTATATCGGCAATCGTGCTCATCATGCCTGCTGCTGCTGTGGAGGCTGAGATAGGCGGCCGATGGTACGAACTGGACGAAGCTAGGCACATGGCAACCGTCACCAACCCCGACAGCTTGGGCCAACAAGGCTTGTCGGCATATAAAGATGCAATTTCGCTCACCATACCTGATGCGGTGAAGTATAACGGCAGAAAATACAAGGTTGTTGCCGTAGGCGACTCGGCGTTTGCCGGCTGCAAGAGGCTGGTGAGTATTGTGCTCCCGGAACGCCTGACTGCCATCGGTGCGAATGCGTTCCGGAACTGTACATCACTTCGGGTGGTTGAGATTCCCGAAGCCGTGAAACTCATCGGTGATGAGGCGTTTGCCGGCTGCAAGTCGCTCACGGCTATCCTGTTCCTGACCAAAACCCCGCCCACCTTGGGCACTGATGTCTTCCTTGACGCCGCCACTCACGGCAACTATCAGTACATCAACGTCCCCTGCGGTGCCTTGTCCGCCTACAAATCCCACTGGCCGACCTACCAAGGCGCCATCCGCGAACGCTGCATGTAGGGATTTTGCGGGTGTTGATGGCGGAAATATGCAAAATTTGTACGCTTTGTAACGTATATGAAAAATTCTGCAAGTCAACGCCTGTCAATCGGACATCCTCCTATACATATCCCGCAATATAGTCACGTACACGAACGGATAGAAGTGCGAGTATTTCTTGCCGGCGGAATCAGGCATCGCCTTGTGCTCCTCAAATGCTTTTTCCCATAGCGGCCGCAACTCCGCATCCCGCTCAACGGCATGGGCGGCTTGCTGCGCCGCCTTGATGATCTCGCGGTTGCGGGTCGCGCCTTCGCTCCACGGTCCTTCGTGGAAATGGTAGTAGTAGAGTTCGTGTATCCTGCTGCCGTCGGCATCATAGTTCCTGTCCTTGCCATAGTCATGCCGGCGCACAACGAGTCTGTAGCCGTTCTGTTTTCCGTCCTTGACGCTGTCTATTGCGCCCCAGAGGGATTTTATTCCGTTAGTAAATGTTACTTGTGCCATAGGTTATTAAGTTGTTAAATCGTTAAGTTGTTAAATCGTTAAATTCTTAAATAGTTAATTCTTCGGATGTTCATCGGTCCGTTCACGGAAGTATATCGGGACAATCCTAGACAATACTCGATACATTCCTGTACTTTCGTCGAACCCTTCCCCATATAAATGGCGTTCTTGTCGGTGGAATTTTTACCACCGGATCCGATTTTTGTGTTTTTTGTGTGTCTAAATTGTCTAAATGTCTATTTCAGCCATTCGTAACATGCTGAAAAGCGCACATTTAGAATAGATTTAGACATTTAGACAGTTTAGACAACTTGGTCATCCTACTTTTCTATACACTCCATGTTTGAGTTTCAACACCAGACCTTGTTCCTGCCAGTTATCGTTCCATCGGGTGGCTGTTCTCGTACTTATACCTTGCGCTTTGGCCTCGATGAACAGCACTTTATTCTCATACTCTTCCGGCAACTGCTCAAACAGCACTCTCCGCTGGTCCAGCGGTTTGATTTCGGGAATGAGCTCCTGCTTGTCGCCTTCAATCATCCGGAATGCGGCAGCCATGTGCAGGAGGAGCTTGTTGCCAATCAATTCGGCGGTGGCATAATCGGTGTCGGAACAAGTTATTGGCTGTTGGCCGTTAGCCATTGGCCATTGGCTGCTTGCGAGGCGTAGTGCGGAGAGGATCATGGCGATGCGTTCCACCTGCACGGCCATTCTCACCACCGCTGAGTGGAAGTTCTCACCTAACAGGTTAATCAGCGTTGCGTACTCCGTTTCCAGATGTTCACCTAACCGTTTTTTCTGCTCATCTGTCAGACTCCACTCCACATCTCCGGTCTGCGCCAGTTGTTCGTAAACGCGCAACAACTGGCGTCCGACCATCATCGGCACTGCACTTTGCACTGCCTTGGCGGACACATAGCGTTTGTTGAACGGACGGGTCTCGCGGATGCAGAGTGCCAGCAGACGCGAGAAGTAGCCGTTCTCCACACTCGGCACGAGATGCCTGTACTGGTTGTACGTGCCTGTGAGCAACAGGCTTAGGCGCGGACAGTCGATCTGCGAGCCGCCATAACAGCGGTTACGACTGACGGGTTCGTGCTCGGCAGCTTTGCGCAGTGCGGTGTTGTAGTTCGCCGCCGATGTACGCCAGATGTCTGTAATGACCGAGCCTTCCGACTCGTGCATGTAGCCGCAGCCGTTCTGCTCCTTGAGCGCCTTGAACCATGCGGCCAGTGTGCTGTCGCCGGAGATAAGCAACGGATACCGCTCGTCAATCACGCGCACCATCTCCAGCGCCTGATTGGCTATACCTTTGCCGCCGGCCGAGGCTGCGAGGATGAAGCATTGCAGGTTGGCGAAGTACTTCTTGCCTGTCGGACCGTAGCGGAAGTACAGATTAGGTACACACGCGCTCGCGGCTGTGAGCGTCGCCATCAGCAGGATATCCTGTTCTTCGGGCGTGGATGCCAGTGCAAGCATCTGCCGGAGCGGTTCAGGCAGACTGTGCATGTCAAGATGTTCGACGATACGGAGGTTGTTCTCCTCCTGATTGACTAATTGAATCTTTTCCATAGATAAAATGTTTAAACGGTTAATGATTTGGAGGCCTCAAATTAGTGAAGCCCCTCTATATAATAATAAATATTTGACAAGCTATGTCGAGAATGCGCAATTTCCATTTATCGGGGATTCTCAAAAGTAGCGACAATTAGACGGCACTTGCAGTGCTATCAATCAATCGTTTGCAAAAAGCTATGAAAAACCTGTCGCTTTTTCAGTTTAGGCACATTTCTCGGAAACGACAGCAAATATACGTTAAAGAATATAGGTTTTGCAAATAATCTGCCGACTTTTTTAGTTTTTCACATGCTCGGCTCATGTTTTGGCACTCGCATATAGCATTTCCGTTCAGTCCATAAACATCCAATACAGGCGGTCCGTATCAGCGAACCGCCTATATTCTCTTTATAATTAGTAGCTATCTAACTTCCTGCCCGTTGCTGTCACGGCAGAAGAAAACATTACCTTCTTTTCCCTGATTGAACCGGCGTGGGATGTAGATTTGTTTAGCCATAGTCTTGAGATATTTTTATGCAATTTAGGAATTGCACTGCAAAATTACATAAAAATTCTGACATTTGCATATTATTAAAACAAACAAATGCAGTCTGCGGTGTTTTTTTACATTTTGTCCGGCATTCGCTTTATGCTCGACAACCCCGATTATCTTCAAGAACTGACTATAGGCCATGCTGAAGACATTCACACGTTGCTGACCAAAGAGCTGCCGGTTGACAAAGGCTTACGCCATCGCCGTGTAGATATCAAGGAGACGCAGTACCGTCCTTTGGACCACGAGTTCCAGATTCGCGAGGCCATGCGCGACACATGCGCACTCATCATTATTGCTAATGGTTATTGCCCGATGGCGTTCCGCATGGTGGACTCCATTGATTACAAGAAAGCGATGCTGATCTTCTACGAGCAGAACAACCTATACGCGTTCAAGCAGATATTCATCAGCCAGTACGAGTTTGCTGTCCGCGAGTATTTCTGATAAGCTCGGGCTATGCTATCATCATACTCAGGGCTGTAACCGGTTAAAGTTACAGCCCTGATTTCTGCGGAGGTTGGTCCCTTCATACATATTCAATTATTGAGTAAACCCTAGGAGAACCTCGGTATTCTTCGCTTTGCATCCCGTATTTGACAGCTTTAGCAATAAATCAGACAGTGCTACGCCATTAAAAGACGCAGCACTGTTTACGATATAGTCAGCCAAGCATAATTCTTATCTCAATTTTAGCTTACAGCTCACTTCACCATTTGCCCATGGATGGTGTAGGTCTTGCCATCGCGGAGATGCTACATAACTAAAGCATCTGTTGAGCATAAATTTTGTCAGTATATATACGCTGCTTGCAATTAATCGGATTCGTTTGTTGGCAATCATTCCATAGCATAGATGAATTCTCGTTGCGCGCTTGCCGACCACTGGCGGTACTGTTTCATTTCGTTGTATCGCTTGACTGCTTCGTCATACTGCTGTTGCAGTTGGCGGGCTTGCTGTTTGGCATTCTCTTTCTCGACCGGGTCGCTCAATTCAGCACGCGACTTGTTGAACGCCTTGAGTTCACTTTTCAGTCGCGCCATTTCTTCTCGGCATTGTTGCCATTGTTCTTCAAATGATTTTTCTGCCATAATACGTCCATTTAATAATTCTGCACAAAGATACGAAAAACTTTTGATAATAAAAATAAATTTGGCAGAAAAGTGTTGGCTAGCAATATCCAGGGGAGAGCCTGAGGATGTAGATGCGATCGATAATCCGATTACTTGAACAGGGATTTGGTCAGCAGACCGAGGAAGAGGCGTTCGTGCCAGTTCAGGGTCTGTATATGTCCGAGCAGCACACATAGAGCGCCGCAAATATAAAGAGATGATTTAATGGCGCGGCAACAATCAAGAGCGTGCAACTGCACGCTCTTGATTGATTACGGCCAGATTACATTTTGCCAGACGGCATTAAAAGCCAAGCTGAATAGCAGGACTGCCCAGCACCATCCATTATGCAGGAACAGGCGCCTGCGCCCGATAACGGTCATAATAACGAACAGGATTATCCAAAGCGCCATTATTGGCCATACTGGGAACTGATACAGGCTATCCGAAAAGCGCCCCTCAAACAACAGCAGCATTGCTCTCTGAAACCCACAAAGAGGGCAACTGATGCCAAACAGTTGTTTGTATGCGCATGGCAAAAGCAATTGGCTACCGGTCATACATTATGAAAATATATCCATCCACTCCATCCATGCCAATCCGGCAGAACCGAGAATGGTAATAGCAATCACATAGTACGCAGTGTAGAAAGCACTGAAAATGATTCCGAGGATGGACGTTATTTTCCCTGCCTTCAGCATGCCGAAACCGGAGTACAGTTCGGGTTGTTTATTGTAGATCTGAATTCCCTTGTTAGCCAGTACGACACCGATGATGCCGCATATAAGCCCTACAAAAAAGCATCCGAAGAGCAACGAGCAGATGCCAAGCACCAAGGCTGCTACAGCGTATGGTGCATTCTGTTGATTATTTTCCATAGTGCGAATTAATCAAAACTGTAATCCAACATAATCTCCGCCAAGCGCTTCTCTTGTTCGGGAGTGAAGTCTTTGGCCTTGCTCTCAAGCTCAGCACAAATCTTGGCCACCTTGACCTGATCCTTCTGCTGGCAAGCTTTTTCCAACTGGTCAAGTTTGCCATCGATAGACGTACAAGCACTTAATGCAAGTGCACATACTGCCATAAGCAGTAATGATTTGATCTTTTTCATAACGATTGATTTTAAAAATTAATTAATAGAATTATAAAGCTGCGGCTGCAGTGGCAAATTTATTCATTATCTTCTGGAACCTTGCAATTTGTGAAGGATTCATATCGTCGTTGGCAGCCTCCAGCTTCTCACTGAGGTCGTTGCACTGCTGCAGAAGTTCCGCCATTTCAGCATAAGCACTTGCATCGCCGGCACTCACCTTCTTCATGACAGCGATATACTTGTCGGCATACTGCTCGTAGGAGTCCAGCACTTTGTTCCAATCGGCTGAAGACGAAGCGGAAGAGCTTGATTTATTCGTTTTGCTCTGTTTTTTCTCTTTTGGTTTGTCTACATCCAGAATAACCTCGCATGCCACGATTGACATGAGCATGTTTTTGGCTTGTCCTTTGTCAGCTATAACGCACTTGAATGTAACGGGCACTACAGTTCCTATAGAAGCGTTCGACAGTTCATCGTATTTGGCATAAAGATTCTCAGCGGAAAATTCCACCCAATCATCATTTATTTCTATAATTTCCCCTTCCGCATCGGTAGGTCGAAGAATAAATTCCTCAACAAGATAATCAGGATTCTCGAACTCTTCCGAGACTATCAAACTAATTGTTGTTGACAAGACGCCATCTTTTTCCGTCACATCGTAAGTGCCGGGTACGACTTCAAAGAAATCGTTTGAACTGCGAACGCGTGCCGCGTGGCGTGCATCATCGGTCGTGATAGTAATTTTCCCTTTACTGGAAGAACAACCGGAAAGAATGATTAAGGCAAAAATCGGCATGATTGCCATTAAATTGATTTTTTTCATATAAATAAGATTAATTATTTTGCCTACTCTTTTTAGGATTTTCGGCTTTCTCCGTATATTGTTTGTTATCAATCCTGACCGCATCATTCTAGAGGGCCTTTATAACTAAGACAAAACTATTCTAAGCAATGCAGAATACATACAAAAATACTACTTTCATTGTATTTATCGCAGAGGCTCTAGCAACGCCCGAATCACAAATACAACAAAAGTAGTACACAACATGTGCACTAACAAATGCCAATTTTGTGATTCTTGAAACTTGCTAGATTCCTGCGAATCAATTGGTATCATTAGTAATAAATATGTAACGGCAATACGTTCTGTGAACGCTTGCCATCTTCTCCGCCGAGAAGATACAGCAAAGATACAACAAATTTTTGAAATATGCAAATGATTTATTATTTTTTTGCATAAAATGTACATATTTTCTCATGTTGTGTACTAAAAACGCATTTTTGAGGCATTCTACGCTGCAAAGATACGACAAAAAAACAAAAAACGCAAGAGTTTGCACCCTTGCGCCCCAATTAGCCCTAAAAAACTATTCCTGGGAATATGGAAAATCTCTCGTCAGTATCCGGCACATACGCGTGTAGTCGCGGCTGTAGATAAGCATGTGCTGCTCCATGAGCCGGTCCTCGTATTCCGGATAGTCCGCCACGAACTGCTCACGCAGATAATACATGTCCATAGCATAGTTATGGACTATCTCATTAGCGACGCCGTAGTTCGGTACTTCCATATTATTCAATGAATCTACAGCCAGAAGATAACGCTCATTATATGCCGTTTCCGCTTTCCGCTTGATTTCCAGCCATAGCGAATCAGCGGGTTGCGGTTCGGCAGGGACGATTATCTGCTGATACCTGACGATTGTATCCGTTTTCGGCGTGGGAAGAACGGGAGCAGGTGTCTGCGTGACAATGACAACCGTGTCTTTCTGCGGAACGGGAACACTTTCCACAGGCATAGTCCGCCACCAGCCGATAACTGCCAGAACAGCTATGAGCCCTGCACCCGCCAACGGCAGCAGCCACCGGCATACAGCATGGCGGCGGAGAGCTGTTCGCACCTCTATTATGGATGCGTAGCGGTTATTGAGGCAGCGCTTTCTGACGGAACGGAAACGATGCGGGAAAAGCACCGACAGAATCTTTCCGAAGGCATATATGTCACGCTGTATATCCGCCGTACTTGCAGATGTGTCAGGTTGTTCGGGAGACTGGATAGAAGGTGTCGTGCCGATGTTCTTCGCCAGATAGGCATCCGTGTCCGCAAAGCCGAAATCTATCAGCCGCACATGGTTGCCGACATCGGTGATAAGGATATTCGTGCCTTTCAGATCGCCGTGCACAATCTGACGCGCATGCAACGACACCAGAGCCTCCATCAGTTCATCCGCCACACGCTTGCGCTCGGCGAAAGAGGGTTTCTCCTGCAAGAAAGCATCCAGCGTCCGCCCTTGCACATACTCCATCGCGATAGCCGTGCCGATACCGGGAACATCTGTCATCTGCCACGGCAGAACGACATAGATGCAGTCGATGGCACGCATGATATCGTATTCACGACGCAGAAGAAGCTGATTGCGTGTGGTGTTGCCTTCCTCGGTGCGTGCGACCTTCAGCACCACCCATTTGCCGCCGCACATGGCACGATAGATGAGGTTATGACCACTGTCGGACAGCAATTCGAAATCAGAGTACGCCGAACCGCCCAACTCCTCGGAAGTCAGGTCACGTACCGGACCGGATGTAAAATCAGACGACTGCATTTTCGGCACAAAAGTACAACTTTTTTAGGATATATGCAAAAAAAACGTAGGATTTATTCATTTTTTTTGGAATAATTAAATTTTTTTACTAATTTTGCAGCACATTTCACTTTAAACGACCGATAAGATGACAACATCGCTACCCATTGACAGTATAGAAGTGCAGCAAGTCAAGAAAAGTGCCGAAAGCCGTCTGGGCATGACTCCCGAGAGCCCTGCGGATTTTGCGGAACTGAGCCTGCGTATCAAATTAGCCACCGGAGAAGACATCAGCGCCGATACCCTAAGCCGCATATGGGGCTATAAGAAAGGTTACTCATCCGTACGCGGCACGACGGTCAGGATCCTGGAGGCATACGGCAAAGCCGGTTCGGAATCCGACTTCATATACGGTATAGCCATCAAGGCCGACGAACTGCAGCCGGGCGACAGAGTACGTATAGCATGGCTTCCCGACCGCGTGGCACTACTAGAGTACAAGGGTGACTACCAATGGGAGGTAAAGGAAATTGCCAACAGCAAACTTCATGTCGGCGATTCATTCTCCTGCCGCGTAATAGCGCAAGGGCAACCGCTGATTGTAGATAATCTGCAAAGCGGTGACCGGCATATAGCAGGATACACCATCGGTGGCAGAAACGGGCTCACCATCGTGCAGGCTGTTCAGGAGTAACGGGCAACGGTACACCATGACGAGTATTCTTCTGCCGAAGTCAGTTTCCCAAAGTGTTGAGGTATTCCATGAGGTTGGCTTGTGCGTCCGGTTCTGTCTTATAGCGATTAAGAAAGTGTTTCCAATGCTTTGAGCGTGAGGCGGGAGAGAGCGTAGTCATCCAGTTCATCCCATGTTACCGCGAACGTGTCCGGTAATGCGGGAAGTTCGTTAACGGGCACAAGGTAGAAGCGAGCATGCAGACGCTGGTGACTCAGTATGTGGGTGATAGTTATCGGTTTGGCCGTTGGTTTTTGGCTATTTGCTGTTGGCCGGAAGTTGAGCCACTCTGCTTCCGACGGATGTTCGGTGAGCGGGAACTCATACAAGTGCTGCCAGATATCTTTTTCCTTACGTTGGTGAATAAGCGTCGTGCGCCCAGGCGTAATATATATGGTATAAGAGAAGTACCGGTCGCGTAATGTGGGGCGCGGTTTGCGAACAGGCAGCAGTTCGACAGTGCCAGCGGCGTGCGCCTTGCAGAAATCACGAATAGGGCAACCCTCGCAGTCGGGCGACTGAGGCAGGCAGTGCAGTGCGCCGAACTCCATGACAGCCGTATTGAACTGCCGCGGATGGTCACGGTCAAGCAAATCTTCGGCTAACTTGTGAAAATGCTTCTTGCCGGCCGTGGTGTCAAACGGTATATCGCAGTCGTTGAGCCGCGCCAGTACGCGATACACGTTGCCGTCCAGGGCGGGATAGGGCAGGTCGTAGGCAAACGAGGCGATTGCTCCGGCCGTGTAATCGCCTACGCCGGGCAAGGCGCGGAGCTCAGCAAACGTTTTAGGGAAAACGGTTGCTTGGCCATTAGCCATTAGCCGTTGGCTATTGGAGGCGATCATCCGGGCGGCCTTGTGCAGGTTTTGTGCACGCGAGTAGTAGCCTAAGCCTTGCCACAGTCGGAGCACCTGATCTTCATCGGCAGCGGCGAGTTGCTCCACCGTGGGGAACGTGCTGACAAAACGATGGTAATAATCCAATCCTTGCGCCACACGCGTCTGCTGGAGGATAACCTCGGATAGCCATATATAATAAGGATTAGTAGTCTCACGCCATGGCAAAATACGATGGTTGGAATCGTACCAATTATATAGTAAACGATAGAAATTCTGCGAGTAAAGTGACATTTCTTGCCCTATTTTGTAAAATAATGGTGCAAAGATACATAAAAAAAACGAAAAAACGAATTTTTTTTGGCATTTTCTTTTGAATATCAAATATTTTTTGTAACTTTGCAATCCATTTCGCGCTTTTTGGACATATAAGTGCTCCAACCCGTGAATGAAGCCCTAAGAAAAATATAAAATTAAATAAAACCAAACTATTATGACAAAAGCAGAATTAGTAAGCCAAGTAGCCCGCTCAACAGGCTACGACAAGACCACCATTCTGAACGTACTTGAGGCAGCGATGGAAAATATCAAGAAGGATGTCGCTGCCGGTGAAAACGTTTATTTGCGTGGTTTCGGTAGTTTTATCACCCGCGTTCGCGCAGAGAAGGTGGCTCGCAACATTACCAAGAACACTTCAATCGTTGTGCCCGAGCACAAGATCCCCGCATTCAAGCCCGCTCGTGAGTTCAGCGCGGAGGTAAGAAAGTAAGTTAATTTTTTATAATAAATTTTTAATATCTCACTATTATGCCAAACGGAAAGAAGCATAAGAGACATAAGATGTCCACGCACAAGCGTAAAAAACGTCTGCGTAAGAATCGTCATAAGCATAAGTAAATGACGTGAGCTTTGCAAGTTAATGCCCTGCTACAGCGGTAGCAGGGCATTGCAAGGTAATAAGTGGGGTGCAAGTAACAACCCCGCTGGGAATAGTCCCACACAACAATTTGATGTACTGAAATCATGAAAAGCGAATTGATTATTGACGTACATCCTGACGAGATTGCGATAGCGCTGACTGAAGACGATCGTCTGCAGGAGATCCGCCGCGAGAAACGTAATGTAGATACATTTGCCGTAGGCAATATTTATTACGGTCGCGTGAAGAAAGTGATGCCTGCGCTCAATGCAGTATTCGTGGATGTAGGTTATGAGAAAGATGCTTTTCTACACTACTTGGATTTAGGTTCTAATTTTCTTACTCTACAGAAATTTATCACCCGCACGGTTAGCGACCGCCGGCGTGTACCCTCGATGCGCAGCATAGAGAAGCAGCCCGAGTGCGGAAAGGACGGCCAGATAGCCGACTACCTCAAGGTGGGTGATACACTATTAGTACAAGTCACCAAAGAACCCATCAATACCAAAGGTCCGCGTCTGACAGCCGAGGTTTCCCTCGCCGGACGGAACATGGTGCTCATGCCGATGGGGGATAAGGTGATGGTTAGTAACAAAATCCGCCGGGATAGTGAGCGCAACAAATTGCGCAAGATGGTTCAGCAGGTTCGCCCCCAAGGCTATGGAGTGATTGTTCGCACTGTGGCCGAAGGAGTAGGAATCGAGGACCTGGACTCTGAACTCAACATCCTGGTGCGAAAATGGGAAGATGCACTCCGACTGCTGCAAACCAAGCAGCCTGTGAGCCTGATATGCGAGGAGATAGGCCGTACAACCGGAATCATCCGTGACCTGTTCTCACCCGAGTTCAATACCATTCAGGTGAACGATCAGGGAGTGTATGACGAAGTAAGAGAGTATGTGGAACTCATCTCTCCTGAAAGTGCCAAGATAGTCAAGCTCTATACGGGCGACCAGCCGATATTTGACAAGTACGATATTACGCGTCAACTCAAGACCGGACTCGGACGTACCGTCGGATTCAAGAATGGCGGCTATCTGATCATTGACAAAACAGAGGCTCTGTTCTCCATTGATGTGAACAGCGGGTCGAAAAAGGTGTATGACGATCAGGAGGAGAACGCGTTCCATTATAACATGCTGGCAGCCGAGGAGATCGTGCACCAACTGCGCCTGCGTGATATAGGAGGTATAATCATCGTCGATTACATCGACATGGACTCCAAAGATCATCAGCAGCAATTGTATGAATACATGCGCAAACTGATGGCACACGACCGCGCACGACACAATATTCTGCCTCTCAGCAAATTCGGACTGATGCAGATCACACGCCAGCGCGTACGTCCGGCTGTTGAAATGGATGTAACCGAAGTGTGCCCCACTTGCCACGGCAAAGGACGCATTCAGAGTTCCGTCAATTTTGCCGAACAACTGGAGCAGGAGATTGACCTGATGTACCGGCAGTATGGTAAAGGATTGCGCCTGCACGTGCATCCGTACGTATATGCGTACGCCACGCGGGGCTGGCTTAACCTCAAACTGCGATGGTGGTGGAAGTACGGTGTGCGTCTGCAGGAGAATCAGGGCGTGGGAATGCTTGAGTATCATTTCCACAACGCCAAGGGGCTTGAACTGAGCCGCCCGCAGGTGGCTGAGGCTAATGAAGAGGATAAGATCGAGCGCGCGTTGCGTGCCGATACTAATCCGCAGCCCCAACAGCAACCCAAGCAGAAACAACAACCGCAACCCCAGCAGCCCAAACAGCAGCCGAAGCAACAGCCAAAACAACAACCTAAGGCTGAACAGCCCAAGCAGCAGCCTAAGGCGGAACAGCCCAAGCAGCAGCCTAAGGCGGAACAGCCCAAGCAGCAACCTAAGGCGGAGCAGCCCAAGCAGCACCCCAAGGCGGAGCAGCCCAAGCAGCAACCCAAGGCAGAGCAGCCCAAGCAGCAGCCTAAGGCGGAGCAGCCCAAGCAGCAGCCTAAGGCGG
>CAMIZG010000002.1 GCA_946403215.1 uncultured Bacteroidales bacterium | reverse complement strand
CACCGAGCCACTCCAGCTCATCCCATGCGCAACCGGTCTCTTCTTCGCCGCCTTCTTCTTCGAAGTTAACGGTAAGAGTGGTGAAATAAATGCGCTTAGGAGAAGCCAACTCAATTGAAGTGATTTCCGTGGCAGTATTATAGGTGTATGTTGCCTCTGTAAAATCATCGCCATCATCAGCCGTAAAATCTTTACCTTGAATGGTAAATGCCTTTTCCGAGTCATTGTACTTACGAACGTTGACTACGAGAGAAGTAGCTTTCACTGCTTCAGCAAGTGTCAATGTCAGAGAGCCTGTTTTTGAACTGGTTCCCAACTTAACACCGCGTCCCGAACGTGCATTGTACACGTTATCAGCAGTAACAGCAGACACATAAGACGCACCGTCAGAGATAATATCAGCAACCGTGCTAACTTTTGTACTACTGTCACTTGAGCCAGAACCCTCCTTAAATGTAATGGTGTACGAACCAGCCATCATACTGCCTGCAAACAGCACGGCAGCAAAAATTGAAAATAGTTTCTTCATGATTTAAACGAATTTTAATTTTGGAGCTTCGGCTTCGTCAAGTTGCATAAGCAAGCCTATGCTTGACTGGCACGAACCTTCATATTTAAAACGAGTTTTTTTTATTAATAATTTTAGTATATATAATAAGGTATATATATTACTTTACCACAGCACCGTTAGCGTTGAACATAACGCCGTCCTTAACGATGTAGATCTGGCCGTCACGAACCACCTTCTGTGCCTTAACACCTACGGTAGCATTGTCAACAGCTGTCGGAGCGTCACCCGACAGAGTAACTTGAATCTTATAAGCGCGAAGCTGCTTGTTGCAAGTGATAGTAATGCTCTTGGCGTTGATGTTCTCAACTACGAACAAGGGATCTTCCAGATCCTTCTTGGTTGTAACAGCATCATAGCTGGCACCGACAGTGATCTCACCGGCTGATACGGAAGGAGCCCAACCTGCTTTGTTTGCCTTGCCCGCAATAACAACCTTGGAGATATCGCTTTCAGCCGTAAGCGTCAATGTCTTAGCGCCAAATACGCGGAAATCGGCAGGATTGCTCTCGTTTGCAGCATTCAACGAACCATTGTACACGATCTGAATGCCTTCCATCGTGATGTCAATGTCAGCACCTTGATTGGAGGAAACCGGCTCAATAGGATCATGCTGCGCAGGATCAAGAGTTACTACAGTTGCCATCATGCTACCAGCAAACAGCACGGCAGCGAAAAGAGAAAAAATCTTTTTCATAATTTAAATAAATTTAAATTTTGGAGTTTCGGCTTCGTCAAGTTGTATAAGCAAGCTTATGCTTGACTTGCTCGAACCTTCATAAATTAATAAATTGGGTTATACTTTTGTTTGTTTATTCTTTTGCATACGGGAAACAGGGCACAAGCCCTATTTCCCATAATTCAGTCATTAGGTTAGCGGATAACCTGTCCGATAATGTTGTGACGCACCCCGTCAAGTTCAATCACAATCATGCCATTCTCAATGGTCTTGACAGCCTTGGCAGCAACATTGTTCTTCTCAACGCCTGTACCCTTCGGACCTGCGAGTGTAGCCTTCACATCCTTGCCGAGCGAGTTCTTGGCTGTAACCGTGATATTCAGGTCAGCGTCAATAACTACTGTACCGGAAACGATGTACCAAACTTTCTCGAGATTCTCACCGTCGCTTGCCAAAACCGCAGCAAAGGAAGGATAAACACCTTCATCGTAGATACCGGCAACAACCGTCTGGGCAGGATAAGTCTCCGTAGCGTCAACAGGATACGTTCCGGCTACCAAGCCATCAGCGTCCTCGGGAACCATTATATCCAGAACAATGTAGTTGTTGTTTGCATCCTGAGCCTCTACATATACATCACCGTCTTCAGCCAGAGACTGGTCATCAACAGTATAGGAAGCGAATGCAATATTGAAGTCAGCATTCTCGTCATCCTCATACTGGCTTTCTTCGCCACCACCGCCTCCGCCTTTCTCAAGGATGACGCACTTGCCGCCGGCGGCAACCTGCGGGTTGCTGTTGAACTTGGTCAGCTTGCCGGTAACCTTAACCTTGTCACCTACCTCAGGCACAGCCTCAGCGGATTCAGGTTCAACCTTGTAGGCCTGCAATGTGTTATCGCCATCGGCTTCGTCAGCCATCCAGAAGCTCATGTTACTGCCTCCGTATGCATACGTTATTTCGGTAACATAACCTTCGATGATGAACTCCAGACCCTCGCCAACAGGAATATTGTTGCCGGAAACAGTCATGGCAAGTTCAGCTGCTTCAGCGCAGGTATATTGCGACTTGAATGCATGGAACTCCTTGGTTGAAATAGCACTCTTGTCCTCGCCCTTGATAGCGATAGCCTTGACGGTAGTGGATGCAGTGAGTTTGAATGCATCAACGAACTTGGTAGCCTCCTTGGTAGGCTCTGAACCGTCGAGGGTGTAGAAGATCTCCGCACCGTCAGTTGCACACGTAATAGAAACAGTTGTCTCATCCTGGAAGTTCTCGCTGCCGGAGATAGCGGGTTTGGCTACCGATGCCGGAGCGCCCGAAGCTTTCTTATAGAGAGTAAGCGCCTTTCCGGTACCGGAAGCATAGCAAGCAAAAGCCGAAACCTGGCTATTGTAACGCAGCCATTTGTTATTGGGGTCAGTACCTGCTGCACGTGATTTGTTCTCGAATTCAAACTTGCCGTTGCTCACAGTAACAGTCCACAAAGCCTTGTCATCTGTGCCGCTTTCCTGCATGGCAGCCTGGTTCTTAGCTGTTTTGGCAGCAGCATATTTATTGGCATCAGCATTGTAGAGTGTCCAATAGTCACCTGACTTGGCAATATGCCAAACGATAGCAGCGTCAGGGCCGGAAATAACATCATTTACCGGAGTAACTGCGGTTGATCCCAAGCGGTTGCTTGCCTCTGTAGTATTCAATGCACTATTATCAGAGCAAATAACGTAGTCGCCTTCAACGATAGCATCGGTATAGAGTTCAAAGTCCGCACTCGGGTCAGCACCTTCAACAACTTTCATCGTTACGGTTACGGTAGCAGACTTGCTGTCAGCAGCCGACTGAACGGTCAGCGTCTGGCTGTACTCACCAGCCGTAGCGGTAGAAGCGGAGATAGTAATCTTGTCACCCGAAGCAGCAATTGTACCTGCTGCACCAAACGGAGCTGTCAGACCGGAGAACGTAACGGCACCTGTCAGGTTACCGAAGCTTACGGTTACCTCTTTTGCAGCAACAGAAGCATCTTTCTTTACTGTACCGAAGTCAATGGTTGCCGGACTTACGCTTACAAACGGATCGCTTGATTCCTCCAGCTTATACACCGTGAAGTCGTGACCGTTTACATCCAAATTCTGCGTGGCATAAGCTTTGTATTCACCAGAGCCATCAGATGTTTCACCAATGAAACGATTAGAATTTGCCTTGTTGGAAATAAGAGCTATGCCATCGGTGAACTCAAATACCCATGCAGATGCACTTGCATTGGCAAGGGTTAATTTTGTACCTCCTGATGCATTGCTTAGTTGAATGTGCCCGTTGGGATCTTGACTATACCTACCCATATTGGTAATACAATAGCCTTTTTCCACATCACCTTCAATGGCATCAAGCCTCCAAACATAGAGTTCGGTACCGGAGAGTCCTGCTGTAGAATACTCACTAGTAGATTGTAGTTTATCACTACTTGAAGTACCAATAAGCACACGGCTGTTGCGCTCGAACACATACAATCCACCATCTTCAACCGCTGTAACCTTGGTCAGGTTATAGACGGCTGACATGCTGCCTGCGAAAAGAACGGCAGCAAAAAGAGTAAAGAGTTTTTTCATACGATTAGATATTTTGGTTAATAAAACTGGGTCTTTCACTTTCTGTCCGGGCATTTACCCCAAAAAGCAAACAAAGATACAAATTAATTTTCGAATATGCAAATTTTTTCGGAAGAATTATTCGCAAATATGCAACAATCTTCATTTTTTCGCCAAAATCCATATTCGATACCACTCCCGGATAAGGGAATGAAACGAAAGATTTGCGGCAAACGAGCAAACTACCTGGCGTAGATGGTTTGCATCAGTTTGTCGTAGTTGGTGCGGAAAGTAAAGCAGTCTTGCAGCACAGGATAGCGTTCGCGGTCGGTGCAGTACGAATAGGCGTATTGCAGGAATTCCAAGCGTTTCTCATCGAACGAGAACTCTTTAGCCATCAGTGCCAGATCATCCGTGCAGAACTGCCCTATCGTTACGCACAACTGCGCTATCTCCAGTTTCTTGTCGTCAAACGATTGGCCTTTGATAGTCTGCATCACCATGTGCATCTGCCGTGGTGTGGCGCAGGGCTTGGGGGGCATCGGCTGCGGTTCGTGACGCCGGTCGTGACGCCCGACACGCGGGTCGCCGTGGTGATGGCGTTCTACAGCTTGCGGATGAGGATGGGGCTGAGGATGGCGATCAGGATAATGCTGCGCGGCGGCACCCATAGTCATCATGCAGGCGATAAGCAGGACAAGTAGTTTTTTCTCTGCCACAAGGGCGCGATTGATTGCACTTTTCATTGTATTGGTAGTTTTGGGGTTAATCATATTCACGAAACCATTAAAAACGCCGCAAAGTTACAAAAAAGAAATGACTTATGCAAATATTTTCCAAAAAAAATAGGGATAAGTATAGGACGAGCCTACGAGAAAAGTTCGGGTATTGTCCAGGATACCCTCGGCAAACCCCTTACAAAACCTCGGGGAAGTACCGATTGGATTTCGATACCTCAAGCGGGATTATCTTCGTAAGTCCTATAGCAGTGCCTGCAATAGAAATGCAAAAGAAGATGAGCATCTTCGTGATTTTGGACGGGGTGGTACCGCGGGGACTTCCTACGGGAGTCCCTTCGCGTCACGCGAAAATCAAAAAGAAAAACACGAGAGCGGGACTTTCTTCGTAAGTCCTATTGCAGTGCCTGCAATAGAAAAGACAGACACCACATACATTCACAAGTGAACTTGCATGCATGTGGCGTCCCTCTTTTACTCTTGGTACCGCGAGTGGGACTTGAACCCACACAGCCGTTTCGGGCCAAAGGATTTTAAGTCCTTCGTGTCTACCGATTCCACCATCGCGGCATCAAAAACAGTGCAAAGATACGACATTTTATTGAAATATGCAAATTTTTGGACAAAAATCGTAAAAAAATCTATTTCTATTTGCATATTTGCAAAATATTTTTTATCTTTGTATGCCAATTATGCGGAAATGCATTGATGCGTCGATAAAAATCAACTAAAAACATACAACCATGCAAAAATCTCCTTTACAAATTGCACGCGGCAGTTATCAGCCGAAGATGCCGGCAGCTCTGTCCGGCCACGTACGTCTGGCAGAAGGTAAAGCTACGCAGAGTGTAGCTGATCAGGAAGAGATCAAGAAACTGTTCCCGAACACCTACGGTCTGCCCGTTATCACTATGGAGCCGAGCGCTGAAGCCCCCAAAGCTCAGCCTGCCATCAACGTAGGCGTTATCCTGAGCGGCGGTCAAGCCCCCGGCGGACACAACGTGATCAGCGGTCTGTTCGACGGACTGAAACGTCTGAACCCCGAGAACAAGCTCTACGGTTTCCTCGGTGGCCCTTCAGGTCTGATAGAGGGCAAATACCAGGAACTGACCAAGGACATCATTGACGAGTACCGTAACACCGGTGGCTTTGATATAATCGGTTCAGGGCGTACCAAGCTGGAAGAGACCTGGCAGTTCGACAACGGCATCGAGGTGTGCAAGAAGCTCGGCATCAAGGCCGTAGTGATCATCGGCGGTGACGACTCGAACACCAACGCTTGCGTGCTGGCAGAGTACTACCTGCAGAAGCAGTGCGGCATCCAAGTCATCGGCTGCCCGAAGACCATCGACGGCGACCTGAAGAACGAGATGATTGAGACCTCGTTTGGTTTTGACACCGCTTGCAAGGTATATAGCGAGCTTATCGGAAACATCCAGCGTGACGCCAACTCGGCAAAGAAATACTGGCACTTCATCCGCCTCATGGGTCGTAGCGCCAGCCATATTGCTCTGGAGTGCGCCTTGCAGTCGCAGCCGAACATCTGCCTGATCAGTGAGGAAGTGGAGGCAAAGAACATGACGCTCAACGATATCGTGGAGCAGATTGTAGAGGTAATCGTTGACCGCGCCAACCACGGTCTGAACTTCGGTACAATCCTTATCCCCGAAGGCATCATCGAGTTCATCCCCGCTATGCGCATTCTTATCCAGGAGCTCAACGACCTGCTCGCCCAGAACGAGGAATTTGCTCAGCTCGAAGGCGATGACGCCAAGCGCGAGTATGTTAAGTCAATGCTCTCACCTGCCAGTTGCGAACTATATCGCTCGCTGCCGAAGGGTATTGCACGCCAACTGACGCTCGACCGCGATCCTCACGGCAACGTGATGGTAAGCCAGATCGAGACCGAGAAGTTGCTCATTGAGATGGTAGGCAAGCGTCTGGCACAGCTGAAGGCTGCCGGAACCTACAAAGGCAAGTTTGCTGCACTCAACCACTTCTTCGGCTACGAAGGACGCTGCGCAATACCTTCGAACTTCGATGCCGACTACTGCTACTCGATCGGCATAACAGCTACGCACCTGATCGCTGCCGGCAAGACCGGATATATGTCGCTCGTGCGCAACCTGACCAAGCCTGCTGCCGAGTGGATAGCAGGTGGTGTGCCTATCACAATGATGATGAACATGGAGAAGCGCAATGGCAAGATGAAACCCGTGATCCAGAAAGCACTGGTAACGCTGGACGGAGCACCGTTCAAGTACTTTGCTGCACACCGCGCCGAATGGGCTGACGCTAACACCAGTTACATCTATCCGGGACCGATTCAATATTACGGCCCGACGGAGGTTTGCGACCAGCCGACCATCACGCTCAAACTCGAGCAGGCCGGAAAATGAAGCACAGCAGACTGATAGGTCTATTGGCACTGTTGCTTGTTGGAGTACAGGCGTTTGCCCAATACTCCGACGAGCAACTCTTCGATGCCTACCTCAGAGCTGACATGAACGTCTGGAAGGCCTTCATCGACCAGACAGACTGGAGTGCGCTCAACGATGCAGAACGCGAGCGAGTGCTGAACTACGAATATGGCTATTGTGGTGTGCTGATGACCATTGGCAAGGATTATGCGCTGCCTTATGTACAGCAGTTCGGTCGGCACATCGATGCGCTGGAAAACCAACTGCCTAAAGCCATTTGGCACGTATATAAATCCGCGCACAGTACCTACCTCCTGGCACTGACCAAACGGCAGGTAATAAGTCATAAGCAGGCAATCTTCCACCACGCCGAGCAAGCGATAGTCGCTGATAGTACACAACCCCTCTCATGGGGCATACAAGGCAACGTGCACTTCTACGCACCGCGACTGCTCGGAGGCAACAAGCAAATGGCACAGGCAGAGTACGAACGCGCCGATAGCATATTCGCCGCTAACGCCGAGCAGAACAAGTACAATTGGGCGTACGCTTCGCAAGCCTATGCGCTCGCACAATGTTACGAGTACAACAACCAGCACGACAAAGCAATCCGGCAGGCTAAGATCCTACTCAAACGCTGGCCGGCATTCAAGCACGCAGAAGACCTATTGAAAAAACTGCAAAGCAAAAATAATCACGAATAACAAATTTTGAATCTTTAATACTATTGAATTATGGCTAAAGTGTATCATGCAAATGAAATCAAGAACATTGCCTTGATGGGAGGTAGTGGCTCAGGTAAGACCACTCTGATGGAGGCTATGCTCTTCGAGAGCGGAGTGATCAAACGTCGTGGCACGGTGGAGGCTCAATCAACCGTATGCGACTACTTCCCCGTAGAAAAGGAGTACGGCTACTCGGTGTTCTCCACCGTTTGTAACATCGAGTTCGCCGGCAAAAAACTGAACATCATCGACTGCCCGGGTTCCGACGACTTCTGTGGTGGTGCCATCAGTGCACTGCACGTGTGCGATACGGCTATCATCACCCTGACCGCCAATGGTGGCGTAGAGGTAGGTACGCAGAACAACTTCCGCCTGGCTGAGAACGCCAAGAAACCCGTGGTGTTCCTCGTTAACAAGTGCGACCACGAGAACGCTAACATCGACCGCACACTTGAGGGACTGAAGGAGAACTTCGGCAACCACGTGGTAGTGCTGCAGTACCCCGTTAACCCGGGTGCAGGTTTCAACGCCGCTATCGACGTACTGAAGCGTAAGATGCTCGTTTGGAAAGCCGAGGGCGGTGCCCCTGAGCTCAAAGATATCCCCGCTGAGGAGCAAGCTAAGGCCGAGAGCCTGTTGGCTGAAGTGATGGAGCGCGCAGCCGAGGCCAATGACGAACTGATGGAGAAGTTCTTCGATCAGGGCGAACTGAGCCTGGATGAGACTTTGGAAGGTATCCGCGTTGTCTTCAAGGACGGTGGAATCCTGCCTGTTATCTGCGCATCCGGTACCCGCGACATGGGTGTACGCCGCTTGATGGAGTTCCTTGGCGAGATGGCGCCGTCAGTTGCTGACGCACCGAAGCCCATAGCCGTTGACGGCACAGAGGTGGCTCCCGACGCTGCTGCCCCGACATCGATGTTCATCTTCAAGACATCGGTTGAACCGCACATCGGTGAGGTTAACTACTTCAAAGTTCTGCAGGGGACAGTACGCGCTGCTGACGACCTGGTTAACATGGATCGTGGTTCGAAAGAGCGCATCTCTCAGCTCTACGCTATCGATGGCAGCATCCGCGTACCGGTTGACGAAGTAGCTGCAGGCGACATAGCTGCTACCGTTAAGCTCAAAGACACCCGCACCGGCAACACCCTCAACGCCAAGGAGTGCGAACTGCAGTACGCTCCGATCAGTTATCCTGATCCCAAGTACCGTCGTGCTATCCGCCCGAACAACGAGCAGGAGGCTGAGAAACTCAGTGCCCTGCTGACCCGTATGCACGAGGAAGATCCGACCTGGCTCATCGAGCAGAGCAAGGAGCTCAAGCAGACCATCGTTAGCGGACAAGGTGAGTTCCACCTGCGTACCCTGAAGTGGCGTCTGGAGAACAACGATAAGATGATGGTAACCTTCGAAGAGCCGAAGATTCCGTATCGTGAGACGATTACCAAGGCTGCACGTGCCGACTATCGTCACAAGAAGCAGTCCGGTGGTTCAGGTCAGTTCGGTGAGGTGCACCTGATCGTTGAACCGTATGAGGAAGGCGTACCTGTTAAGGAGGTTTACAAGTTCGGCAACCAGGAGTACCGCATAAGCGTTAAGGACACGCAGGAGATACCCCTGGAGTGGGGCGGCAAGCTCGTGCTGATCAACTCGATCGTTGGTGGTGCCATCGACGCACGCTTCATCCCGGCTATCCTGAAGGGTTTGATGGATCGTATGGAGCAAGGACCTCTCACGGGCTCGTATGCGCGTGACGTGCGCGTCATTATATATGATGGTAAGATGCACCCGGTTGACTCCAACGAAATCTCCTTCCGTCTGGCAGGCCGTAACGCCTTTGCCGAGGCGTTCCGCAACGCTAACCCGAAGGTACTGGAGCCGATCTACGACGTTGAGGTATTCGTTCCGTCGGATATGATGGGTGATGTTATGTCCGACATCACCGGCCGTCGAGGCATGGTTCTGGGCATGCATACTGAGAAGAACTTCACCCGCCTGAGCGCCCAGATTCCTCTGGCAGAGATGTCGTCGTACTCGACAACGCTGTCATCACTGACCGGCGGTCGCGCTACGTTCACCATGAAGTTCAAGGACTACGAGCTCGTTCCGGGCGATGTTCAGGACAAGTTGCTCAAGGCTTACCAGGAGAGCCTCAAGGAGGACGAGTAGTATCTACTTCCCTAACAGTAAAGGGGCGTGCTTTGCGGCACGCCCCTTTGTTTATGTATCATGTCTGTTCTTACTCAGCTTCAGCGGATAATGGTAGCGACTTGCTCGTTTTGGCACCAAGTTCGCGGATCTTCTCTGCGGTGCGCAGCACATTGCCGTTGCCGTCGGAGAGTTTCTTGTAGGTCTCGCTGTAAGCTTTCTGCGCGGCATCCAGACTCTTCTGTACTTTCTGAAAATCCTCCAATGCACCGCTAAGCTTGTCGTACATCGCACCTGCCAAACGCGCTATCTCCATAGCATTCTTGCTCTGGTTCTCCTGCTTCCACACATAACTGATTGTGTGCAACGTGGCAAGCAAGGTGGTCGGACTTACAATCACGATCTTCCGCTCCAACGCATAATCATAGAGCGTACTGTCAGCCTGTATCGCCACACTATAAGACGCCTCAATCGGCACGAACATAAGCACAAAATCCGGCGTATTCAGTCCTGTAGCGCGCTGGTACTGCTTGTCATAGAGTTCTTTCACATGCTGCTTGAGCGACTCCACGTGCGCCTTCAGGACAGCTTTGTACTTCTCTTCGCCTTCTGCATGCTGCAACTGCTCATAGGCAACAAGCGATACCTTGGAGTCAATAATGATCTGCTTGTTGTCAGGCATGCGGATGATCACATCAGGGCGCAAGGTATCACCTTCCACGCCATGCACTACCACCTCACGGTCGTATTCCACTCCTTTGCGCAGACCTGATGCTTCCAGCACTTTCTCCAGAATGAACTCTCCCCAGTTGCCCTGTTTCTTCACGTCACCTTTGAGCGCCTGCGTCAGGCTGGTAGCATCTTTCGATAGCGTTTGGTTGAGTTCGATGAGTTGCTTGAGTTCGGCTTGCAGCGAGGCTTTCTCGCGTGTCTCCTGACTGAATGCATTGGTCACTTGTTCGCGGAAGTCCTTGATGCGTTCGTTGAGTGGCTGTAGTATATCATTGATCTGCTTGCTGCTCTGCTGCGACAGTTCTTCCTGACGTTGCTGCAGCACTTTGTTGGCAATGTTCTCAAATTCCGTAGTCAGCCGTTGCTGCATCTCAGCCAACTCCTGCTGACGCTTATCATGCATATTCTGCTGATGACGAACCACCAGCCACACTATCAGGGCACCCATCAGAGCGCCTACCACACCTATTGCTATGCTAACAATTAAGACATCCATCGTTCTCTTTCGTCTTTACGCCACCAGCCTGTTGGCATCAATCTTGGCAAGTTTCTCCTCGGCCATCTGGCGAGTCACTACGCAATTCTCTTTGGGTATATCGAACATCGTATCCATCATGATGGTCTCCGTCAGGCTGCGCAGTCCACGTGCGCCGAGTTTGAACTCGATGGCTTTATCCACGATGTAGTCAAGTGCACTATCCTCAAATGTGAGCTCGATGCCATCCATCTGCATCAGTTTCTGGTACTGCTTGGTGATGGCGTTCTTCGGGTCAGTCAATATACGCTTGAGTGCCGCGCGATCGAGCGGCTCAAGGTAGGTGATGATTGGCAGACGACCGATAATCTCTGGTATCAGTCCGAACGACTTAAGGTCCTGCGGAGCGATGTACTGCAGCATATTATCTTTATCTATTCGCTTGGTTTTGGACTGCGACTCAAAGCCTACCACCTGCGTGTTCAGGCGTTGGGCGATCTTCTTCTCTATGCCGTCAAACGCTCCACCGCAGATGAATAGTATATTCTGCGTATTCACATGGATAAACTCCTGCTCCGGATGCTTCCTTCCACCTTTGGGCGGCACATTCACTATCGCTCCCTCCAGTAGTTTGAGCAAGCCTTGCTGCACACCTTCGCCAGATACGTCACGTGTGATGGATGGGTTATCGCTCTTGCGGGCTATCTTGTCGATCTCGTCGATGAACACGATGCCACGCTCAGTCTGCTCCAGGTCATAATCGGCCTCTTGCAGCAGACGTACCAACAGCGACTCCACATCCTCGCCCACGTAACCCGCTTCGGTTAGCACCGTAGCATCTACAATGGTAAACGGCACAGCCAGCATCTTGGCTATCGTGCGCGCCATCAGGGTCTTGCCGGTTCCGGTCGAGCCCACAAGGATAATGTTCGACTTCTCTATCTCCACGCCATCGTTGGTGTCCGGCTGCAGCAAACGCTTATAGTGGTTATACACGGCTACAGACAGATGCTTTTTCGCATCATCCTGACCAATCACGTACTGGTCAAGGAACTCCTTGATCTGCATTGGCTTGGGTAGGGACTGCATGTCAAGTTTGCCGGAGTTCATGATACCTGCGGCTGAAGCTTCCTTGCGCTCCTTTTCTTTCTTGCGCTTGCGGTCTTCCTCTACTCCACCGGCACCGTTGCTAAGTTGGTACTGCTCTTCGATTATCTCGTGCGCGTTCTCCACGCAGTCAAAACAAATAAACCGTCCGTCCGTGCCCTGGAAAAGCTGCTCGAATGGCACCTCTCTGCCGCAGAACGAGCAACGTCCTCTATCTTTCTTACTCATTTTTTGTTCTTTTATAGCAACCAATTTGGCTGCTGCATATTATCTCTCCGATTTGGTATATACGCGGTCAATCATACCGTACTCCAGAGCCTCTTGGGCTGTCATCCAGTAGTCACGGTCGGCATCCTGACGGATCTTGTCGATTGTCTGATGCGAGTGATCGGCTATGATCTGGTAGAGTTCGTCCTTGAGTTTGAGTATCTCGCGTGCGGTGATCTCTATATCACTGGCCTGACCTTGTATGCCCCCCATCGGCTGATGGATCATCACGCGTGAGTGCGGGAGCGCGCTACGCATACCCGCCTCGCCGGCCACCAACAGCACAGCTCCCATCGACGCGGCAATACCCGTGCACATCGTGCTCACCTTGGATGAAACGAACTGAATCGTGTCGTATATACCTAAACCGGCATATACCGATCCACCCGGCGTATTCAGGTACAGGTGAATATCGCGGTCAGGATCACTGGAGTTGAGGTACAGCAGTTGCGCCTCAATCACATTAGCCGTATAGTCGTTAATCTCCGTGCCGAGGAAGATGATGCGATCCATCATCAGCCGAGAGAACACATCCATCTGCGTCACGTTGAGTTGACGCTCCTCAAGAATAGAAGGGCTGATATAGTTTGCCTTAGGCTGCGTGCCCATAGAGTCACGCATCACTCGCTCCACATGCATGCTGTTCATGCCCTGTGATGTAGCGTATTTCAAAAAGTCATTCATAGTATATTGCATTTGTTGTTTATCGAAAGCGAAAAATAGGGCTACCATAGTTGGCAGCCCCATATTCCATCAACACCACACCAATTAAGCGAGCTTATTGATGTAGATAGCCAACTTCGATTTCAAGTTAGCGGCCTTGTTGTCATGGATAATGTTGCGCTTTGCCAGCTTGTCAAGCAACGAACTTACCTTCGGCAACATTGCTGCAGCAGCAGCTTTGTCGGTCGTGGCGCGGAGGTCGCGAACAGCGTTGCGAGCGGTTTTTGCATAATAATGATTGCGGGCCTTGCGGGTCGCGGTCTGGCGTATGCGCTTCAGTGATGATTTGTGATTTGCCATCGTTCTAATGAGAGTCAACTACTCTCGTTGTTTTGTTTGTTAGTGATAAATGTTTACATTTACACGATCTTGCTAATTGCTTAGCCAACAAGATTCTTTTGAGAGGAAAGTGGTAGTCCATAGCAGAGTCGAACTGCTCTTTAGAGAATGAAAATCTCTCGTCCTAACCGATAGACGAATGGACCTTTGCGTTCGGCAAATCGTGCTATCGGATGTCATGTTGCGATATAAAACACACGATTGCCTCCGCCCCCCTACCGCAAACGATTCGCTGGTTTGCATCGGGTACCCGTGATGGTCTTGTGACACTTTGGCGGGGCTCTTTCGCGGAAAAAGCATGCAAAAGTACAAATTTATTTTCAATTATGCAAATTTTCGCGAGAAAAAGTTCAAAAAATGCACAATTATTTGCACTTTCCATTTGTTTTTAGTATCTTTGCATGTCAAAAATCAGCACAATTCAGAATGAAAAGCCATTTTATAGCTATTATCTTGTCCTTGGCATGCCTGTCAGGCGTGAGCAGTACATTGTATGCGCAAGATAAATCTATCCGCGAAGCGGGCTTGGAGCAGCATGACTTCTTTGACCCTACCCGCACTGAGAAACCACAAGAAAATTATTCCTTTGGCATCGCCTACCATCTGGAAGCGGGTTACGCCCAAGACCATCAGCGCATGACCAGTGACACGGTCAGTGCTCTTTACCTACATGGCGCACGCGTAGGCGCTCAATTCGAGCTATTTCTTCCTAAGCGATTCTCAGTCAATATAGGGGTGTTGTACAGTGTTCTGTACGGCATTAGTCGTCAGCACTACCGTTCGGTCAGTCCGGAACAGGTGCAATCGGAAGTGGTTAATAACCATATAGTGGAGCACGCGCTGACTATCCCTGTGCGCGTGCAGTATAACATACCCCTTTGGAAGCAACTGAGCATGCACTTCTACGGCGGCCCCCAACTCATGATCGGCTTGGCGCAGACCGATTACGTCAAGGCTGATGTCAGTGACGGCACACGCGAGTGGTTGCTTGCACAAGGAAAACATCTTGAAACCTACGACAAGTATGTAGCCAAAGAACTCTTCCGCACCAACATCATGATGGGTGTTGGAGGAGGCTTCACCTGGGATGTTTATCGCTTGGAAGCAGGGTACGACTTCGGACTCAACAATCTGATACGCACACCTATATACTCACCCGACAGAATGTCCGAGTGGCAGTGGCACGTCAGCTTCGTTTATACGCTCTGATACCATGCAACTATCACAACTCTTCACTCAAGCAACCGGTCTGGCAGCCGGCGAACAAATAGCCCTGACCGCGTCGGGCAGTAACCGACGGTACCACCGCATCTGGAGCGAGGACAAATCCGTTTCGCTTATCGGCGTAGAGGGTACGTCGCGTGACGAGAACCACGCTTTCCTTACTATGTCTGCCCACTTCGCCAGCCAAGGGCTCAACGTGCCACGTGTACTCGCCGTCAGCGACGATGAGATGCAGTACGTGCAGCAAGATCTGGGAAACACCCTACTCTTCGACTATATAGCCGAAGGACGTAAGACGGGCGTATTCTGCGAGAGCGAGAAGGTGATGCTGAGGAAAACTATACGCGCGCTCGCGCAATTTCAGGTAAAAGCCGCTGAGGACTTCGACTTCAACGTGTGCTATCCGCAACCGGAGTTCAACCTTAGGAGCATACGCTGGGATCTCAACTACTTCAAGTACTGCTTCCTCAAAGCCACGGGGGTGGAGTTCCAAGAGGATAAACTCGAGAACGAGTTTGAGCGTCTGGCATATATCCTGCTTGAGCAGAAGCAGATGAACGCCTTTATGTATCGCGACTTCCAGAGCCGCAATGTCATGGTTGCGCGCAACACCCCCAATGAACTCGTGCCGTACTTCATCGACTACCAGGGCGGTAGGCGAGGTCCCATCTATTACGACGTCGCTTCATTCCTATGGCAAGCCAAGGCAAACTTCCACGACGAACTACGGCATGAACTCATCGAAGAGTACCTCGACGAACTTGCCAAGTACATGCCGGTGGACAAACCGGCGTTCTACGCCACGCTGCGGCACTTTGTGCTGTTCCGAACGATGCAGGTGCTCGGAGCGTACGGCTTCCGCGGGTACTTCGAGAAGAAACCCCACTTCCTGCAGTCAATACCGTTTGCGATAGAGAACCTGCGCCGTCTGCTCAAAGATGCAGCCGACGACTACCCTTACCTAATCGAGGTGCTACACGAGATGACGGAGATGAAGCAGTTCAAGGAGGTGAACGTCCGCAGACCGCTGGTGGTAAAGGTGTACTCTTTCTCGTTCAAGAAAGGAATTCCTGCGGACGATAGCGGCAACGGTGGCGGATTCGTTTTCGACTGCCGCGCTGTGAACAACCCCGGTAAGTATGAGCGTTATAATCACTACACAGGTAGGGATGAGCCCGTGATTAAGTTCCTTGAGGATGACGGCGAGATCTTCCCATTCCTGGATGCCGCCTACCGGCTCGTAGACGCCAGCGTCAAGCGATACAAAGACCGTGGGTTCACCAGCCTGATGGTCAGTTTCGGCTGCACCGGCGGACAACACCGCTCAGTTTATGCTGCAGAGAAGATGGCTGAGCATATCAATGAGAAGTTCGGCGTAGAAGTGCGACTCATCCACCGCGAACAGAACGTGGAACGCGTACTAGCGGAAGTGGAAAAATAACTCGCTCTCAAAAACAATCAGTACAATGAAAGCGATGATCTTTGCGGCAGGGTTAGGCACACGCCTCAAGCCGTTCACCAATAGCCATCCGAAAGCCTTGCTGCCCCTGGCAGGCAAGACGCTACTGCAATGGCAGATCGAACGACTGCGCAACACCGGAATCAACGATATAGTGGTCAACGTTCACCACTTCGCCGAGCAGATCATCGACCATTTGGCACAGAACAACGGCTTCGGATGCAAGGTGCAGATCAGCGACGAACGCGAGAAACTGCTCGAGACAGGAGGAGGGCTAATCAAAGCAGCACCACTGCTCGGAGAAGACGCACCTGTGCTAGTATGCAACGTAGATATATTGTCAAACATCCACCTCGGGCAACTCATCGCGGCACACAATAGCCAGAGGCCTATAGCTACCGTCGTGGTATCCGAACGCGAGACGCAGCGCTACTTGCTGTTTGATGAACAAGGAGAGTTACGCGGATGGATGAATATTGCAACCGGAGAGGTAAAACCGTCAGGTTTGATGGTGAGCGGCTTAAGGATGTTGGCCTTCTCCGGCATGCAGATCGTTGAACCCGCGTTCTTCGCCGAACTAAGGAAAGTAAGAGAACAGGACGGCGAGAAGTTCTCGCTCATTGATGCATACTTGTCTGTTGTGAGCCGGCAGACCGGCGTGATACGTGCCTACGTGCCGCAACACTATAAGATGATGGATGTAGGGAAGATTGAACAATTGGAGGAAGCCGAACAATTCGCCGCTTTACTGAAGAACTAAATTGAGAACAGATGCTTGGAGTAATTATTAATCCCAAATCGGGTAAGAAAGCCTACCGCAGGCAGCGAATGTACCTGTGGAATCTGTTGCGCGAGCGACATATACCATATGAGTTCCGCGTAACCAAATACGCCGCACATGCTACCGAACTGGCACGCGAACTGGTGGAGGATTATGGTTGCGACGAGATACTCGTTATCGGTGGCGACGGCACGCTGTCCGAGTCGCTCAATGGTATCATGCGAGCCAAAATCACTGCAGAGCAACGGCGGAAGATCCAACTTGGACTGATGCCGCGCGGCACAGGCAACGACTGGGGACGGTACTGGAACCTGACCAAGAACTACCGCGATGCAATCGAACGCTTCCTATCGGGCAAGGGGCATCCGCTTGACGTAGGATGTGTCACTTACTGGCGCAACCATATTGAGCACCACCGCTACTTCATCAATTCCGTGGGCTTTGGCGTCGACCCCCTCTGCTGCCAGAAAGCCGAAAGACTCAAGTACTACCTCGGCTCGCACCATGTGAACTACCTGATCGGACTAATAGGTGCTATCGTACAACAAAAGCCAATCCCGATGCAACTGGTAGTGGATGGTGAGGTGCTGGTAGATGAGGCGCTGTTCACCATGAACGTCGGAAATGGCCCATATTCCGGCGGTGGCATCAAGCAAAACCCAGATGCCGACCCGCAGGATGGCGTGTTCCATGGGATGTTCGTGTGCAAGCCTACCCTCATACAGATTATCAAGGCACTGCCACACCTGTTCAACGGACGACTGACCGAACTGCCGTTCATCCACGCTTACGTGGGTAAGGATATCCGCATGGAAACGGAGGAACATCTGCTCTTTGAGGCGGATGGTATCCTTCACAATATATTAGGTCCATGCGAAGTGCACTGCATCCACCATGCCCTGCAGTTCAGGGTGTAGATGTTGTTGAAAGTTGAAAGATGTGAGCTTTTAGGCGATGGATACAGAAGTAGTATATCATATTCCTGCGATGTTGAGCGAAGTGCTAGATGGTTTGCTCATTGACCCCGGCAAGGCACAGTACTTCGTTGATGCCACTTTTGGTGGCGGAGGACATAGCCGGGGTATCATAGCTCGCATGGGAACAAACTCGCACCTGTATGGTATAGACCAAGATTCGGATGCATACGCCAACCGCATCGACGACGAGCGCTTCACCTTCGTGCGCAGTAATTTCCGCTATGTGGCTAACTTCATGGATTACTACGGTGTGACGCAGTTGGATGGTATTCTGGCAGACTTAGGAGTCAGTTTTCATCACTTCGATGCCCCAGAACGCGGATTCTCGTTCCGCTACGATGCTCCGCTTGACATGCGCATGAACAGCCGCCAACGACTCACAGCTGCGGATATCATCAACTCCTACAGCGAGGAAGATCTGGCACGCGTGCTCTACCTCTACGGCGAGTTCCGCGACTCGCGCGCTATAGCACGGCAGATAGTCAGCCAACGCTCGAAGCAGGCTATTCTCACCACCCAGCAGTTACACGACTGCGTGCGGCTCAAAGACAAGCAGGATGCAGCGCGACTCTTCCAAGCCCTGCGTATAGAAGTCAACGACGAACTGGGCGCCTTGCGCGAACTGCTACAGGCCGGCACGCAACTACTCGCACCCGGAGGACGATTGGTTATACTGACCTATCACTCGCTCGAAGACCGCATAGTCAAGAACTTCATGCGCTCAGGCAACACCGAGGGTACGATAGAAAAGGACTTCTACGGTAACCCGCTCACCCCATTCAAGGTGATTGAGAAAGGCCGCAGCGCATCACCCGACGAGGTCGCACGCAACCCTCGCGCACGCTCCGCCAAACTACGCGTAGCAGAAAAAACGACAGCCGACCTTGGCTGCTAAACAACCAATCGTATGGACAAACGCCTCAGCATACTACAACAGATCTTGAACGGAGATATCTTCCGCAGCGAACGTATATCCCGCCACTACCGCTTACTGGCGCTCATCGGCTTTTATATCTTCATCAGCATACTGATGGGGTTCGTGTCCGAGTGGCAGTACGTGCGTATCGGCGCGCTGAAGAAGGAGTTGCAGGATGCCCGAAACGAGGAACTGACCATCAGTTCGGAACTGGTCAATAGCACTCGGCAGTCAGCCATTGCACGCCAACTAAAGGACAACGGCAGCAAACTCCGCGAAGCCAACACACCTGTCATCGTTATCAAATAGCCTCATGCCTGACAACCGACAAAATACTATCTTCCGCTTCGCGCTGGTGTTTCTGCTTATCGCGGCAGGCTTTGCGGCGGTATTGGTGTATATAGTCCGCATACAATGGTTCCAGCGCGATGCCCTGCTTGGCGGCAACACGCCCACCAAGCCCGTGGAAAAGATCATCGACCCGCAGCGAGGTAATATTCTCGACTGCGAGGGGCGTCTACTCGCCAGCAGTATTCCGGGCTACTACGTTTATATGGATACTCGCGTGCCTGCGTTGCATCAGGGAGGCGATACGCTGTTTTATCGATATATCGACAGCATATCCATCGGTCTGAGCCGTATCCTGCCCGAAAAGTCGGCTGGCGAATACAAGCAGATGATTACCCGATCCTTCCGCACCAAGAACGGCAAAACCGCAAGCGGCCAGCAGCGCGAAAACGGCAGTTACCTCAAGCTTTGCCCCCACCGCGTATCGTTCATCCAGAAACGCGAGATTGAACATCTGCCGCTCTTCCGACGCGGTTACTACCAATCGGGTATATGGTTCGAGAGCAAGCCACAACGCAAGAAACCATTCGGCTCACTCGCCTCACGCACCATTGGCAATATCCTCAGTAGCGGTAAGGGCAACTCCGGTCTGGAGAAGACCTTCGAAAACGACCTGCATGGCATTGACGGACTGTCGCTACGCGAGCGCATGGGCGGACGCTGGGAGTTCGTGCCGGTGCGCGAGGCTGTCAATGGCTATGACATAGTCACCACCCTCGATGCCAACCTGCTTGATATAACCGAGACCGCCCTACGAGGTTGCCTGGAGCGCACACAGGCTGACTGGGGCTGCTGCATCCTCATGGAAACCCACAGCGGCAAGATACGCGCCATCTGTAACCTCGACCGCAACACCGACGGCACCTATAGCGAAAAAGCCAACCACGCCGTTACACGCGTTGAGCCAGGCTCAACCTTCAAGACCATCTCAATGATGGCGGCACTCGACGATGGCAAGGTTAACCTTACCGATAGTTTTGAGATCTATAAGGCCGGTTGGAAGTATCTGAACGCCACGCACACCGACGCCCATAAGTTCGACACCGTGCTCACCCTGCGCAGCGCACTGGCCGTGTCGTCGAACATCGCCTTCGCCAAGATGATTCTACAGAGTTACGACAAGAAAGCAGCCAAGTTTGTTGACAAACTTCAAAGTATGGGCATCCGAGACAGCGTCTATTCCGAGATTCCGGGTGCACAAAAGCCGCGCATTGACGTGCCTAAGGATGCCGTGACCCTGTCGCGTATGGCGTACGGCTATTCGGTTGAGCTCACGCCCCTGCAGATCCTCACGTTCTACAACGGTATAGCCAACGACGGCAAGATGATACGGCCATACTTGGTTGAGCGCATCATGGATGGCGAGGAAGTAATTCGCAAATTCGATACTGAGACGCTGAAGAGCAGCATGTGCCGACGCAGCACGCTCAAGGATGTTCAAGCTGGCCTGCATGACGTAGTATGGGACAATAAGCTCGGTACGGCATCCCGCTTGCCATGGGGAACACCAAAAGCGCAGTCAAAACTCGCGCCAATAGCCGGTAAGACAGGTACTGCTCAGTTGTTCCGCAACGGAAAATACCAGTCGCGTGAACACCGAATGACATTTGTTGGCTACTTCCCCGAGGATAAACCCCAATACTCCTGTATCTGTATGGTAGAGTTCCCGAAGAACTACGGCGCGTACGATGCCGGTTTGGACTGCGGCTCGGTCGTTCGTCAAATCGCGGAGAAAGCCATTGTCTATTCCGGATATTATATTATCCAAGGAGACTCATTAGTATACGAAAAAAGGAAATAATTATGATATTATCGGATCTATTATCAGCCATTGAGCCGCTACGCATCATTGGACGTACGGACACTGACATTCATGCTATCCAGTTCGATTCCCGCAAGATTGAGCCCGGTGACCTCTTTGTAGCCCAAGCCGGCACAGCAGTGGACGGTCACACATTCATTCCGTCATGCATCGACCAGGGGGCACGCGTCATCGTGCTCGACAACCCAGACTACCTGCCACAGCAGCCGCAGGAGAGCCTTACATACGTGCTTGTCAAGAACTCCGAGGAGGCTCTCGGCCGCCTGGCACATCAGTGGTACGACCGCCCCAGCGAGAAGCTCACGCTTGTCGGAGTAACCGGCACCAACGGCAAGACAACCATCGCCACCCTGCTTTACGAGATGACGCGCGCCATGGGGCACAAGGCAGGATTGCTATCCACCGTCGTCTATTATGTCGATGGGCAGGCTTTCCCTTCGACGCACACCACGCCCGACGCACTCGCGCTCAATGCCCTGCTGGCACAGATGGTGGATGCCGGATGCGAGTACGCCTTCATGGAGGTCAGTAGCCACTCGATTGCGCAAGAGCGTATAGCCGGACTTCAATTCAACGGCGCGCTGTTCACCAATCTGACGCGTGACCATATTGATTACCACAAGACCTTCGACAACTACCGTGACACCAAGAAGCGCCTGTTTGATGGTCTCGCCAAGAGTACTTTTGCAGTTACCAATGCAGACGACAAGAACGGACTCGTCATGACACAGAACACCTGCGCACGTGTCTATACCTACTCCACCCAGACCATGGCCGACCACCGCGGCAAGATCCTCGAAGAGGGCTTTGACGGTATGCTGCTCAGCATCGATGGTCAGGAGGTGTTCGTGCCACTCGTAGGGCGATTCAATGTGTCTAACCTGCTCTGTATCTATAGCGCTGCACTCTGCCTGGGCTTCGACCGACTCGAGGTGCTACGCGTACTCAGCGCATTGAAACCTGTGAATGGCCGCTTTGAGACCATCCGCTCACCTAGAGGCTGGACAGCCATCGTTGACTACGCCCATACACCCGATGCCGTGGATAATGTCATCCGCACCATCCGCGAGATAAAGAAAGAAAGCGCCAAACTCATAACCGTAGTAGGCTGCGGTGGTAACCGCGACAAAGGCAAACGCCCGATGATGGCGCAGATTGCCAAACGCGGCAGTGAGCAACTCATTCTCACCTCCGACAACCCGCGTGACGAGGAGCCCAAGGACATCCTAAAGGATATGACTGATGGCCTGACCGAAGATGAGTTGCGGAGCACCCTCGTTATCGAGGATCGTGCAACTGCCATCCAGACCGCCTGCACACTCGCCCAACTGAACGATGTAATCCTCATCGCAGGCAAGGGGCATGAAGATTACCAGATAATCAAGGGCGTTAAGCATCATTTCGACGACCACGAACAAGTGCGCAAATACATCTGATCCCGCGTACCCTAAGCGTCGCTACTGAACAGCAAGAATAATCCTCCGCATCTATCTCAAACGATAGGCGGAGGATTTTTATGCGCACTTATGGGATACAATCATATGCGACGTATGTCAGTGATGAACAGCATGTCATCACAGACGCGGAAATGAATATTCCAGTCAGCATAGTCCAGGCCATAGACGCGCTCGGGATCGGAGTGGTACGCCGGACGCGGGTCTTGCTCCAGCACCTCCTGCAGTTCATCCATAGGCAGTTGCATGGGGTGCGACTCAGGCCACACCACCTTTAGCAACCGGCGCGGCGTGGTATCAACAAACCCATCCCGGCTGTCCGCATGGCAGTCGGCATATCGCACGTAGGGCTTGATATCATATATTGGTGTGCCATCAAGCATATCTGCGCCTTCCACAACAAGCACGGCGCCCTCGTGCGGCGTATGCTCCACGCCGACCAATCTGACAGAGGTCAAGCCCAGCGGGTTGGGACGGTATGGCGAACGCGAGGCGAACACGCCCACACGTGTATTGCCGCCCAGGCGTGGCGGACGAACAGTCGCATTGTGTTGGGAGCCTCGGACAGCCTCATGGAAGCCCCAGACGAGCCACAGATGGCTGAACTGCTCAATGCCGCGGATAGCATCGTTGTTGCGGTAGGCGGGGCAGAACACGATGCGGGTGCGCAGACAGGTGTGCTCCGGCACCTGACGAGGGATGCCGAACTTATCGGTGAACCCGTTGTGTGCATAAGCAATAGGTTGCAAGAGCATAGTATGCGAGTCAGATGGCTGCATAGGAAGTAATGACTACTCGTCGGAGAAGTGCACAAGCACATGACGATAGGAGTTGAATATCTTCGATTTGGATACAAAGCCCAGGTACTTGTTGTGCTCATCCACCACCGGCAAGTTCCACGCCCCGGTGTCCTCGAAGAGCTCCATGACACGTTCCATAGGCATATCACGACGCAGCACGGCCTGTGGGTAGTTCATCAACTGCGCTACGGTGAAACGGTTGTACAGCCGGGGTTGGAACATGATGTTTCTGACCTCATCAAGCAGGAGTATACCCTGCAGTTCGCCTCGGTCATCCACCACGGGGAAGAGGTTACGCTTGCTGTCGGCAATGACCTTGACGAGCTGTCCCAGGGTCATCTCGGGCGAGACGGTACGTAGGTCGGTCTCCAGCACATTATCCATCTTGAGCAGCGTGAGCACAGAACGGTCCTTGTTGTGTGTGAGCAGTTCGCCCTTCTGAGCCAGACGCATGGCATACAAGCTATGAGGCTCGAAGAGCATGATCGTCAGGTACGATACCACAGCAACAATCATCAGCGGCATCAAGAGGTGATAGCCACCCGTGAGCTCGGCTATGAGGAAGATACCCGTCAGCGGCGCATGCATCACACCCGACATGAGTCCGGACATACCCACCAACGTGAAATTAACTACCGGAACATTGATGCCCACCAACTTGAGCAGGTAAGCGCACAGAAAGCCCGTCAAGGCACCCATGAACAGCGAGGGAGCAAATATTCCGCCTACACCGCCACCGCCGTTGGTCGCGACCGAGGCAACGATCTTGAGCAGCAGCACGAGTGAGAAGTAAGCAATAATAACCCATGTGCCCTCACCGAGCCGCGCCAGCGGACTATACTCAAGCCCCGCCTGAGGGTTGTCGCTAAAGAGCTGTAGGATAGTGTCGTAGCCCTCGCCATATAGAGGCGGGAACAGATAGACTAGCGCCCCAAGCACCGAACCGCCAAGAACGATCTTCACCCACATATTCTTCAGCCTCTTGAAGCGTTGCTCGAGGTAGTTCATTCCACGCGTGAAGTACAGCGACACAAAGCCGCACACCGCACCCAGCAATAGATACCAAGGTATACGCCGCAGGGTGAACGACTCAATAGTGGTAAGTTCGAACATGGGCGTGAAGCCTGTAGTAAAGTACGCTATAGCCGTAGCCGTGACCGATGAGATCAATAGCGGCGCTATGGAATTCATCGTTATATCCATCATCAGCACCTCAAGCGTGAACACCAAGCCTGCAATAGGTGCCTTGAAAATGCCGCCTATTGCCCCCGCAGCACCACAACCAATCATGAGCATCATCGTCTTCTGGTCGAGGTGGAACAGCTTTGCCAAATTAGAACCGATAGCCGCACCGGTCAGCACGATAGGAGCCTCTGCACCTACTGAACCGCCAAAACCGATCGTCAGACCACTGCCTATGAGGCTCGACCATGTGTTATGTGGCTTAATGATCGACTTACGTTGAGAGATGGCGTACAGGATTTTGGTTATGCCGTGAGATATATCGTCGCGCACCACATACTTGACGAACAACGCAGCCAAAGCAATACCAATCATCGGGCAAACGATCAGCCACCACCAATGCTCACCCACTATCAGATAGCTGTTAATCACGTACTGAATGAGATGGATGAACAACTTAAGCACATACGCCGCCATGGCGGACAATACGCCCACCATCAAGCTCAACAGCAGCACCAACTGCTTCTGCGGAATATGTTGCTCCAACCACTTGATCATGTTGGCTTTTTGACTAATGACTAACGGCTTATGGCAGCAGACTGTTAGGCATCCCAGCCGATACCTTTGTATTTGTCCAAATCCCACTCTTCCTCCACCTCGTTGAGGTATATGGTGTGTGGTTCGTCGTTCTGCTCATTGCCTGCCTCAGCTTCCTGACGCTCTACACGCTCTATATCCAGCGGCGAGTGCGATATCTCGATCACCTGGTTCTGCTCCTTACTCAGTTCATCCCAGAGCACGTCCTTGAGTTCACTCAGCCCCTGTCCGGTTACCGACGAAAACGCCACCACGGGGATATCGTAGTCGTCACCTAGCTTGGCTACAATCTTCTGCACCTCGTCCTCCGGCATCGTATCCGACTTGCTCACGGCTAAAATACGTGCCTTGCTCAGCAACTGCGGGTTATACTTCTCCAACTCACCTAACAGCACTTCATACTCATGCTTCGGATCCTCCGTGCACGCCGGCACCATGAACAGCAGCACTGCATTGCGCTCTATATGCCGCAAGAACCGCAGCCCTAATCCTTTACCTTCGGCCGCACCTTCGATGATTCCCGGTATATCAGCCATACAGAACGATCGGTCATCCCTGTAGGACACAATACCTAACTGCGGTGTCAAGGTAGTGAACGGATAGTCGGCTATCTCGGGTTTGGCAGCCGACACTACACTCAGTAGCGTCGATTTGCCGGCATTGGGGAAGCCCACCAAACCTACATCTGCCAGCACCTTAATCTGCATAATCACCGTGCGCTCCTGCGCAGGCTCACCCGGCTGCGCATAACGGGGCGCCTGGTTGGTAGCCGTGCGGAAATGCCAGTTACCCAGTCCACCACGCCCCCCCTTGAGCAGAATTACTTGCTCGCCATGCTCCTTGATCTCAGTCAGCCACTCGCCCGTTTCGCCATCATAAACGACCGTACCACAGGGCACCTCAATAATCCTGTCCTCACCATCCTTGCCAAAAGAACGGCTCTCGCCACCCTTGCCACCATCCGTAGCCTGAATATGCTTCTGGTACTTCAGGTGCAGCAGTGTCCATAGGTTGCGGTTGCCGCGCAGAATAATATGCCCGCCACGACCACCATCACCGCCATCGGGGCCCCCTTTGGGAACGTACTTGGCTCGGTGGAAATGCAGACTCCCCGCACCGCCCTTGCCCGAGCGGCAGTATATCTTGACGTAGTCGATGAAGTTGGAAGCCATTGCTATTTACAATTTAGTCATTTACAGTTAATCTCGGACAATCTGTTGGCCGTCAATGTTGTAGAGCAGTCCGTAGCGCTCGATGATTATCCTTCCGTTGCTTAGGCGCTTGGTGGCCTGTCGACCTATGGCGGTGTTGTCTACTGCATCGATCGGTTCGACGGAGGGCAGCACATAAGTCGCATTGACCGTTGAGCCGTTATAGGTCACAGCCTGAACATTCATCCGCACACTCTCGTCCTGTTCAGTCACGGTCAGCTTGCCGGAAACGAGGTAGTATACCTTGTTGTACGACCAATTGGCAGAACTTTCGTTGTATTCAAAATCAGTGATAAGATAGGTCTGAATATCATAATCCTCCACACCACCGGGTGAAGCCATAACCGTGTTGGGCGTATAGGAGCCCTCGGGCTGCTGGGCAATAGGATAGGTGCCCAACGGCAATATGGTGGGCTCGCCAAGCGAAGAGGCAAACACCCAAGCATCAAGATCGTATTCGTCATTAGAGAAGTACAGGCTGGTGCACGGATACCCTACACTCTCCGTCAGGTCTTCTGCCTCCAGCGAGGTGAACGTGATATCTATAGCCGATTGCTCTTGCGTCTCATCCGCATAAGAGTATATATCCTCCACTACCTCGATATCAATCTCGGGATTAGCATCGAAATACACATACACCTTGTTGCAGCGCAATTGTTTGGCGCAAGTGAGTGTTAGTGTCTTGCTGTTTATATCGGTTACGGCCAAGATTTGCTCTTCTTCCAAGTCCATAGCCATGGAACTTTTATATGCCAGTTTGCCGTCTGATGTTTCGGCGCTAAATCCCTTACGCACAAATCCATCCACCACAATGGCTTTCATTGGTTTGGTGGCGGCAAAGGTTATGCCCTGCCCAGCCAGAGGACCAAAGTAATCTTCAGTCTTGGTACCGCTGATGCATGTAACCCTGATATTATTGTCAATGAAGGCAAATTTGATTTTACTGCCCTCCGACTTATGACTTACAACGATGGTGGGCTCCTCGTATTCGTATTCCTCCTCCAAGCCCTCAAACGGATTATCCTCTGGTGTGAGGCTCTTGTCGTAGGTGCCGTCAATAGTTACCTTCTTTATCCAGACGGACTTCTTGGTTTTCTTTGTTATTATGATCTGCAATTGTCCTGTTGTTGTCTGCCCGGCGAACTCCCAAGTCTGATAGTTACCCTGTTGCAGCGTTTTAGTTCCGAACGACACCTCACCGATGCGCACTTCAATGGTATAGTTGTCAATGTTGGTCGAGCCGTTGATGGTCACCTTGCTTACGTTCTGCACCTCAGGAAAAGTGAGCGTATTGGATGCATCGAGCTGCGTACCTCGCGCCAGTTCGGTAGTCTCGTAACCCTTAGGGTCAACGGTAGTTTTCCATCCCGGAGGTAACGAACCGGAGAAATCAAACACCTCTTCCGCACGAATAAAGCAGAAAGTCGTTAATAGTGCCAATAGAGTGAAGATGATTTGTTTCATGGTACGTTACAATTGATAGTTTTCAAAAAAAGATACCCACACTTGGTTAAGGTGGGTATCGTTGGTAGTCAATTTGTTATGCAAGAGCGATGATGATATCTTCCTCTGCCTCGTTAAAAGCAAGTTTGCCTTCGCGTGCCAACCAACCCAATGCCAGGTTAAGGTCTGCCTCTTTAAGCTTGGTTGCTTTCTTCAGAGCCTTGGCTGTCAGAGCACCTTCGTGCAGTGCATTCCAAATCTTTCCGGCGTTAGCGCCAATAAGTTCTACATTCATAATTTCTCAGTTTTGTTAAACGTTAGGGTTATAAATAGTCTTTTGCACTATTATCAAATCAGTTCGCGTTTAACATGGTATCGGTCTTACTTCTGCCACGCGCGGAAGGCGAGCGCGGCATTGTGTCCGCCAAAGCCGAACGCATTGCTTATTGCATAACGCAGTTCACGCTTTTGGGGGATATTGAATGTGAAGTTGAGCCTCGGGTCGATATTAGGGTCATCGTCACCCTCGGCATGGTTAATAGTCGGCGGCACTACCTGATGGTAGAGTGCCAAGGTGGTGATCAGCGCTTCCAACGCCCCCGAAGCGCCTAATAGGTGACCTGTCATCGACTTAGTGGATGACAGGTTCATCTCGAAGGCGTGGTCGCCAAAGGCACGCATGATAGCTTTTGCTTCAGCCAGATCGCCAATGGGGGTGGAAGTACCATGGGTGTTGATGTAATCCACATCCTCAGGCTTTATGCCGGCATCCTTGATGGCATCGAGCATGACTCGCGCCGCTCCCTCGCCCTCAGGATCAGGGGCTGTAAGGTGGAACGCATCGGCCGTTGAGCCGTAGCCTACTAGCTCGGCATAGATGCGTGCGCCACGAGCTACGGCGTGCTCATACTCCTCCAGCACGACACACGCCGCTCCTTCGCCTGCCACGAAACCATCGCGAGAGGCCGAGAACGGACGAGAGGCAGTCTTAGGATCATCGTTGCGCGTCGATAAAGCACGCAACGCATTGAACCCGCCAATGGAGATGGGGCAAATCTCTGCCTCGCTACCTCCTACAAGCACTGCATCTACCTTGCCCAAACGAATATGGTTCATCGCCGACATAAAGGCGATGGCCGACGACGCACAAGCGGCTGTTGTGCAGAAATTGGGGCCTTTCAGTCCCAAACGTATTGCAATGTACCCGGCTGCGATATCGGTAATGATGCGCGGTATGAGGAACGGCGAGTAATGAGGCACGTCATCGCCTTGGCTCTCGTGCTCCACTACTTGATCCTCAAACGTCTTGACACCTCCCATTCCGGAGCCGACAATCACACCAACACGTGCAGGATCATCTTCAGCTGACAGGGCGGCATCCTTATAGGCTTCAACAGCAGCAACGTAAGCCAACATGGTAAATCGGTCAAGCTTACGTTGCTCCTTGAAATCAAACCAGGCATTCGGGTCGAATCCCTTCACTTCACATGCAAAACGCGTACGATGAAGCGTAGCGTCAAACAACGTGATAGGAGCAGCACCACTCTCGCTCGCCATCAAAGCCGACCAAGTAGATGCAACGTCATTACCCAGCGGGTTGATCGTTCCTAAACCGGTGATTACGACTCGCTTTAATGCCATAGAACGAATAACTGATATTACTTATTCAGAGCCTCGGTGATGTAAGCAACCGTGTCACCTACGGTGCTGATCTTCTGGGTAGCGTCGTCAGAGATGGTGATACCAAACTCTTTCTCAAACTCCATGACAAGCTCAACAACATCCAAAGAGTCGGCATTAAGGTCAGCCGTATAAGAGGACTCCATGGTAACTTGGGATTTGCTGACACCTAACTTCTCAACGATGATGTCAATAACTTTCGATTCAATTTCAGACATAATTGTTATCTTTAAATGGTTAATTATTCGATTTGTATAAAGCGACTACAAAGTAACGGCTTTTTTTACAAAAAAGCAAATATTTAGTATCTGCATGTGTACTTTGTATGCAATTAACTTTTTTTTGCTATATTCACTCGCTAAAACCGCCGCGCAATCTCCTCAGCCGCTAACCAGACCACTACTGTTTTGCCATCGGGTGTAATGCTGTGCGACGGGAGGGCGAATAGCCTGTCGATTAGGTCTCGCATCTCCGCTTCGCCAAGCGGTTTCCCCATAGGTATAGCAGCACTTTGCGCCAACGTCAGCGCTACGCGCTGCTGCAACTCTTCGCTCACGTCTGCTTGTCCATCAGCAGCACGGGAGAGGATCGCACGCAGGGCGACCTCCGCGCTCTGGTTTCCCAAGACCGAGGGAAGGGCGGTAATATCGTACTGCAGTGGTGCCGTCTGTTGAAGTTCAAACCCCACGTGACGCAAGTTGGGCAACAAAGCCTCCAACACCGGCTGCTCTTCTGCATTCAACGTCAGTTGCTCGGGAAAGAGCAACTGCTGGCTTACTCCCTGCCGATTGCGCATTTGGGAAATGAGTTGCTCGTATAAGATAGTTGTATGCGCACGTCGCGCATGCACGAGCATCACCCCGTCTCCATGCGCACAAACAATATACCCTCCTGCTACAATCTGTGGATGAAGGGCTGCTGAGCTCCAGTCGACCGTCAATTCGGTCTGCTGCAGTTCAGGGGACACCTGCAGGGGTTGCTGTGGTGATTGCTGCGTTTGCTGACGGAGCGGCTCATACAGTTCCTGCCAGTGCGGCGACACGCGCTCGTGTTGTGGACTATGACTCTCACGTGGGCAATTGTCTCGCTGCGTAGCAAACGGGTTATAGCCTGCCGTCACATGTAACTGCGGAGCTTTGGCATCAGCGCGCATCTGTTCATCTGATACAGGCATCTCAATATTTCCTCCTAGGAAGTCAATCGACGGCACAACATTGAACTTACCCAACGCTGCACGCACCGTAGCCATCAGAATAGGAAATATTGACTGCTCATCGGCAAACTTGATCTCCGTCTTAGTCGGATGCACATTCACATCAATCTGCTCTGGCGATATATCAAAATAGATGAAGTACGGAGGCAACTGCTCAGCCGGCAGCATACCTGCGTATGCCTGCAACACGGCTTTGTGGAAATAGGGGTGGCGCATGTAACGCCCGTTGACGAAGAATAGCTGCTGCGCCTGTTTATTAGCCGCCTCCGGCTTGCCTACAAAGCCATGAATAGTCACCAGTTCGGTCTGTTGTTCAATCTCCAATAGTTGCGAGGTGTAGAGTTTGCTCTTGCTCTTACCAAAGATCCCTTCTATACGCTGCTTGTACGAACCTATAGGCAAGTCGTAGATGATTTCGTCGTCGGACACAAACGTAAATGACACCGACGGATAAACAAGCGCCACATGCTGAAACGTTATGATCAAGTTGCGCAGTTCGGTTTGGTCAGATTTGAGGAACCTACGCCTCGCAGGTACATTAAAAAACAGGTTCTGCACCTGAATACTGGTACCCGCCGAACACTGACAAGGCTCTTGCCGTTGCACCTGAGAGCCGCTAATCTCCAACAATGTACCCACCTCATCCTCCGAACGGCGCGATGTCATCTTCACCTGCGCCACAGCGCATATACTCGGCAGTGCTTCACCACGGAAGCCCATTGTGCGAAGACGGAACAAATCCTGAGCATCGCGTATCTTCGAAGTCGCGTGACGCTCAAATGCCATACGAGCATCCGAAGGAGACATTCCGGAACCATCGTCTGCCACCTGGATGAGCGTCTTGCCAGCATCACGTATGAGCACACGGATGGTGTGAGCACCCGCATCTAGCGAGTTCTCCATCAACTCCTTCAGACAGGAGGCAGGTCGCTGAATAACCTCACCTGCCGCAATCTGGTTGGCTACACTATCCGGTAATAGGCGGATGACATCCATAGAGATCGGACAATCTTACAATTGATAATTGGCGCTATAGCAGAAAATAAAAGACAAAGATAAGCATCAATAGCAGCACAATCCAGAACGACAGCTTGGACTTTCGCTCGGTATCAATTCGGAGCTTGGTCTGCGCCTCATGTGCCTCGCGGAAAGAACCACGGTGCAGCGTAGTCACGCGCTCCGCATCGCCGTTCACCCGATCATCCGCCTCCTTCTGCTCACGCAAAGCCCGAAGGCGCGCAAGTTTTTGCTTGCGCGCCTCTTTTTCTTCATCGTAGTAAATAGGACGATAGTCCCATTCACGAGGTTTATTTACTTTCGGGAATAAAACCGACATTACTTAACGATAGCCAGGAACTCGGCATCCTCAGCAAACTTGGCGAACTCAACGTCGTTAGCAGCCTTAGCCTTCAGACTTGCGTCCTGAGCTATCGCACTCTTCAGGTTGCTCAGCACGTCAGCCTTTACGTTGGTGCGTGCACCTACAACAGCCTTCAGATAAGCTGTGGTTGCGTTCGGCTCTGCTACAGCGTCAAGAGTCTTCTTGGCAGCAGCGTAGTCCTCAGCCAGAATCTGCTGAACAGCAGCGTTGTTGGTTGCGCTCTGACCATAAGCACTGCGAGCAGACTTGTAATCGCCCTTCAGGGTGTACAAGGTACCCATAGCAGCTGCGAGGTTAGCTTGTGTGCCACCTGCCTTGCCAAGGTACTCCTCAGCCTTCTTCAAGTCGCCATCAGCCATTGCTGCCACACCGGCGTTGTAGTTAACGTCAGGATTGTTGGGCTCAATCTGCAGAGCGCTCTGGAAGCAGCGACGAGCCTCAGCTACGTTGCCTTCCTGCAGGTAAACCATACCCAGGTTGTTGAAACCACGGAAGTCGCTCGGGAAGAGCTCTGTAACCTTCTTGTAGATGCGGATCTTCTCAGCGCGGTCGTTGGTCAGAGTAGCCGAATAGAGCAACTCCTCAACGGTCAAAGCAGCAGGATCGTTCTTGGCCAGAGCGGTGATCTCGTCATCAGACTTACCGATAAGATCGGTAGTCAAGATCAGACGGCTGCGACGCAGAGCGGGAAGAATCTCGTCAGCAATGTTCTTGTAAGCAGCTGCAATGTTCTTGATTTGAGCCTCACGCTCCTCAGGATCGCTGTACATCGACAGAACGCGCAGAACCAACTCTTTGTCCTGAATGTTGCTGTTCTCCAGGGCAGCCTTGAAGCCTTCCCAGTCCTCAGCCGTAATATTGCTCTCAATATTCTGGTTGATCTTGTTCTTCTTCAGGTCCTTAGCCAGGAACTTCTGAGCAACGTCTTGACGGCTCTTTGCCAGTTTCTCGTTCAGAGCTTGTGCGCCATCAGGCGAAGCATAACCGGCAACCTCCAGGCTGTGGATAGCCTTGCGCTCGTTGGCGTTAGCCTCCTTGATTGCCTCCTGCAGATCTTTCATCTGTTGTGTAGTGGTCTCCGAGTTGCGAAGAGTAGCCTGTTGGATGAGGAACAATACGTCAGCCTCCTGCATTTGTTGGATAACACGCTGGAACTTGTCAGCGGTGATCTGAGGCTTGTTGTCGCCTGCAGATACGTGCTTTGCTGTAGTATTCAAACCCTCGGCAATCAGCAGGTCGGGAAGTTCGATGTCCTTCTTACCTACCTTGGCCTCGAAACGCAGATAGAGCTTCGTGTTCTTGTCCATGCTACCGTTGTAGTCGAACGTAGCATGCTGACGATACGTGCCACCTTCCTTGAAGTTAACTTGTGTACCGTTCTCTTTAGCCTTCTCACCTACGTAAGTTACAGGCTCGCCTTTCAGCTCTTGATCACCGGCTTTCAGCACCGGAGTTACGGTTAGAACGCCTTTCTTGGCGAACTTCTTCTCGGGGAAAGTACCCGTGATGTCAACGTTTACCTTGTCTGCCACTACGGCCATAGGACTCGGATTAACCTTCACCTGCTCAGGATTGGGCACGGTGTTGTTACATGATGTCAGGACTGCCATTGCAATCACTGCAAGCATTAGGAAATGTTTTTTCATACTTGTAAATTATTGTATAATTTTTTGATTGTTTGTTCGTGCCTAAACGCACCTTCACACACGCCAATTCAGCATGCGGAAAGCGCAGTACACTGTTAATCGGCTGCAAAGATACAAAAAAAATATGAAATATGCAAATTTTTAAGCATTTTTTTTGCAAAAAATATTTTTTGTGCACAATATTACTATATAAATGACCTTAAATTAGGAAATTTAGAATAATTTTCGTATCTTTGTACGCAATATCTATTAATGAGGTACACACCGTCTCATATTGTATTTGCATGCGCAGTTTGTATACTGAGTTTTGCTGCGTGCTCGGGACAAAATCCTGAGCGTGCTGCACAAGATCGCGTGGATCAAGCTGCTCTACTGATTGAGCAGCATCGTTATGAGGCTGCGCTCCGTCAACTGGACAGCGTGCACGCCCTCTACCCCAAGCAGGTAACTCAGCGCCGACATGCCAAGGCGCTCAAGGATAGCATCATCTATCTCCAATCACAACAAACGCTTCGTTATTCCGACTCTATCCTGCAAACGCTGCTCCCCGAAGCCGACAAACTGCTCAAGGATTTCCGTTACAACAAGGCCGATGCCTATGAAGATCACGGGCAGTACGTTTATCGCGATCTGCAAACCGGATGGAACACCAACCGCTGTTTCCTGCAAGCTTATGTCTCCGACGACCGCAAGACGCTCGTCAAGAGTTACTACTACGGCGCCAAGCCTATCCACCAGAGTAGCATCGCACTCCAATGCAACGAACAGGAAATAGAGCAGCAAGGACAAAACCACGCTTTTGAAGTCGAAGGGTGGCACGAAATCCTCACTATCACCGACGAACGGGCGCTTGAGGTGCTAAACTTCGTATCTTCGCACCCCCGCGAACGCATCCGAGTAACGGCAAAAGGCAGCGGCAAAGCGGTGTACTACCTCTCCGACAACGAGAAGCAAGCGCTGGACAAGACATACCGCCTTGGACTGCTCATGCGCGACATTAACCAACTTGAGCAACAAATACGTATAGCATCGCAGCGAATAGAACACTACGAATCCAAACAGCAATGAAAACTTACGAAAGTCATATAGTCAAAGTACCGGCAGACGCAGCTGCCATCTATGCCGTTGTGTCCGACCTGAGTAACTTGGAGCGAGTCAAAGACCTTATCCCCAAAGACAAGGTGCAAGAGTTTGAAGCAGACACCGACTTCGTTCGACTCAAGGTGGACGGACTCGGACAGAAAATCATCTTCCGCATCGTCGATCGCATTCCGGGAGACACCGTTAAGTTCGGCGTCGAAAACCTGCCAGTGGAAGGTAACTTCTGGATTCAGGTCAAGCAAGTCGCACCGCACGACAGCCGCCTCAAGCTCACTCTGAAAGCAGAGCTGCCCATGATGATTGCCATGATGGCTGGCAACAAAATTCAGGAAGGCATCGACCAAGCGGCAGACATGATGGCTAAGATGCCATTCGAACAATGGGCTAACTCAACAATATGACAGTTTAACGATTTAACATCTTAACTATTATGCATACCAAACAACGCAAACGCACCGGACTCCACCGCGAGGGACGCAAAATGCTGCTCATCGTGGCACTCGTTGTGTTTATTCTTAACCTGTCGGCTTACCTCTTCTGGCCGCATTGGATATTTGCCACGCTGCTCGGCTTATCCGCAGGAGCATTGGTGTTCGTTGTGTACTTCTTCCGCGACCCGGTACGAATCTTCACCATCGACGACCCTAATTACCTCGTTGCACCTGCCGACGGCAAGGTAGTGGTCATTGAGCCTGTCATGGAAAATGAGTATTTCCATGAAGAGCGTCTGCAAGTAAGCATCTTCATGTCGCCGTTCAATGTGCATGCCAACTGGTATCCGTGCGAAGGCACGATCCTCGTTTCTGAGCACCAAGCAGGCAACCACAAGGCCGCATGGCTACCCAAATCATCCACCGAGAACGAACGCTCGCTCGTGGTCATCGAGACCAAGAGCAAAGCCATCATTGCCGTCCGCCAGATAGCCGGTGCCATGGCACGACGTATCGTTACTTACGCCCGTGCCGGCAAAGAATGCCATCGTAACTCGCACCTCGGTTTCATCAAACTGGGCTCGCGAGTTGACCTCTATCTCCCGCTCGACACAGAGATGTTCGTCGAGATGGGCGACAACGTCCGAGGCAACCAAACAATAATTGCAAAACTATAATCACTTAAATAATCAAAGCCATGAACAAATTTGAAGAACTCTTTGCGCAATATCCTTTTGCGCTGACCGACGAACAAGTTAAGCAGCAGACCGCTGACATCATCGCCAAGCATGCTGCCGAGAACAATAACGCCGCTGTATGGAAGCAGTGCCTCCACCAGATCGACCTCACCACGCTCATGGGCGACGATACCGATGCGCGCGTAGAGAAGATGGCTGCCTGCGTCAACTATTTCGGTGACCACTATCCTGCACTCAAGGACTTCAACGTTGCATCCATCTGCGTTTATCCGGCTCTCGTACCCGTTGTTAAGGCTAACCTCAAGGCGCCTGGCGTAGGTATCACCTCCGTTGTAGGCGGTTTCCCCGCTGCACAGACCTTCATCGAGATCAAGGTTGCCGAAGTTGCCATGGCTGTTCAGCATGGCGCTACCGAGTGCGACATGGTTCTCTCGCAGGGTAAGTTCCTCGAAGGTAAGTTCCAGGAGTGCTTCGACGAGATCGCCGAGCAGAAAGCCGCAGCCAAGGACGCACACTTCAAAGTTATCCTTGAGACCGGCGCCCTGAAGACATCCGAGAATATCTGGAAAGCATCCATCCTGGCTATGGCTGCAGGTGCCGACTTCATCAAGACCTCTACCGGCAAGATCAGCGTCAACGCTACTCCCGAAGCTACGTTCATCATGTGCCAGGCTATCAAGGCGTGGAAGGAGAAGACTGGCGAGATCAAGGGTTACAAGCCCGCAGGCGGCGTAAGCACGACCGACGAGGCTGTGGCTCATTACACACTTGTTAAGGAGATTCTCGGTCAGGACTGGCTGAACAACAAGCTCTTCCGCTTCGGTGCCAGCCGTCTGGCTAACAATCTGCTCACTTCCATCATGGGCAGCGAACAGAAGTACTTCTAAACCGAATTAACCAACTGGTCAAATAGCAAAATAAATAATCATTGGTAAATGATTAAATAGTAAATGAATAAGATCATCTCTAAAAGATTCTTCTCTGACAATGTAGCGGAGCTCGTCGTTGAAGCTCCGCTCATTGCCAGGAGTCGGCGTGCAGGACACTTCGTCATCATCCGCGTTGATCAGAACTCCGAACGTATGCCGCTCACCATTGCCGATGCGGACGTCCAGGCCGGCACTATCACCCTTGTCGTACAGCGTATAGGCGTTTCCTCCGCCAAACTCTGCGCCATGAATCCGGGCGATTGTCTTGCCGACGTCGTCGGGCCGTTGGGGCAGGCCACACGCATCGAGAACTACGGTACGGTTGTATGTGCCTGCGGTGGCGTTGGTGCAGCGCCGATGCTGCCTATCGCCCAGGCGCTCAAACGTGCCGGCAACCGCGTCATTACTGTTCTTGCGGCACGTAACAAAGACCTCATCATCCTCCACGACGAACTCTCCGCCACCAGCGACGAGGTCATCGTCATGACCGATGACGGCTCGATGGGTACGCAGGGACTCGTCACACAAGGCATAGAGATGGTTGTTCAGCGTGAGCATGTTGACAAGTGCATCACCATCGGTCCGGCTATCATGATGAAGTTTGTCGCGCTCACCACGAAGAAGTACGACATTCCCACCGAAGCATCGCTCAACACCATCATGGTCGATGGCACAGGTATGTGCGGTGCGTGCCGCGTTACCGTAGGCGGACAGACGAAGTTCGTCTGCGTTGATGGCCCCGAGTTCGATGCCCACCAAGTCGATTTTGACGAAATGCTCTCCCGCCTGCGTTCATACAAACCCGAAGAGGCCGCAGCTTATGAGCAATACCTTAAATCGGGGGCCCCGACGGATGCTGACGAAGTGCGTCCTGTGGCGAGAGCGAGCAGCCGCGAGGAGTTCATGACGCAGAGCGTCAGTCCGTCTCCGAGTGTGCTGACCGCGAAAGAGCGGGCGGCCATACCACGCGTCAAGATGCCCGAACTGCCGCCACAGGAGCGCGTCAAGTATCTCCACAAAGAGGTGAACCTCGGTCTGACCGCCGAGCAAGCGCTCACCGAGAGCCATCGCTGCCTGAGTTGCAAGAACCCGGGCTGCGTCAAGGGCTGTCCCGTGAACATCGACATCCCTGCTTTCATCAAACAGATAGAACTCGGCGATATACAGAAGGCTTCGGATATCATCCATGAGTCCAGTTCGCTACCTGCCGTATGCGGACGTGTCTGCCCGCAGGAGAAACAGTGCGAGGCGCAGTGCATCCATCTGAAGATGGGGCATCAGCCTGTTGCCATCGGTTACCTCGAGCGCTTCGTCGCCGACCACGCACTTGAATCTAGTCAGCCAAGTAAGCCTGGGACGCCTAGTCAACCTAGTGCTCCCGCAACTAAAGTCGCTGTCGTCGGCTCCGGCCCTGCCGGCCTCACCTTTGCCGGCGATATGGCTAAGTACGGCTACGACGTTACCGTCTTCGAAGCACTACACGCCATTGGCGGCGTGCTCAAGTATGGTATTCCCGAGTACCGTCTGCCTAACGCCATCGTGGATAAGGAAATCGATGGCCTGCGCGCACTCGGCGTACATTTCGTCACCGACACGATTGTCGGCAAGACGGTTACTGTCGATGATCTGCAGAAGGAAGGCTTCAAGGCTATCTTCGTTGCCTCAGGTGCAGGTCTGCCGCGCTTCATGGGTATCCCGGGCGAGAACCTCAACGGTGTGATGTCGTCCAACGAGTACCTCACCCGTGTCAATCTTATGGATGCCACCAATGCAGACACTGACACACCCGTGCTCTACGGCAAAAACGTCCTCGTCATAGGTGGCGGTAACACCGCTATGGATGCTGTGCGCACCGCCAAACGTCTGGGCGCCGAACATGCAATCATAGTCTATCGCCGCAGCGAGGAGGAGATGCCCGCACGCCGCGAGGAGGTGGAGCACGCCAAAGCCGAAGGCATTGAGTTCATGACGCTCCACAACCCACTCTCGTACAAGGCGGACGACAACGGCCGCGTATGCGAAGCCACCCTGCAGGTCATGACCCTCGGCGAACCTGATGAATCAGGACGCCGCTCGCCGGTGCCTGTTGAGGGAAAGACTATCAACGTACCGGCCAACATGGTTGTTGTGGCTGTAGGCGTCTCGCCTAACCCAATTATACCGAAGAGCGTAGCCGGACTCGAAGTGTCCCGCAAGGGAACTATCGTCGTGGATGATAATATGCGCTCCTCCTTACCTATATTATACGCAGGAGGTGACATTGTCCGCGGTGGCGCAACGGTTATCCTCGCCATGAGCGACGGTCGCAAAGCTGCTGCTGCCATGCACGAAGCATTAAGTAAAGCATAGGCATTTGCTATAGAAAACCATATTACTAACAATTAAATACAAATACAAAACATGTCAAAAGTAACTGTTGTAGGCGCTGGTAACGTAGGTGCTACCGCCGCTAATGTAATCGCTGTTAAGAACATTGCCAGCGAAGTTGTACTGATTGATATCAAGGAAGGCGTTGCTGAGGGCAAGGCCATGGATATCATGCAATCTGCTCAAACCATCGGTTTCTCGACCGTAGTTAAGGGTATAACCAATGACTATAGTCTGACCGCCGGTTCGGACGTTGTTGTTATCACCTCAGGTCTGCCACGTAAGCCGGGTATGACGCGTGAGGAGCTCATCGGTGTCAACGCAGGTATAGTTAAGAGCGTTGCAACTCAGGTGCTCACTCATTCGCCCAACGCTATCATCATCGTTGTTTCCAACCCGATGGATACAATGGCTTATCTGACACTCAAAGCTATGGGGCTGCCGCGCAACCGCGTGATCGGTATGGGCGGTGCTCTCGACTCCAGCCGCTTCAAGTACTACCTGAGCCAGAAACTCGGATGCTTCGCCCACGACATTGATGCCTTTGTTATCGGTGGGCACGGCGACACGACCATGATCCCGATGAAGCGCTATGCTGCTTATCGTGGTGTACCTGTATCCAACTTGCTGAGCGCTGAGGAGCTTGACGAGGTAGTTAAGGCTACCATGGTGGGTGGTGCCACCCTGACCGGCCTGCTCGGCACATCGGCTTGGATGGCTCCGGGTGCATCGGTTGCCTTCATGGTGGATGCTATCATCAACGACCAGAAGCGTCTCATCCCCGCATCGGCTAAGCTCGAAGGCGAGTATGGCTACGATGATATCATGATTGGCGTTCCTTGCATCATCGGGCGCAATGGTATCGAGAAGATCGTTGAACTTGACCTCAACGACGAGGAGAAAGCCCTGTTCAAGGCTTCACACGACGCAACGGCTAAGACCACGAACATCCTCCACGAGATCAACGCCATCTAAGCTAATCCGGCTAATCGACCACTTAGGTCAAATAACAAGAGAGTGAGCCAGTCGGTTCACTCTCTTCGTATTCACTTCGTACAGATATTAGTAGGCAGCCATCTGTTGGGCTACGGTGTTCTTCACCAGATTGGCAAATTCCTGAATAGTCATCTGACCTTTGTCCTCTGCACCTTGCACACGGACACTTACTAAACCTTGCTCGGCTTCCTTCTCGCCTACTACGAGCATGAACGGGATATGCTTCATCTCGTTGTCGCGGATCTTACGACCGAGTTTCTCGTTGCGGTCATCGACGAGGGTGCGCACCTCTTGTGCCTCCAGGATCTCCTGCACCTTGTGGGCGTACTCGTTCGACTTCTCGGAGATAGGCAGCACGATGCACTGGTCAGGCGTGAGCCAGAGCGGGAACTTACCTGCGGTGTGCTCTATGAGTACGGCTACGAAGCGCTCCATCGAGCCGAACGGCGCACGGTGGATCATCACAGGGCGGTGCTTCTGGTTGTCCTCGCCTACATATTCGAGTTCAAAGCGCTCGGGCAGGTTGTAGTCCACCTGGATAGTACCGAGCTGCCAGCGGCGACCGATAGCGTCCTTGACCATGAAGTCGAGCTTCGGTCCGTAGAACGCAGCCTCGCCGTACTCGACGCGTGCGGGCAGGTTCTTCTCCTTGCAGGCCTCGATGATGGCTTGCTCGGCTTTCTCCCACACCTCGTCAGAACCGACGTACTTGGTGGTGTTCTTCGGGTCGCGGAGCGAGATCTGAGCCTCGAAGTTCTGGAAGTCCAGCGCCTTGAAGATGATCTCGATGATTTCCATCACGCGGATGAACTCGTCCTTCACCTGATCAGGACGGCAGAAGATATGCGCATCATCTTGAGTAAAGGAACGCACGCGCGTGAGGCCGTGCAGCTCGCCCGACTGCTCGTAGCGATATACGGTACCGAACTCGGCGCAGCGGAAGGGGAGTTCCTTATAGGAGCGCGGCTGGTTCTTGAAGATCATACAGTGGTGCGGGCAGTTCATGGGCTTGAGCATATATACTTCGCCCTCCTCCGGTGTGGTGATTGGCTGGAAGGAGTCCTTGCCGTAGTGATCCCAGTGACCGGAGGTTACATATAGCTGCTTGGCGCCGATATGCGGGGTGATCACCTGCTGGTAGCCGTAGCGCTTCTGTATGCGCTTGAGGAAATCCTCCAGGCGCAGACGTAGAGCGGTGCCTTTCGGCAGCCATACGGGCAGACCTTTGCCGATCATGTCCGAGAACATGAAGAGCTCCATCTCTTTGCCTATCTTGCGGTGGTCGCGTTTCTTGGCTTCCTCCAGCAGGGCGAGATACTCGTCGAGCATGGCTTTCTTGGGGAAGGAGATACCGTATATACGCGTCATCATCGGACGTGAAGCGTCACCGCGCCAGTAGGCGGCAGCGCAACTGAGTACCTTCACGGCCTTGATAGGCTCTGTGCTGAGGATATGCGGACCGCGGCACAGATCGGTGAAATTACCCTGGGTGTAGGTCGTGATATGTCCGTCCTCCAGGTCACCAATCAGTTCGCACTTGTAGTGCTGACCCTTGGCTTCGAAGTCACGCAGGGCATCCGCCTTGCTGATCTGCTTGCGAACAAGTTGCTCTTTCTTGGCGCGGAGCTCCAGCATCTTCGCCTCAATGGCGGGCAGGTCGCTCTCTTTGATCACCTGACCTTCAGCAGGCATCACGTCGTAATAGAATCCGTTCTCGATAGCGGGGCCTATACCGAACTGGATACCCGGATAGAGCTCCTGCAGGGCTTCCGCCATGAGGTGCGAACTGGTGTGCCAGAAGGCGTGCTTGGCTTCTGCGTCGTCCCACTTGTGCAGGCGGATCTGGCTGTCAGCCGAGATGGGCTGGTTGAGCTCAATGATCTGCCACTCAGCTTCGGGGGCTGCGTCAGCGGGGCGAATGCTGGCAACGAGGATATCCTGCGCCAGACGTGAACTGATACTTTCTGCTACCTGTAACGGGGTAACGCCGTCTTGATACTCCCGAACACTCCGGTCGGGGAAAGTGATTTTTACCATATTTGATAAACGTACAAATGTTTATGCCCGCAGAACTCACAACTGTTCATTGGGCGAAATATGTTGATAGTTGTGATTTACTTAATTAGTTCAGCCACCTCTTCGTGCTCGGGGTTGTGGGCGAGGATGATGCCATCGCGGTTGATGAGCACGGTGTGTGGGATAGCCGTTATGCCATAGGCACGTGATCCTTCGTCGTTTACATCACGCAACTGCAGCCAGGTTATTTCCAGCGCCTCGACAGCCTGCAGCCAGGACTCCTCACTATCATCAACCGAGATGCCTACGATGGACAGTCTGTCGCCATGGGCCGCAAGCAGTTCTTTCAGTCCGGGCATCGAACGGCGGCAGGGACCGCACCAACTGGCCCAGAAGTCCACAAGCAGGAAGTCTTTCTGCCCAACCAGCGAACTCAACTGCACAGCCGCACCGTCCTTGCTAAATGCCGTGAAGTCCGTGAATGGCGAACCGGCCATAGTACGTTGCTCGGCTTGGAACGCTTCGAGGTAACGCTGCATGCCTCGCGCCTCAATGCTATCCGGATCCAAGATGACAAACGCTTGCTCCTTCTGAGGAAGGCTGAGCATATAATAGATGTCCTCCAGAATAACGTACGATGCCTCGGAACCCGGTGCAGCCTGCTGCATGGCAAATGCCTCATTGACATACGCCTCAATGATCGAGTCCGCCTGAGCTGGCGATTCGGTTTGCTTGAGTTGCTCCGACACATGGTCATTGAGTGCCTGAAAGTCCTCTAATAACTTTGCTGACTTGTCTTCTTTCTTGCACGCCGCAAAAAGAACGGCGACACACAGAATAAAATAAACGCGCTTCATATACCTGTATTTATTGGATGCGTGCAAAGGTAACATTTTTTTTCCGCATTTGCAAATATTTGCACAAAAAAGCCACCTTCTGGTGGCTCCTTTGCTCAATTATGCTCAATTCACTTGACTACTTGTCCTTGCGCATTGTAGCGAACACCACCACGAATGATATACAACTGCCCGTTCTCAATGAACTTCGCGGCCGATATATCTGTGCATACATTCTCAACAGCCGTACCGTTCAGCAGTTCAACGGCTGCACTGGTAAGCTCGGGAGTCGAACCTCCGTAGATCTCAACATAACCGCTTACACGTACCTTCTGACCCTTTTGCGGTGTTTCGTCTGATGGGTCGAACGTGAGGTATCTGTACACTTCAATCGTCTTACCGCTACCGGCTTTGTCATCCATCCAGAACGTGTTCGTCAGATTTGTCACAATGTCCGTTATATAGCCTTCAACAGTGATGTTCACGCCCCTCGCGCCATCCAAGGTGAACGCGTATTCGCGTGCCTGGGCACATGTGAGCTGTTCACCTTCCTGCGGAACGTACGGACGGTCAGCTGCCAGCAAAATGGGGAACTCGCCGTCCCACGCAAAGATGCGATACTCCTTGTTGATGCGGTAACTCTTATCGCCGGCAAACGCTGTGGCTTGTATCTTATATACGTTATCATCCACTACGGCTCTCTTATAGGTGAACTGCAGCGTCCCAGATGTAATATCGGCTGCCACACCGTCAGAAACAACCTTCGATCCCTCGGCAATGTTGTACGAACCGGAGATGGAGTTGTCCTTATTGCTGGCAAAGATCAGATCAATACGACCATCCGACTCAAGGTCAGAAACGGTTAGCGTCCATTTGCCCTCTTCGCGCAATACAACGGCTTTCTCCCATTCAAGAGAGGGGACTTTGCCCAATACTTTAACGAAATAGCCACCATCGGACTCATAGATCGTATTGTATTTCTTCAGAGCATTGGCGCAGATGAGGATGGTGTCACCTTGCCCGAAAACAGCCGTCATCTCCTCAATACTCGTGTACTGCGACGATGCCGTTTTGCCGATCTTGTATCCCTGAAGCATTTGCGCCTCTTCGTCCGACGGGTTTTCTACATCCTTCAGGAAGAAGGCTATACTGCTGCCGGCCATGAACGGGTCACCGGCAACGATGCCGCGAACATAGTGCGGTTTGCTGGAAAGCGGATCATTTTGGGTTATCATCTCAATCGCTCTGGCAACACCAATTGCCTGAGCGGTCATGATCTTGGTGATCTTGCACGTCTCAGCCTGCTCTGTGGTAGTGAAGGTCATGCTATGCTCCGCGCCCTCCCACTTTTTGTTCTTCAGGTCGGTTATATTCAGGTCTGAACCTGCGAACACAACCTGTGCCAGCAGACCAGCCTCATCCTTTGCGGCCAACGTGATGGTGTTGCCCTTGTACAGACGGAGCTCGGTAGTGCGCTTGTCGTCCTTGTTTGTCCATACGACAGGGGCATTGTCGCCTGTACCCTTGTCTACGGTGATGACGATGTTACCGACCGTAGCTGTGGTAAACTCCACGCCTTTGCCGGTCTCATCTTCATCGGCAACTACGGCTGGAGTAACCTCAATGGCCTCAAGGCCTGCCGGAGTGCTGAAGTCGATTGTGTCCTTGAGGGCATACATCGAAACGGCACTTGCTAAAGCCATACAAATGGATAAAAATTTCTTCATGATCTTAGGTTAATAAAGATTGAATATTGTGATTTTTGTCTTTCTGTTTGCAATGACGAGGTGATATTATACCACCACCGCACATTTAGTCTGATACAAAGATACAACAATTTTTGCAAATATCAAAATTTTTTTTTAACTTTGTTGCGTTTTTGTTGAAATATCTTCATTTTTTAAGCAAAACAATCATTCGAACGCTAAAGAAACACTCAAAATATGGCAAAAATTTTAGTTATTGACGACGAAAGAGCTATCCGGAATATCCTCAAGGAGACCTTAGAGTTCGAGGGCTACTCCGTTGATGTTGCCGAAAACGGTGCACAAGGTATTGAGATGGCGCAGGCCGGAAATTACGACCTAATATATAGCGACGTAAAGATGCCCCAGATGGATGGCACCGAACTCCTCGCTGCACTCAAGCAGCCCGATAGCAGTTGCGCCGACGTGCCGGTTGTGATGATCTCCGGACATGGCAACATTGAGACAGCCGTCGAATGTATCAAACAGGGGGCCTACGACTTCCTCGAGAAACCACTCGACCTCAACCGACTGCTCGTCACCACGCGCCACGGCATCGATAGCAAGCAACTGCGACATGAGGCCACCACGCTGCGCAACGAAGCCACAGCCCTCAAAAAGAAAGTCAACAGCAAGTACCAGATGATCGGTACAAGCAAAGCAATAGAGAACGTTCGCGAAATGATTGCCAAAGTTGCACCAACCGAGGCGCGCGTGCTCATCACTGGTGAGAACGGTACAGGCAAGGAAGTCGTGGCACGAATGCTGTTCGAGCAAAGCAACCGCGCGGATATGCCGCTCGTCACCTGCAACTGTGCCGCTATTCCTTCCGAACTGATTGAGAGCGAACTGTTCGGACACACCAAAGGCTCGTTTACCGGCGCCGTAAAAGACCGTGCCGGCAAGTTTGAGCAGGCGAACGGAGGCACACTCTTCCTCGACGAGATTGGTGACATGTCACTCGCCGCACAAACCAAAGTGCTGCGCGCTCTGCAAGAGGGTGAAGTGACACGCGTAGGCAGCGACAAACCGATTCAGGTCAACGTACGCGTCATTGCAGCCACCAACAAAGATCTTCACAAGGAGATTGAGAAAGGCACGTTCCGTGAGGACCTCTTCCACCGACTCAACGTTATTCCCATTCACGTACCGCCATTGGACGAGCGCAAGGAGGATATACCCGAACTCGTCGAGTTCTTCACCGCCCAGATCTGCGAAGAGCAAGGTTGGGCAGTCAAGCACTTTGCTCCGGCTGCCATCGCAGCGTTGCAGAAGCGCCATTGGCCAGGTAACATCCGCGAACTCAGAAACGTGGTCGAGCGCCTGATCATTCTCTCCGGTGCAGAGATCTCAGCCGCCGACATCGAGCACTTCGCCTGATCATCCTCCCCTCCGGTACTCCGCCTGAGGGCTAACTATAAACCTCATAGAAGGCTCATAGGAACCCTATAGGAACCTCATGAGCCTTCTTTATTGTATATCAGCAAATTACAAGGACTGATTTTTGAGCGTTTTTCGGCACTTTTTGCACGCACGCCCTATATAAGAAAAACCGATGCAAAAATACGAAAAATTTTTGAATTATGCATATTTTTGCGTAAAAAGTTGCAAATATCTGCGTTTTTACGCTTCGCGGAAATTTCCACCGGCAACATAGAAGACCTTACTGGAACCTAATGGTACAGGTTCGCCGTTGATATCGCCGATGGGACGGACGATGTCAGTCAAGTGTTGGCGGTCGGTGTCTGTTAGGAAGATCTGCCCGAAGCGCTCACTACGCACCAGATTGATGATGCGGACAACACGTTCGGCATCGAGTTTGTCGAAGATGTCGTCCAATAGCAAGATAGGCTTGTTGATGATAGACTGGTTGCCAATTGCTGACTGCTGATCGCTCAAATACAGAGCTTGAGCGAGTTTGAGGGCGATAAGGTAGGTCTTCTGTTGCCCCTGACTGCCTACGCGGCGTAGCGGGTAGTCGCCGAGCATCATCTCCAATTCATCCTTATGCACACCCTGCGATGTCCATCCTAATATAAGGTCGCGCTGTCGTGTACGCTTGAGCGCCTCGCCCAGCTCGCGGTTGAAGAGTTGCGAACGATAGGTGAGTTGCGGTTGCTCCTCGACGTCTGCAATAGTGCGATACAAGTCAGCAAAAACAGGCACAAACGTCTCAACAAACGCCTTGCGCTGACGGAAGATATATTCCGCATGAGGCACCATCTGCAACTCCAACACCTCAAACAGCTCATCGCCCACTGACTGCTGACCGCTGAGAGCCGATTGCTCGCCATACTGCTTCAGCAGAGCGTTGCGCTGCTTGACGAGAGCATTGTACTGGCTCAGATGCTCCAGATAGGCACGGTCGGTCTGACCAATCACGATATCCATGAACCGCCGGCGCTCGTCACTGCCTTCGGCAATCAACTGGTTGTCCTCGGGGGAAACCATCACCAGAGGTATGCGGCCTATGTGATCAAGCATGCGTGGATAGTCCTTCTTGCCCATGCGGAACTGCTTCTTCTGGCCACGCTTGATACTACACGTCACTAATACGGGGTCCCCGGAAGAACGAGAATCGTTGTTTTGGGGAGAGCCGAGGCACGCGTCGCTTTTATGCTGCAACGCAGCATCCGATGCGACCGCGTTGACGAAGGCGCCTTGAATCATGGCGAAGTCGGCATCGTGGCTGATGTTCTGCGAGTCGATGGTGTTGAAGGCCGACTTGGTGAAACTGAGGTAGTAGATGGCATCCAGCAGGTTCGTCTTGCCCTGGCCGTTAAGCCCAACGAAGCAGTTGAGTTTGTCAGCAAACGACAAACTCGCCTCTTGGATGTTCTTGAAATTGAGAATATGTAGTTCCTGTAGGTTCATGTTGTGCTATCAGCCGGCAAACTGATTAAAATTAGAACGGTGCTGCATAAGTGCATCCCTCACGCCAACGTGAGCAGCCATATCGGGTGCGTCCACGGATGATACGTCCTTGCTTGCAAACGGGGCAAGGTTGCCCAGTAACATCGGCTTTAACTTCGCGCACTACTTCGGTGGTCATCTGCTTGAGTTCGGCAAGGAAGTCCTTTGCCTCATACTCGCCACGCTCAATCATGCGCATCTTCTTCTCCCAGCGACCGGTCAGTTCGGCGGACATCAGTAAGGGTGAGATAATCTTACTGATCAGGTCAATACCCAATGCCGTGGCATGTACGGCTTTTCCCTGACGCTCAATATACTTGCGCTGGAAGAGCTTCTCGATGATGGCTGCGCGAGTGGAAGGACGGCCGATGCCATTCTCCTTCATCGCGTCGCGCAGATCTTCGTCCTCAACGGTCTTGCCGGCTGTTTCCATCGCACGCAGCAGAGTGGCCTCGGTGTAGTACTTAGGAGGCGTGGTTGTCTTTTCCTTCAGCTGCGGCTCGTGTTTTCCCTGTTCGCCCTTGACAAAGTCGGGCAAACTTTTCTGGGCCTCATCCGTCTCCTCAGCGGGTTCGGTGTTCTGCGTGGTATCCGCGCTCTTGGCGAACACAGCTCTCCAGCCTGGAGCCAGCACCTGACGCCCCGTCACCTTAAATTCAGACTCGCCAGCCTTGGCCAGAACAGTCGTATTGCTGACCTGGCAGTCGGGGTAGAACGCGGCGATGAAACGCAGGGCAATTTTTTTGAATACCTTCTTTTCCTCCTCAGTCAGGTTGTCCGGACGCTGGCCGGTGGGGATAATGGCGTGGTGGTCAGTCACCTTCTTGTTGTCGAACACCTTCCTCGACTTGGGCAGCGAACCCTCGCCTTTCTTGCCATCGGCTTTCAGCCCTAACAACGGCTGCACCTCGGAGAAGAAATCCTTGATGCCCTCGAGTGTCTTGGGCACATGGGCGTAGATATCCTCGCTCAGATAAGTTGTATCCACACGCGGGTAGGTTGTTACGTGCTTCTCGTAGAGCGACTGGATGAGCTTCAGGGTCTGTTCGGCGGTATAGCCGTACGACTTGTTACACTCCACCTGTAGCGATGTCAGGTCAAACAACCTCGGCGCAAACTCGGTGCTTTTCTTTTTCTCGACGGAGATGATGGTCAGCGGCTGATCTTTGATGCTATCCACAAGTGCCTGCGCCTCCTCGAGGGATGAAAATCCTTTGAGTTCGGAATTGTCGGAATTCTCGGAATTATCCGAGTTCTCCGATTCTTTGCCGAATACATAGCTGAACAATGTGTCCCTATACAGCGTTTTTAGTTCGTAGTACGTGCGTGGCACGAAGTGTTCTATCTCCTGCTGACGTTTGACGATTAGGGCGAGCGTGGGTGTCTGCACGCGCCCGATGGATAAGATATCACGCCGGCCTGCGTTGCGTGCGTACTTAAGAGTATATGCGCGCGAGGCATTCATGCCAAGCAGCCAGTCGCCAATGGCGCGCATCAGTCCTGCTTCGTACAAGTGCTGGTAGGCTGATTGATCCTTGAGTTGATTGAATGCTTCGCGTATAGCTTCCTCTGTTAGTGACGAAGTCCACAGACGCTTAACAGGCACCTTACAGCCCGCCTGCTGATAGACCCAGCGCTGGATGAGTTCACCTTCCTGACCGGGGTCGCCGCAGTTGATAACCTCGGTGGCTTCGGACATCAGTTTTTTTATGATGGCGAACTGCTTCTGTACACCCTCATCGCCACTAACCTTAATACTGAATCGTTCAGGGATCATCGGCAGAGCTGACATATTCCAGCCTTTCCACTGCTCGTTGTAGTCGTTGGGATCATATAGGGCGCAGAGGTGACCGAACGTCCAGGTAACGCAGTAGCCGTTACCTTCCATAAAACCATCGTGCCGGGTGTTTGCACCCAGCACTTTGGCTATATCTCGTCCGGCGGACGGTTTCTCGGCTACGCAGAGTATCATGTTGGCTTTTGGTTTTGGCTTTTGGCCGTTGGCTGCCAATGGCTAATGGCTAACGGCTAATGGCTGTTTTACTGCACTCTCAGTCCCTCAATGGTATATGTCTCGTTACCGCGGCGCAGATACAGCGTGCCGTTGTAGAAGAATTTCTCCAGGTGTGGCAGGTTGCTGTTGTCAGATACAAACTCCACGTCTGTGTGGTCGCGTTTTTCGATATCTGCAAAGGTCGGCGCTTCCACTGCCTTACCTGTGAATACTTTCAGCTCGCCCGGTTTGAGGACGTAGGTAGATGATGTTGCGCGGTTTCCGCCATCCAGGTAGTCGTACCATGTGCCTGATGGCATGGTTACGGCCTGGTTGCCTGTAACGCCGAAGTTCGCAGCCACCAGCACATTGCTGCCCCATTGTATGGTGCGCAGGGCTTTGCCCGAACTGATGCTTACGGTAGGCGTACCGGTGAAGGCGTCAGGCATGAGTTGCGTGCGCAAAGTGATGACCTGGGCGCATTTGGTGAACGCGTCAACACGTTCCGCCTGCGTGAAATAGCCTTTGCCCTTGGGATTGGGTTTGGTACCGGTACGGCCGTTCTGGTCGATGGATATGTCGTAGCCTATCTCCTCGAACTGCCAGAGCATATGTGCGCCCTTGAGCAGTACGTTGAATGCCACATTTTCCGCCACGCGACCGAGCCGAGCCGCCTCGTTGGTCTGCAGATCGCCGTTGCCGTACGCCTTGGCTTTGTATTGCATGCGCTCCTCGTCATGCGACTCGGCGTAGGAAACATAGCCTGCTTTGTTTGCTCCTTCAAATCCGTCACCCTCTTTGAGCCACCCCATAGCAGTCTGGCAATAGGCGTTGGAAACGGTCTGTCCAGTCCAGCATTGCATACCTTTGCTGATCAGTTCGCTCTGTCCGTCGCCCCAGTGCTCGAGGATCATGTATGCGCCGGGTGAGGTAGCCTGCACGCCGTTGGCGTAATAGTCCTTGAGGTTGTAAACGGCATTAACTGTCGTGCCGCACAGACCATGACTGAGGTCAAGACGGAAACCGTCGATCTTGTACTCCTTGAGCCAGTATTGGAACACGCGAGTGAACATCTCGTGGGCAGGAGGAAAGTCATGGTTCCAGTCCTGACCATAGGTTTGTCCGCCTTCGGGAGGTGTGACATTGAACCACGGGTTGCTGCTCAGGTCGGTGCCGTAGGGGTAGAGTTTGTTCATGGGGTTGAGGCCATAAGCGTGGTTAAATACCATATCGACGATAACAGCTATGCCGCGTCGGTGGCAGGCATCAATCAGGTCTTTGAGGTCATCGGCTGTGCCGTATGCTTTATCTACGGCGAAGTACAGCGTGGGGTTGTAGCCCCAACTCTGGTTGCCTTCGAACTCCGACACAGGCATCAGCTCGATGGCATTGACGCCAAGGTTCTGGATGTAATCGAGACGATCTTTGAGCGCCTTGAAGGTGCGCTTGGATGTATAGTCGAGTACCCACACTTCGTAGATGATGAGGTTTTCCTTTTTGGGGCGAGAGAAGTTGAGGGTGGCGCTGCTCCACTGGTATTCGGGTTTGCCGGGTCGGATAACTGTTACGTACCCTCCGTCAGCACCTTTGGTAGGATAACTGATGAGCGTGGGGTCAGCGGTCTTGGGTTCGTACTTGTCGTCGGGATGCAGGACTTTTTCGGAATAGAGGTCGCATATCTGCTTGCGCACTCCGTCGGCGCGCTCCACGGCGTACTGGAAACGGTACTCCTTGCCTTTGGTAAGGCCGGTGAGGGTGATCCAGAAGTAGTTGCCGTCCTTGTAGAGCTGGTGCTCAGCATCCAGTTTCCAGTTGGTCATATCACCGAGCAGGAAAACGCGCTTGGCGGCTTCCGTCTTGCTGGCGGCGTACGTACACAGCGTAACCGACGTGCCGTCTTCACCATAGTAGATGCCGTTACTTACGCCTGCGGGGCGCGCCATGGTCGTAGGAGTCAGGCCTTCGACAGATGACCATATATCGCTGTCATCGACTTTCTCACCGAGGGTGATGAATATATCTCCGTTGGAGCTGGTCTTGCCGGCTGTTGAATTGTCTCCCTTACCATTATGGAAGACGAAGGCGAGTTTCTTGATGTCCGTTGATTCCGGCACACCGTAGAACTCGAATATATTAGAGATTGTCAGTTCCCATTTGCCACTTGCGTTTTTGGTGAGTTTAGGTTGGGAGGTAGATCCCCACGAGCCAATCACATTTTTCCAATCGCTTGTGCTTGTTGAGGCGGATGTGATCAGACCCGTGTGAGCATAAACCTCCGTGGCCGATGCCAGCGCACCGTTTCCGGCTTTTGCATCGTAGGTGATGATCACTTGCCCCGTATAGCCTACAGGAATAGGGTTTGGTGAGGGCATAACTTGTGCCATCAGCAGCACTGCCCATAGAACAGCTACTGCGCTAAAGATGAATCGTTTCATAGGTTAGATATCTGTTTTGAATGTTAGTAAGGTGGCGCGCAGCCAAGCGCACCACCCTGAATGATTGGATTATTGAACTTGAGCACCAAGCAGGTTGTAGCGTACACCGTCCTTGATGATCACTACCTGACCGTTCACGATTGTCTTTACGACCTTGGTGCTGACTGTGGTGTTCTCCACTGCGCTGCTCTGCTGACCGCCGCCGCTGGCCGGTTGCGGGTCAGCCAGCTTCTTGCCGGGGAGTTCATCAATGGATAATGTCAGTGTGCCATCGCCGTTGTCATACAGATACAGGTTGGTTGCATCAGCAGGCAGACGCCAGTCACTCGGACCCTCAAGTACGAGTTTAACCTGACGGTTGCTCTCGTCCATGAAGGTTTCAGTGCGGTACTGCACGCCGCCTTGACCGTCCACTTGGAAGAGTACGAACACATATGCCTCTCCGTAGTCTGCAATCAGTTCGGCTACTCCGTGGTCGAAGATAGTCTCTTCTGAAGGCTCATGCCATGTTTCGTCAGCCTTGGTGTACATCTTGTAGTAGTAGCGCGGGTTGCCCTCTACGCTGCCACCACCTTGGCCACCACCTTGACCGCCACCTTGGCCACCGCACTCACCGGGGCCAATATACAGTACATCACCTTTTTCCATACTCAGCTTGATGTAGAAGTCATACTTGCCGGCTGTCTTGCAGGTCAGTTCGCCCGCATCCTTGCCGCCATCGAACTTTTGATACTCGCCGTAGGGGTCGATGTCAATCATCCAGGTAGCATCGCAACTGGTGTTGATCAGTTTGATCTTGTCGCCAGCCGACAGTTCTACACATGCAGCTTTGTACTGAACGCGTCCTTCTGAATCGGGATCACCGAACTTGGGTGCTTCCACTACCTTGCTGCCGTTAATCTGGAGACCGTAAGGGCCATCACTGCACTCTGCCTTTGCTGCCAAACCCATGGTCAGCAAAGCTGCAAAAAGAAGAATCTTTTTCATGTTTATTGAGATTATTTGTTGTTAAAAAATTTGAAATTCTAAATTTGAAATCTTGCACGGCTTTGCCGATCGTTCGAGGCTTTAGCCGAGATAAGCAATCTTGAAATCTTGAAATCTTGAAATTTGAAATCCTAAATCCCTACCTCACTCCACTCTCTTTCCCATCACGTCATACACCTGTTCGCCGCAGCGGATGAACAGTTGTCCGTTTCGGATGAATTTCTCTCCGGCGGGTTGGCTTGCTGCCTCAATCGTGCTGATGCCCGTCTGCTCCTCTTTGGTGCGGTCGGGACGCTCGGTGTTCTTGTCACCGCGCGGCGTGTTCATCTTGTAATATACGCCGTAGTTGACGCCTTTGCCTGCCAGGGTGAAGCCTGACGGGGTGTCGCCGTAGCCGGAGTTAGGACCTATCAGTACGCGTATCTGGCCGTTCGTGCCGGTCACGGTGGCCTTGTAGTAGCCGTTGCCGGCCTCGTCGCTAACAGCCGACTCGCTGTGTACGCCTGCTTTGTAGCGTGCGTTGATCAGCGCTTTGAGTTCTTCCTTGAAGGTCACCCAGTGCGGCCAGAATACCAGAGGTACGCCCGGCATTGAGAGCAGATAGGCGTAGCATTGCATGATCTTGTCCTTGCACACGGTCATCGCGTTGCCTGCGCCGCAGAACTCGTTGTCGTCACGCTGGAACGAGTCGTGGCTATCAAGGAAGGTGACAGCATAACGTCCCTTGCCTGCGCCGAGCAAACCGGCACCTTTGAGGGCGCCGTAGTTGTCGGAGGCTATACCGTTGTTGAACGCCTGGTACTTCATCGCAAAGTCGAATGTCAGCGTGTTCCATCCGGCATCGTTCAGGTGCGACTGCAGTACGTCGGGGTTGCCGTCCCACATCTCCATCACGGAGAAGTAGGCCTTGGCGGCCTTGTTGTAGTCGTCTATATGCGAGTTGTGGAATCCCTTGCAGTAGTCGTAGCGGAAACCGTCAATCTTGATGTCGTTGCGCAGCCACTTCAGGTATGCCTTGAACATGTCGCGCACTTTGGAATTGTTGTGGTCCCAGTCGCGGCCGGAGTCGTAGTTCGCCTCGTTACCGTAGCCGTCGTCGTTGTTACCGGTGGCCTTGCCTTTGCAGTCGCCGGCTTCGCTGGAATAGTTCATCTCGTCGGTATTGCATATCCACGATGCGTCGGGCTTGAATGAACCGTAGCTGCCGAAGTTCAGTTGCGCGAAGTCGCACCAACCGCTCCAGGCGGCGCCGTGGTTGATAACGATGTCCGCTACCACGCGGGCGCCGTTCTTGTGGAATATCTCCACCATCTCCTCCAGCTTCTTCTTCGTGCCCCAGTCGCTGTTCAGATCGCTGTACTTCGACGGGATATAGCCTGTTCCGCCGGTTGCCTTCGACATAGGCGGCAGCCAGATCAGGTCAAACCACTGTCCCATCTCCTCGGCTGTCGAACCGCTGTTGCCGTTCAGGTGGTCTATCCATTTGGTACGGCCGTAGCCCTTGTCCTGATAGCTGTCCCAGTAGAAGGCCTGAAGCAGCACGTCCGGACATTTCTCCGGAGCGGAAGTCTTGTAACCCGGATCGGGAGTGCCGCCACCGCCACCGCCGCAGGTCTGGCTGCTCTCAACATATACCAGGTCGCCCGCTTGCATACTCAGCTTGATATAGAAGTCATACTTGCCTGCTACGTTGCACACCAGCTTGTTCGTGCTCGAGCCGCCGCTGAAGTTCTCGTAGTGACCGTACGGGTCCAGGTCCACCATCCATTTGGCGTCACAGCTCTTGTTGATCAGCTGAACCTCGTCGCCGGCCTTCAGATCAACGCACGATGCCATGTACTGGGTGCGTCCCTCCGTGTCCTCGTCGCCGAACAACGGGGCGTCCACAACGGTCTTGTTATTGATAATCACGCCATACGGACCGTCCTCGCAACCCGATTCGCCGCCGCAGTCTCCGGGACCGATATATACCAGATCATCGTTCGCTTTCAGCTTGATGTAGAAGTCATACGTGCCTGCGGTGGTGCAGGTCAGCTGACCGGCATCCTTACCGCCGTCGAATTTCTGATACTCGCCGTAGGGGTCGATGTCAATCATCCATGTATCACCGCAGCTCTGGTTGATCAGTTTGATCTTGTCACCTGCTGCCAGTTCGACACAGGAGGCTTTGTACTGGACACGTCCCTGCGAGTCCGGGTCACCGAACTTAGGGGCGTCCACGACCTTGCTGCCGTTTATCTGGAGGCCGTACGGGCCGTCCTGACACTCAGCCTTTGCTGCCAAACCCATGGTCAGCATGACAGCAAACAGAAGAATCTTTTTCATATCCTAAAATTTTAATCTTGAAATTTAAAATCCTAAATTTGAAATCCTAAATCTTAAATCCTGAAACCCTCCCTCACTTCACCTTCTTTCCCATCAGGTCATACACGTTCTCTCCGCAGCGGATGAACAGGGTTCCGTTCTCGATGAACTTTTCCGCCCGGTTGCTGACCGCTGACTGCTGACTGCTGACATCTGTCGGCAGCGGTGCCGTACGGTTCACCCACATCGCGTAGCCCGGGCCTTTGGCTATCAGCTTGTATGCCGGATCGCCCCAGCCGTCGTGGGTGGTCTTGTTGCCCAGCTGCAGTACCAGCCAGCCGTACTTGCCTTGCAGCGTGCACTGGTAGCCGCCTTCTTCTGCGGACTCGTCATATACGTTGCTCTCCGAGTGTACACCGGCGAGCTTGCGTGCCTCGATCATCGGCTTCAGTTCCTCTTTGTACTTGTACCAGTGCGGATAGAAGATGCACGGTACGCCAGGCATGCCTAATATGTATGCATTGGCTTGCAGCAGACGGTCCTTCAGCTCGGCTTTCAGCGAATTGCCGCGCCCGCCGAACTCGTTCTCGTTGTCGCCACGCATGAACCAGTCGTGGCTGTCAATGAACGTCACGGCGTACTTTGCGTAGCCCTTGCCCAGCAGACCGCTGCCCTTGCACTTGCTGTAGTTGAAGCCTGCTATGTTGCAGATGGCGTCCCAGCGCGTCTGGAAATCCAGAGCCATCAGGTTACGGTTGGCGCCTTCTATGCCGGCTATGATGCGGTCGTCGCCGCTGTAGCACTCCATGAACGCGATGTACGGACCGGAGGCCTTGTTATAGTTGTCGTGGTGCCAGTTGTTGAAGCCGTCGCCCTTGTCATAGCGGAAACCGTCGTACTTCATCACATTGCGCATCCACTGCAGGTAGGCCTTGAAGAAGTCCTGCACATACACGTTGTCGTGCGACCAGTCGCGTGCTCCGTCCCAGTTCTCGCCGTCGTCATAGTTGCCCGTGGCCGTGCCCCAGCAGGCACCTGCGCTCTCCTGGTTCCACTCGGCATTCACCTCGTCGTTCTTGCAGATGTACGAGGCGTCGGGATAGAACTTGCCGTACTCGCCGAAGTCCATCTCCGGGAAGTCGCACCAGCTCGTCCAGCCCTCGCAGTGGTTGATCACGATGTCCGCAATCACTTTGGCGCCGGCCTGGTGGAACGCGGCTATCAGCTGCTCCAGCTCGGCGCGTGTGCCCCAGTTGGAGTTCTGGTTGCTGTACTGCTTGGGGTGGTAGCCTGTGCCCGAACCGTTGGCACTGGGCGGAAGCCATATCAGGTCGATGTACTTGCCTATCTCTGCGGCCTGCGGTAGCAGGGTGGACCATTTGGTGTTGCCTACCAGCTCTGCACCCGGAGCGTTGTCGCTGTACGAGTCATAGAAGAACGCCTGCATCAGCACGTCCTCGCACTGCTCGGGTACGGCCGAACCGTATATCTCCTGCACGTCGCCGGTTATCCCCACGCAAATCTTGTTGTCACCCACGGTCACGGTTATCGAACCGCCGTCCGAGGCAAAGGCAATCATCACGTTGCCGTCGTTGTCCTTGGTGTAGCCTTTGTTGCTGCACGAGGCGTCAACCTTGTCGTAGCCCCATATCAGACCGCTCCAGTCGCCCGAAGTGATTTTGAACTTGTAGGTGCCTTTCGGGAGGTTGCTGAAGGTGATGGTCTTGTCTGTCAGCTTCTTGTGCTCAGCCCAGCTCACACCGGGAAGTCCCTCACCGGCTATGTAGTACTCCACTGTAGCCGGGTCGTAGCAGCCCGAACCGTTGCCGATGTACAGCTCGTCGGCACCCCACTTGAGTTTGATGTAGAAATCAAAGCAGCCGTCAACGCTAATGTCGTACCGGTCGACGTTGAGCGTGAAGCCTGCAGCGGAGTAGGTGTTGATGAGTACAACCCACGAATCACCAGTGCCGCCGTTGTGCAACTGGCAGTAGTCGCCGTTCTTGACCTGCACGTGGGATACATATTGGGTGAATCCCTCGAACTCGCCGGTCAGTTCGCCTTCGATGTACGTCTCGCCGTTCAGCAGGATGCCAAACGAGTCGGCATGCACGGCAAGGGCAAGAGTGAGGGCAAGGATAATGGAGAAAAACTTTTTCATCGTATTATGGTTGTTTTTGTTCGCAGTATAGGCGCTATTATCAAAACGCGGGCACAAAGTTACATTTTTTTTTTCGAATATGCAAATCTTTGCAAGATTTTTTTGCAAATTTGTATTATTTTTTGTACCTTTGCAGCCAAATTGACAATAATAATGCTTGCCATATGAAAAAAATCGTTGTCTTTACAGGTGCCGGAGTGTCGGCTGAGAGTGGTTTGGGTACGTTCCGCGACTCGGATGGTCTGTGGGAGAAGTACCGCATTGAGGATGTATGCACGCATGAGGCGTGGCTGAGGAATCCGCAGCTCTGCGTGGATTTCTACAACGCCCGCCGTCGCGATGTACTGAACGCCAAGCCCAACGCCGCACATGAGGCTATAGCGCGATTGCAGAAGGCTATCTCGAGCACACGGGTCATCACGCAGAACATTGACGACCTGCACGAGCGTGCTGGTGCAACCAACGTGGTGCATCTGCATGGCGAGATCCGCAAGCTTCGTGCTGAAAATGATGAGTTGGCAACCGTTGACATCGATGGCTGGGAGCAGCACTACGGCGACCGCCATCCTAACGGTTCGCTACTCAGGCCGTACATCGTATTCTTTGGCGAGGGAGTGCCCTGGTTTACCGAGGCATGTAATATCGCTGCCACGGCAGATATCCTACTGGTGGTGGGTACGTCGCTAAATGTTTATCCGGCTGCTTCGCTGCTGCACTACGCGCCGGCAGATGCCAAGATTATCATGGTTGATCCGGGTGACCCGCAACTCGGACCATATGCCTCGCGCGTACAGCTCGTTCGCCAGCCTGCCACCATTGGTGTGCCGCAAGTTGTTGACCAACTAATCAAACAATTACAATAATAACATCGCATCAAATTCATTCGGGGAGTAGGCCATCAAACGCCTTCTGAGAATTCAAACCCGTTGCCCGGCGAAGCACATCGTGCCCAATGGGCTAAGAACTTGAGCAGGTAATGCTGCTAAAGAAAAATGAAAACAACCAACTTCATCAGCCAGACTTGGCTGATTCTATCTCTGCTGAGCATGTCTGCCATGGCGCAGACAAGTAATGAAACCCTCACTATCAGTACATCCCCCGCCAAAGAGGACACCCTGACCATCCTGATGCATCAGATGGAGGATATCGAGGTGTCCGCCAAGCGTGTACAACAAACCACGCTGTCAACTGCCATCATCCGCAACGAGGTGCTTAACAAGGACAACACCGGGCAGAACCTGCCGTACCTGCTGACCACCACCCCCGGTTTGCAAGTGACCAGTGATGACGGTCTGGGCGTCGGTTACACCTATTTCCGCGTGCGCGGAACGGATCATACGCGCATCAACATGACCGTGAATGAGGTGCCGCTGAACGACCAGGAGAGCCAGACCGTGTTCTGGGTGAACATGACGGACATGAGTTCGTCTATCTCGCAGATCGATGTGCAGCGCGGCGTGGGCACCAGTACCAGCGGTTCGGCATTTGGTGCGAGTCTGAATATGCAGACGAACATGCTTGACTCGGTAAGCCGACTGACGATAGCATTCAACGGAGGCATGTACAATACATTCCGCGAGATGATTCACGCCCACGCCTCTATCAGCAACCGTTGGATGATGAACGCGCGGTTCACCAAGGTCAACTCCGATGGCTTCCTTTATCGTACGAATAGTGACCTGTACAGCTGGTACGGTGACATTGGCTGGTACGGCGAAAAGACACAGGTTATCCTGCGCGCCTTTGGTGGCGCAGAGAAGACCGGCATGGGCTGGGAAGGCGTGGATTACAACACCGCTTATGGCATTGGTGGTGCTGACCGCAGGTACAACCCTGCCGGCGAATACAGCGTAACGGGCAGTCAAGGACAGGACTCAACTATATATTACCCCAACCAGACGGACAACTACCAGCAGCAACATGCGCAACTGACTATCAATCACCGCTTCACGCCCATACTGAGCCTCACTGCCACGTTCCATTACACCCATGGCGGAGGCTACTACGAACAATACAAGAAGAAGAAATACAGCTACTGGGGACTCAGCGAGAGCGGCAAATCCTACGGCATGTACCAGAAGTGGCTGGAGAACCACTTTGCAGGATTCATGATCTCCGGCAAGTATATCTCCGAACCGGTGGATGTGCAGATTGGTGCTGCGGCTAATAACTACCTTGGTCACCACTGGGGACAACTGGAGTACTTGGCTAAGCCGCTGGCCGAGCCGCTGCCCATCCACTACGAGTACTACCGCAACGCAGCGAACAAGATCGATGCCAACGCATATGCCAAGGCTAACTGGCGCGTGATTAACCGTGCCCAGGAGAAGCTTGCCATCTACGGCGACCTGCAGTACCGCTTTGTGCGCTACACGATGTGGGGCGTGAACGACGAGACGATGACCGAACTGCCACTGTCGCGCAATTTCCACTTCTTCAACCCCAAAGCCGGATTGACCTACCAGAACCATGGTCATACATTGAGTGCCTCGTTTGCTATCGCCAACCGCGACCCGAGCCGCAGCAACTATACGGAAAATATCCTGTACGATCCTGTCACAAAGTCGTACTCCGGCAATATGCCCAAGGCCGAAACGCTATATGACTACGAACTCGGCTACCAGTACAGCCATCCGCGATTCAGCGTGGGGGCTAACCTCTACTTCATGGATTATGACAATCAGCTCGTGCTTACCGGCGAATACAACGATGTAGGCAAGTACCTGACCACCAACGTCAAGGACTCTTACCGAATGGGTGCTGAGATTACAGCAGGTGTCAAGATTACTGACTGGATGCGCTGGGAGGGCAACATCGTGTTGAGCCGCAACAAGATCCGGAACTACAAGCAGTATATCGACCTATATGACGATCAGGACAATTGGAACTGGATTGGTCAGGACAGCATAGTGGGCGAGGTAACGATAGCCTTCTCGCCAATGATAACCGCCATGAGTCTGTTCACCTTTGAGTATGCAGGATTCACCGGCACCGTGCAGACAAACGTCACCGGCCGGCAGTTCCTCGACAACACGATGGACAAGAATGCTATGCTCAAAGCATTCACCACCACGAATGTCAACCTGCAATACGCTCTGCCGATGAAGCATTGGCTGGGTAACCGCCGCGGAGTGCCTGACATCAAACTGCTATGCCAACTAAATAACATCTTTAACGCCAAGTTCGCCAGCAATGGTGGTGCAGAAGCCAGCCGCTTTCAGGACGGAAGCCGATGCGCATGGTACTACGCCCAGGCAGGTATCAATGTGCATGCCGGGTTCGTTGTTACCTTCTGATAAAGATTTCGGAGATTTATAATCCCAACCGCACGCATCCGCGTATACCCCATAGAGGTGTACTCGGATCGTTGCGGTGTGTGAGGCGCCAGATAGAATAGACATCAATCAGTCGCAGTATATTGCCTATACCTACGCCCAGCTCAACATACGGTACATTGAGCGCTTGCATATCGCCTACAAACATATGACCTTTGCCCAAGCCGCCATATGCCACCTTGCACTCTACCAACTCTCTCAGATGCAAGAACCGCACACCTGGTATAAGGTTGAACAGCACGCCCATTCCATTCCATTCGGCTTGCAGCGTCAGATACTTGTCGGTGGCGTACTGATGGCTGTTCATAAGCGTGAAGCGGTACGTATCGTACAAATAGGATTGGTTGCCATCCATGATCTCCAGTAGCGGATAAGGCACCTTACCGATCACTACGCCTGCCGATGCCACATATGTCAACCGTCCGCCTACGCCGAACGATACTTGCTGGCGTACGGTGGCATGAAGCTTTGCATATACATGATACTTATCGCCACCCTCCACGTACGAATAACTCCCCAACTCGGCTCCCAAAAAGAGCGTTGGCATCTGTCCATACAAATGAAAACGTTGCATATAACGATCCACCACTCGTTCGTGCCAACTCAGTCGTACAATACCTGTCAGGCTGGCAAAGCGGAACGGAGTAAACGGATAAGCTGGCTCAGGGATGATGGCATTCGTTCGCAACAGACGGTCGCTCACATACGACGGATCAAGCCGACCTACCTTGACGCGAATCGTTGTTTCTATTCCATCACGCCAGTCGGCCTCATAACCCAAAAGGAACGCACGTTCGCGGATGCCTGTGTGGCGGGCTACTTTATTATTGTACGGCAAACCATCCAGCAGCGAGGGGATGAAATCCATCTCGCGTGCACCACAACTGTTCTCACGCGGCAGTTTGTCAAATATCGAACTTTCGGAATAGATATAGTGATCCTCATAGCGTAGTTGCAACCAATGCCGCCGCTCAGTTGGAATCATTACAGCCACTTGTCCCATGCCCTTGAGCGCCTTGTCGCCCCAGCCGTAACCGAAGTAGGCATCCAGACTAACATGTTTCCACAATCGTTCATTAGTATGCAGTGGCAGACCGAAGTACAGACCATGCGCTTTGTTGCAATGGAACAGGTCGCTAATCTTACCTATCTCTATCGGTCCGCCAATAGGTATATACCCGGTAGTGGCGATAGTCAGTCCCCACTTGACAAACCGAACAATAGGCAGATCTTCAAATCGGTTCATCGCCTCAAGAGCTGTCGAGTCCGCTATGCGGTTGAGCTGAGGTGCACCTTCGGCATCCGTAGCCACATAACTCAGCCTGCGCTCAACAACCAGACTGGGGAAGATGTGCGAGGAGTCTGCCTTCACCGCAAAATCCATTGCCATGGTCATCCGTTCCGTCTGCAGGATGTTCTGCTCATCGAACTGTTGCTCTATATGCAGGCCGTGCAGGAAATTCAGGTTAACCTCACGCGGCACTTTGGCTTCCATGCGCCGTAGTGCCCAGGTGCCCGAATCAACTTCCATCTCGCCGTTAAAAGTAGGATAGTATCCGTTCTTCGTCCGATAATGCAGCATGTATCGCTTGGGAACTTGAGTTGGTGCAAGTGTGTCCTGAGCAGGCATTATACTGTCCGCTAGAAAATAGTCATAATAGATAGCCCCGCTCTTAGCCAGAGGACTGACGAACGCTGTACCGCAGAGACTGACATTGTTGCTGTAAAAGTCGGCATAGTTGCCGGTAAGTGATAGGATAGGTTCATAATCCGTCTCTGTCAGCACGCAACGTGTCTGTTGCTGCGTTAGTGGCGACAAGTATCCCCCACTCAAACGAGTGCTACCTACGCTGATATACAGTGGCAGGAACATCGAACTGTCCTCACGCGTCACAATCCCGTCCTTCAGATTTTTCCACAGCAATCGCTCCAAATGTTTAGCCCGTATATCGGACAAATAGAGGTGCTTGTACTCCTCGTATCTATCGGTTGTCAATCCGCCCAACTGGCGGTCGTTCAGCTCGCGGTTGTTACGCACATTGTCAATGATAGCCATGGCGGCATTATCATCGGGCATAACTTGAATCTCACGCAGACTCTCCACTTTCTCCACCAGCGCTACATCTATACCAGCCTGCATACCGGGCATGATTTCAAAACGCTGCTTGCGATAGCCAACGGCCGATACAACAAGCGTATGCTTCTCTTGTATATCGGTGCGGATCATGAACAGTCCCTCATCATTGGTTGAGGCTCCGATCTTTGTGCCGCGCAGCATAATGTTCGCCGCCGGGATAGGTTCACCTGTATAGGCGTTATACACCTCGCCGATAACGATTGTCTCCGCAGCGGTCAGCCAACCGATGCAGAGTAGCAACAACACTATGGATACAAGGCGCTTCATCGGTTGGCAGGATGATACTTGAGCACGGCCTGACGCAGGTCTTGAATATCCAGATGTGTATATATTTCGGTGGTAGTGATGCTTTCATGCCCCAGCATCTGCTGAATGAGTCTCAGGTCAGCGCCGTTCTGCAGCAGATGGGTAGCAAACGAGTGCCTCAACGTGTGCGGCGAGATAGTCTTGCGGATGCCGGTCTCAGCAGCCAAACGCTTGACGATGGTAAAGATCATAGCCCTTGTCAGTCCGCGGCCATAGCGGTTAAGGAACGCGTAATCCTTGTACTCGGGTTTGACATCCAGTCGCGACCTGTCCTCCATCCAATAGCCGAACCACTCAATCGCTACGGGCGAGATCGGCACCAGCCGTTGTTTGTTACCCTTGCCCTCGATGAGCATGTATCCTTCTTTCAGATAGATGCGACTGAGCTGGAGCGTAGTCAGTTCGGATACACGCAGACCCGAACCATACAACATCTCAATGATAGCACGGTTGCGATGACCTTCCGGTGACGACAAGTCGATGGCGGCAATCATCCGGTCAATCTCTTCAACAGTCAACACCTCCGGCAAATGCTGGTCCCGCTTGGGCATCTCCAGCAATTCGGAGGGATCCTGCTCAATATAGTTGTGGTAAACAAGAAAACGGTAGAAACTACGAATCCCGGTCAAAATGCGCGCCTGGGATTGCGTGTTATCCACGCAGCCAAGCACTTCTTGCACAAACCGATGCAAGTCATCGGCTGTAGCATGCACCATGTCTATACCATGCTCCTCGCAGTAGGCGCGAAGTTTATCCAGATCTTGTTCGTAGGCTAACACCGAGTTCTCCGACAGACCTTTCTCCAACTTAAGGTAAGTATGGTACTCTTTCTCCTTGCTCATCGCGTGCGGTGGATTGTAGGCAGGGTGTCGCGGTAGTGGAAGGCGTACGGCTGTTTCTGTCCCTGCAACGTAGCATGTCCGTCCAATAGCAAGGTGTCACCCGAGTAGGCAACGGTCATCTCGCCTATGGTCATCGGATAAACTGTGTAGCCGCTCTCGTTCTTCAGTAGTACATAACTGCCACCGTAGTTGCCATCGTAATCCAGTCCGCGCAGGAAGTGCATCACGCGGGCAATGGAATCGCTATGGTACGTGCCGGCAGGCAGGCAATCCGATGGTTTGACCGGTTCGGTTGCAATGGCAGGAACGAAAATATCGCCAATGTACAGGTTAGTGCCTACACCTTCCATCCTACCCTCGCTGTTCAGACCGACGCCCTTGCCATACAAGTCAAGACAAACAACATCATAATCAATCCCCTCGGCCTTGTAGAACACACCATAGTACTCCAGCCTACCCGACACAAGCACGCTGTCCAGCTGCTGCCGGACTACCGGGGTGTTACCGCGCTTGCAACCTGCTATCACCACCGACAGCATAGCCATCAACACATAGAATGTCCTACGAATTATCATGTATTAATTATCATTTGTCAATTGTCAACTTCCTCGCCGGTATCCATGCCGCGAACCAACCCAACGACAGCACTACAGCCAGCACCAGCAGCACATCCGTTGGTTGAATGCTCACGGGGTAGGCCGACAGCACATAGTTCATTCCGTTGCCGAGTTTAAGCAATCCGAACTGCTGCTGCACGGCGCAAACAGCCACGCCTGTCACAGTACCTATCAGAGCACCAAATACGCTTATCAGCCAACCTTCGTACAAGAAGATGCAACGGATCATCGGCTCATCCGCGCCCAGGGTATGCAGCAAACGAATATCCTCTTTTTTATCCAGTATGAGCATCGTCAGCGAACTGATGATATTGAAACTTGCGATCAGCAGGATGAACACCAGCAGCAAGGCTGTCAACCATTTCTCCACCATCTGTATGCGATAGAAATCCGCTTGTTGCTCATAGCGGTTAAGCACCGTGTAATCCGCGCCAAGCGTGGCGCGAATGGCTTTCTGCACTTTCCTTACCGATGCTCCTTCACGCAGTTTGAGTTCGAGTGCCGTAGCTTGCAAACTATCGTACTCAAACAACTCTTGTGCCAGCGGCAGGGAGATAAGCATATACGTATCATCGTACTTCGTCTGGTTGACGGCAAATACGCCTGCGATGAACACTCCCTTGGTGCGGAAGTTCTCGTCCGGACGCAGCATATTAACCTGCCCCACGCGCTTGGGAGCGTATATATGCACGGGCGATATGAAGTGCGCGCCTATACCTATTGTATTAGCCAGCCCCACACCCATCACACAGCGCTCGAAGGCTCCGTCCCACACGGCATAACTGCCGTCAATCACTATACTGTCGATAGCCGTCAGTTGTTGGTAGGTCGTATCCACACCTTTTAGTAGCGAGGGGACTTGCCTGCCGCGGAACTCGACCAAGGCTGTCTCCTCTATCGTCGGAGCTATAATTTCTATATCCGGCATAGTCCGTAGGGATTGGATGCGCTCGTCGCTGAGCGTAAGCACCTTACCCGATGCCGGCGTGATGCGCAACTCGGCATCCAACTGCGAGAACATCTGTTCCACAGCCTCACCAAAACCATTCATCACACTCAGTACGCAGATCATAGCCGCAGTAACCACGGCTACAGCCAGGCACGATATGCCTGAGATGATATTGATGGCGTTCTGTCGCTTCTTCGCCACCAAGTATCGCCATGCTATCCGTCCTTCAACCTTCAACTCTAAACACTAAACTATCAACTACGCAGCAGTTGATCAATATGCTCCATCCGCTGAATCGTCTCATCGGCAAAGAACCGCAGTTCGGGGATTATCCTGAGTTGATGGCGCTCCAGCGTACCGAGTTGTCCGCGGATAGCGCTCGTGTTCTCGGCGATCTTCTCCATCAGTTCTTTCTCGCGATTGTCGGGGAAGATGCTCAGGTAGATATTCGCCACACTCAAGTCGGGCGATACACGTACTTCGCTCACCGAAATAAGCACGTTGCCTATCTGCCTGGCATATTTCAGGAATATATCACTCAGGTCCTTTTGTATCAGACGTGCAATCTTGTGTTGTCTCGTTGATTCCATATTAGTACTATTTAATACGCAAAACAAGGAAAAGAGATGCCTCTTTTCCCTAACTGTCAATTGTCCATACGGCGTAAGCAGATCGTTCGAGGCTTGGCCGAGATGAGAATTGTCAATTATTTCTTATGACGGCCTTCGTCGGCTACAGTCAGTTTCTTTCTGCCTTTAGCACGGCGAGCAGCCAGCACGCGGCGACCGTTAGCGGTAGCCATTCTCTCCAAGAATCCGTGTTTGTTACGACGCTTACGTTGCGAGGGTTGGAATGTACGTTTCATTGTCTTATCTCCTTAATTCTGTGTTACTAATATCTTTTCATCGGGCGTTTCTATCAACGCGCGAAAAAGGGATTGCAAAGGTACAACATTTTTTTTATTTATGCAAATATTTTTTGCATTTTTTTCAAAAAAGTTGATTTTTATGGTGCTATTCGCACACATTATGTGGCAAAACAGCCCACTTCAGCCACCAACCTCACCTTTTCTCACCCCGATCTTTCTACTCAGTGGGGTGATCAGGGTGTTTGTCATCACGCTCCAACTTCGTCAGGCGATGACGGAAGAAGATGTTGATCGTCACGATAGCCACTGTGCCCAGGATAGCCTCGGCGAACATACCAAATCCGCATAATCCGCCTACAGCCGCGGCGCACCACACGGTGGCAGCGGTAGTCAGGCCTTTGACCGTATCACCATCCTTGAAGATAATGCCTGCACCCAGAAAACCGATGCCGGAAACCACCTGCGCGATGATTCGAGAGTTATCTCCATCGAAGATCGTAGGGGACATAAGTACGTACAATGCTGTGCCGATGGCTATCAGCGATATGGTGCGCGTACCTACCACCTTGCCGTGCAGCTCGCGCTCTACGCCGATAATATAGCCCAAGATAGTGGCAGACACTATCTTCAGTATCACCATCAGCCAGGGCGTCTGAATAAAGTTGTCAATAATCTGATGCATGGTATGAATCGTTTTAGGTTAGTTATCTGTCTTCGTTAGTCGTACTGCCTGCTACTTGCTTCCCCCTACCAGTCCGCGAATTTCGCTCAGTTTGTTCAGGGCATCAAGGGGCGTCAGGTTGTTGATATCCAGGTTCTTCAGCTCATCACGTATCTGTTCCAGCACGGGGTCATCCAATTGGAAGAACGACAGTTGCACGCCTTGTCTCGACTGCCCGATGCCCGTCACGGGTTTGGCTACTCCCGCCGCATCGCTCTCCAGCTGCTTGAGTATCGTATTCGCACGACGGATAATGCTCTCGGGCATACCCGCAATCTTCGCCACATGAATACCAAAGCTATGCTCACTACCTCCGCGAACAAGCTTGCGGAGGAAGATTATCTTCTGATTCACCTCACGCACAGACACGTTGTAATTACGTATGCGCTCGAAGGACGCTTCCATCTCGTTCAGCTCGTGGTAGTGGGTGGCAAACAGGGTCTTGGCGTGGCACTTGTTCTCATGAATATATTCCACGATGGCCCACGCTATGCTTATGCCGTCGTATGTTGATGTGCCGCGGCCCAGCTCGTCGAACAGTACCAGACTCCGCTCGCTCAGGTTATTCAGGATGCTCGCCGCCTCGTTCATCTCAACCATGAACGTACTCTCGCCCATCGATATATTGTCGCTGGCACCTACGCGCGTGAAGATCTTGTCCACCAATCCGATTGATGCGCTCTCGGCAGGTACAAACGAACCCATCTGTGCCATCAGTACAATCAGCGCCGTCTGCCTGAGTAGTGCCGATTTACCAGCCATGTTTGGTCCGGTGATGATGATGATCTGTTGCCCATTGTTGTCCAACAGAACATCGTTGGCTATGTACTCCTCACCCATCGGCATGTTCTTCTCTATCACAGGGTGACGCCCCTGACGGATATCGATCACCATACTGTCGTTGATATCGGGGCAGATATACTTGTTCTCGGCAGCCGTAGCGGCAAAGCTGAGCAAGCAGTCGAGCTGTGCCGCCACATGCGCATCAATCTGCATCATCGGCACGTACTCCACCAGTGCAAGCATTAGTTCGGTGTACAACCGGTACTCTATCGATTCGATACGTTCGTTCGCTTCGCTCAGTTTCTGCTCTATATCCTTCAACTCATCGGTCACATAGCGCTCGGCATTGACTAGTGTCTGCTTGCGGATCCACTCCTTTGGAACGCTGTCCTTGTATGTATTGCGCACCTCCAGGTAGTAGCCGAACACGTTGTTGTACCCCACCTTCAGACTGCTTATCCCCGTGCGTTCAATCTCACGCCGGCAGATCCTCTCTATCGCCTCGCGGCTGTGGTCGCGTAGTTCGCGCAGCTCGTCCAGCTCATCATCCACGCCCGCTGCGATGGTGTTCGGCTTGTTCTGCGCCAAGGGCGGGTCGGGCACAATCTGCCGCAGGATCCGTTCGCGCATTTCAGTACATAGATTGATGCTCTCGCCCAGACTGTTCAGGTAACTGTTATCCTCCGCCTGCTCGCAGATCTGCTTCACGGGTTGCAAGGCGCCCAGTGCGTTACCCAGTTGCACCATCTCTCTCGGACCGATGCGACCCGTGCTGATCTTACTCACAGTGCGCTCCATATCTTGTAAATGACTCAAGCTCTCGCGGATCGTTTCACGCTGGTCAGGATGGCGGAAGAAGAACTCCACCACCGACTGACGGTTCCTGATCGGACGCACCTCCTTCAGCGGGAATGTCATCCAACGATACAGCATACGTCCGCCCATAGGAGTTACGGTCTTGTCGAGTATATCAAATAGCGTGCAACTCTCGTCGGTCTGCCTATGCAGCAGTTCGAGGTTACGGATAGTGAACTGATCAAGCCATACGTACTTATCGGTCTCCAGGCGGCTAAGCGGATGGATATGCTTGGTCTGTAGGTGCTGCGTTATATCCAAGTAGTGCAGTATGCCTGCTGCCGCTACTACGCCATCGGGCACGCCACTCACGCCAAATCCCTTCAGGTTGGTGGTCTCAAACTGCTTACGCAACCGCTCCTCGGCTGTCGTGGGATTGAGCATCCAGTCATCCAGTTCAAAGGTGAAGAACTTCGTGCCGAACAGGCGCTCAAACTCCGCTTTCTTGCCGCGCAGGAACAGCACCTCTTTCGGGGCAAACTTCGTAAGCAACGTAGCTATATAATCCGACGTTCCCTGAGCCACCAGGTACTCGCCGGTGGATAGGTCAAGTAGCGATATGCCTATTGATGTCTTGGCAAAGTTGAGGCAACTGAGCCAGTTGTTCTCTTTCTGCCCGAATCCCGTATCATTATAGCTGGCACCCGGCGTTACGAGTTCTGTCACGCCACGTTGCACCAGTCCTTTGGCCAGTTTGGGGTCCTCCAGTTGATCGCATATAGCCACGCGCATGCCCGCTCTTACCAGCTTGGGCAGGTATGTATCCAATGCATGGAACGGAAAACCAGCCATGGCCGTATCCTCTGCCGAACCGCCGTTGTTGCGCTTGGTCAGAGTGATGTTCAGTATCTTGGCGGCACGGACGGCATCCTCGGCGTAGGTCTCGTAGAAGTCACCACAACGGAACAGCAGTAGTGCATCGGGGTACTGCTCTTTGATGTTGCGGAACTGCCGCATCATGGGGGTTAATTGCTCGTTTGCCATATAACTGATTTCTGAAATAATCGTTCCCTTGGGATAAAAATTCTGACATCTGATTTCTACTGGAAATCTATTGCCACTTTAATGTTATACCTTCGACCTGTCAGGTAGTTGGGGCTTGCCCACTGGTTGCCATCCACATCGCTTACCCAGAAGTAGGAGTTCGTGTTCCGCCAATCCACCAGGTTGAACACCTCAAATCCAACGGTCCATTGCTTGACGTGCTTGGCTTTCTTCATGTACTTGTAGTTGTGGGCATTGCTCACGTGCGTCAGTCCCAGATCGATACGCCTATAGTCGGGCATCCGTCCCTTGCCGCGCAGAGCTATGCTTCTTGGAGCGCCGTAGGGCAGACCCTCACACCATACGAACTTCAGATGCGCATGCAACTGTGGCAACTGAGGCAGGTAGTCCTGGAAGAACATGGCAAACTGATACCGCTGCTCCTGTGGCGCATGCAGCCAGCCGAGTTCAGGATGATCAAGCAGCTGCTCGCGCGAGCGCATCGTGGAGAAACTGATCCAGCTGTCTGCACCAGGCACCAACTCGCCGTACAACTTTAGATCCAATCCTATTGTATACCCGCGAACATCGTTCCTGCCCGAGTAGCGCACTCGCACATTATCCACCGTGTAACTCGTGCCTCGATCCATGTACTTGGCGTACGCCTCAGCGGTCAGCTTGAACGGACGCCCCAAGGCGCGGAAGTAATAATCAGTTCCGAACACCAGCTGCGTGGTGCGTGCTGCCTTCAGTTTGTCATTCAGGTGGATACGCGTTATGCCGTACTCATCGGTCAGCGTGTCGCGCATCTCCTTGTAGAACGGTGCCTGGTAGTACAGACCGGTCGCTATACGAAAACTCACATCCCTCTTCCAACCCGGCATGATCACCACCGAGGCTCGGGGTGACACGAGCAGCTCATTATTATAGCTCCACCAATGCAATCGGGCGCCGCCGGTAAGGATGACCTTAGCCTGATCGGTATGCCAAGTGTAACTGTCCTGCAGGTAGGCTTGCACGCGGCCGCTCAGCAAGTGAGCATCCGATCGCATGGCGTAGTACAGTTCCATCCCTTGATCGGTATGCGGCATCGAGTAACCGGCACTGTCGCGCCACTCCCACTCGTTGATGCGGTCGGTAATCACCTCCACCTGTCCGCTCACTCCCCAACGCATGTTGTTCATCCCGCGCTGCCATTGACCCGTATGCTGCACGGTGGCCACACCCGCCGTCAGCGTGTTACGAGCATGCTCGTGGTACGTGCCCTTGCCCAGCACAGTGGCCGTCTCAGTAGTCTCCGAGTTAACTACCTGATCACTGGAAGCTGAATGCTGACTGCTTCCTGAACCATCCATCGGATGGTCGCTCAGGATGTACTCGCCACGTATGTCGTACGTCTCGCGCTCGTTGGTGTAAAACCCGCTTACATCAAAGCCTATCTGCACCTCATCCGACACATGGCCGCCTACGCTCAACGCGCCAAAAGCCGTCTGAAACAGATCTTGCTCCTGACCGTCGTAGTAGATGGTCAGGTTCTTCGCTTCCTGCATCGTGCCGAACGACGAGCTCATACTATCCGGCGTAAAACCGTACGAGTTCAGGCTGTAGTTAGCCAGGAACGCTATCGTCCAGTCGTTGTATCGCGAAAGCCTCCACGTCATGTGTGTCTGGTAGTCTAAGAAGTGCGGACGGTAATTACCCTTCGTCTGCAGCGAACCGAGCATATACTGCGAACTCTTGTAGCGCACGCCGTGCATCTGGCTGTACATACTGTCGCCTACACCCACATAGATGCTTCCACCCTGAAAACCACCGGTCAACGAGGCCTCAAAGGCCGTGGGACGCTTGTAGCGTATATCCAACACCGACGACGACTTGTCGCCAAACCGCGCATCAAACCCGCCGGCGCTGAACTGCACATTATCCACCATCTCCGGATTGACGAAACTCAGTCCCTCCTGTTGTCCAGCTCTAACGAGCAGCGGACGATGGATCTCTATGCCATTCACGTACACGGCGTTCTCGTCAAAACTGCCGCCGCGAACGTTGTACTGACTACTCATCTCGTTGGTCTGACTTACGCCCGCGAACGTGATCAGCAGACTCTCTATTCCTCCGCCACTCAGGTCGGGAATCACGCGACGCGTCGAGGCATCCACGCGATCCATCATATCTTGCTGTTTCTGTATGCCACGCACCTCAACTTCCATGAGCTGCTCACCCGACTCACGCAGCTCGATGTTGATATTCAGCACATCTCGGGCGGGTAAGAGGCGCATCTCAACAGTCTCATAGCCGAGCATCGAATAGACGATAGTCACGCTATCCTCTGTAGTTAGCATTAGGTCGTAGTACCCGTTCTTGTTCGTTGATGTACCCACGGCATTGGTGCCAACGCTCTCTTTCCAGAATACATTGCACGCCTCCATACCTCTGTTCTGCTCATCAACCACATACCCATACAGCCGCACGCGCGCAGCCGATGCGCCACCGCACAGGCACACCAATAGCAGGTATATGGCTAACAGTCGTTTGGACATTTCCTCCTCGCGCAACACGTGCGCATAAAAACCGTTGCAAATTTACGAAAAAATTCCCACATTTGCAAATTTTGCGGGATTTTTTTGAATTATGCAAATTATAAGATAAGAAATGAGCAAATATGTTGGAGAAAGTGTGAAATTTTACAAGAATTGTGAAAAGACTCCATTTTAAGATGCAAAAAAAGAATTGCTCATACGGCGTGAATGGTGAACGAAGAAATTCAGGATGCAATAATGAATCGTACTTAGGGTAATACAGCACATAAAATAAAACAACGCAGAGCTACGTTTTTTTAGCGTATTGCAGCGGATTATCTTAACATTTCAATAACAAATGCCGCGCAACAGATGTCGACAATAATGGTCTTTGAAATAGTGGGAAAAAATAATGCAGAGCAAAACGCAGAGTTATCACTTATCAAACGAAATGCAACCGCCTATAGTTCAGACAGTTGCATTTTCCTTTTGTCGGGATGACAAGATTCGAACTTGCGACCTCCGGTCCCCCAGACCGTTGCGCTACCGGACTGCGCCACATCCCGCGAGCGGCAGCTCGCGCACACCACTCATCTGCTTTTTTGCAAAAGCGGGTGCAAAGATACTACATTTTTTTGATATATCCAAATTTTTGCAGGAAAAATATTCGCTTTGTGGCACAATAGTTGTATTTTGACATGTCGAGACACTAACAAAACAATGTTGGAACATGTGCGATACATATTGATCTGTGCCTGCATGCTGGTGATATGCACACCTCAGCTCTGCGCCCAGGAGGCGGAGAACGATACGCTGTACGGCGCTATACTGCATGAGGTGTATTGCTACGCTCCGCTTAAGTTCAAGAACAAACAGCAGGAGCGGTTCTACTGGCGCACGGTACGCGACGTGAAGAAAACCCTACCCTACGCCAAACGTATCAATCTGGCAATCATCGAGGCCGAAGACACTCTGGCACAGATGACACCGAAGGACAGACGCCGCTGGTGGCGGAAACGCGAACGAGAACTGTTCCGGGAGTACGAAGATGACTTCCGCGGCATGACCGCCTCGCAAGGACGGATGTTGATGCTGCTGCTCGACCGCGAAAGTGACCGCACATCGTACGAACTGATCAAGACATTCAAGAGCAAGTTCGCTGCCGACTTCTGGCAGTTCATAGCCAAACTGTTCAAGAACGATCTGAAAGAGGAGTATGATGCCAAGGACAAAGACCGGATCATCGAGCGGATCATTACTCTGGTGGAGGCCGAGCAACTATAATCCGGCATCAGGCTGCACCAGCATTATCCCGTGCTGTGCACAATACGACTGCAAGGCACGCATCCTACGAGCGGAAACATACGGAGCATATACATATTCACGGCCGCTATACCGAAAGAAGGTGTAGCGGCTTTCTAATGCCCGTTTCTCAAGCTCTGACCCATGGCGGTAGTAGAGTGTTCGTCCGCGGAAAGCCAGAGCCTGCTCCTGACTCGCCTGCCGAACATCCGCTACATGCAACACGCAGATCAGCGCCACAGCCGATACAGCCGGCACGAGCCACGCAAGACGCTTGCGCTGCATGCTGACGTAGATGAACGCGAAAGCCACAACCAGGCAAACAACCATCCAGGGCGTGGCATGCAGCCGGAACGTAGCATGCGGCAAGTGCTCTATCCAACTGACGTAGGCGCACACGCCACCGCACATGTATTTAAGCGCCAAAGCCAGCCATGCACCCACAGCAGTATATGCTAACAGCAAGACAGCTACACCCATGATGACCAGCACATAGGCTGCGGGGATAATAAGCATGTTCGTCAGCAGAAAACAATGCGACATCTGGCCAAAGTGATACAAGGTGACAGGTAGCGTGCCGATAGTGGCCGCCAGAGAGACTGTGATCAGATCGCGCAAGCAACGCAGAACGGGGCTATGAGGTCGCCACAACGCATTCATGTACGGCACGAGCAATAATATACCCACCACAGCGGCAAAGGACAACTGAAAACTGACGCCAAACAAGCTAAGCGGATCAATCCACAAACAGATGCACGCGGCCGCCGCAAGCGTATTGATGGAGAGGCTCTGCCTACGGCACATCCATCCGACCTGAACGATGGTGAGCATCAGCACGGCACGCATCACAGATGGCGACAGACCGGTAACGAACGCGTACGCCCACATGGCTAGTATGATGGTCAGGGACAACAGCACGCGCCGCAAGCGTTGCTCGTAGAGCGGACGACGCAGACCAAAGCAGGTGAGCAAGGTAGCCAAGACAATGTAGATGATACCCGTATGCAGACCGCTGACCGCCAGCACATGCGCCGCGCCCGCGGCGGTGAATGATTGCCTCAGATCGGAATCCAAGGCATCGCGTTCGCCCAACGTTATAGCAGACATGAACGCCAACGCACGTCCGCTCAGTCCGGCATCGCTGTAGCGCTCTGCCAACCGCTGTTGTACCAGCGCAGCATAGGCGCGCAAACTGTGGACAGGCGCATGACCGACAAGCTGCCACCGACCAGGATGCACATACCCAACTCCCACCTGATGCTGCAGACGAAGGTAAGCACCATAATCGAAATCGCCCGGAAAGAGCGGGCGCGGACGCGTGAGACGCGTGCTCACGAACAATATATCTCCTGCTACAGGTGTAGCCTGCGTGGAATCAGGACGCAGATACAGCACAGCCTGCTGCGCATAGTCGATGAGCGAAATACGGAGCTGCAGTCCGCCGGGTTTATGCACAGGCGGCTCAAGCACATGCACGCGGAACACACGAAGCGAATCCAGATAATCCGCCTCGGTATCAGCACGCAGATTGAAGGGGAAATGCAAGTAGTACGCTCCTAAGATGAAGAGTGCGGTACAGACAAAAAGCAGTACAAACGGGTAACGCCGGAGCATTAACGAGTGAACGAATGAACGAGTTAACGTTTCATGATGCGGATAGCCTCCTCGGGATCGGGTGCACCGAAGACAGCCGAACCGGCTACCAGCACATCGGCTCCGGCAGCATAAAGTTCGTGCGCGTTCTGCGTATTCACGCCGCCGTCAATCTCGATGAGTGTACTGAGTCCACGGCTATCGATCTCCTGACGGATAAAGCGGATCTTGTCCATCGTTTCGGGAATGAACTTCTGCCCGCCAAAGCCGGCAAAGACCGACATCAACAGGATCATATCGACCTTATCCAAATAAGGTACAAGTCGCTTCACGTCGATATCAGGATTAATAGTCAGACAGGTACGCACACCTTTGGCGCGAATCAAATCAAGGATAGGTAACGGATCATCCACAGCCTCCAAATGAAATCCTACGCTCCATGCTCCGGCATCGCAGAAGCGCTCAACGTACTTCTCGGGATGCACAATCATCAGATGGACATCCAGCGGCTTGGTGCAGTACTGGCGCATCGGTTCCATGAGCGGAAAACCGAACGAGATATTCGGCACAAACGTACCGTCCATCACATCCACATGCAGCCAGTCGGCATCAGAACGGTTGATCATTTCCAAGTCTTTGCGCAGTTCGGCAAAGTTTGCAGACAGAACAGAAGGAGCAATTAATTTTTTCATTTTTTCATTTACCATTTAGTCTTTTATCTGGCAATATAGCCATTTGACTATTTGTTTACCGCTTGTATAGGGCGATGCTGTCGATGCATGCGCCATCGAGTTGACAGGTGCGGACGGTCAGTTCATGTCGGGTGACGCGCATCTGCGCGTAGAACGGTCCGCCGGCGACTATTGTATCCATGCGGCTGCGCGATTTGGGTGTACGCACTTTGGTTGTGGATGTTATGCCGAGCCATACGGGTTCGTGTTGCTCGTGCTCATCTTGCAAGGTTCGTCCGCGGCGAGCATAGGTATGATCATGGCCGGAGAAGATCACATCCGCCTCCCGGAGCGCATACGCCAGGGTCACCCACACGGTAGGATTCATTCGTCCCTTGCGCGAGGCAAACACGGGCCTATGCATCATCACCACCACCCAAGGCTGGCAAGCCGAACTGATAGCGTTCTTCGCCCAAGCGTTAAGACGCGTGTAGTCGGACAGGATAAGTGGATCCTCGGTATCAATGGCTATGAAGCGAAGGTTGCGAAAATCGACATAATAGGTTGATCCCGCTCCGTATTCCGGTCCGTTGTGGGGCAGAGGGAAGGTCTCGTACCAGGACTCTGGCAGTTGTTTGTTGATGCCCTTGACGTACTCATGGTTACCCGGGCAGGTCATCATAGGTAAGCTGTCGAACGGCGTCCCGGCCAGTTGGTGGGCAAGCAGCTGCTTGTAATAGAACTGCTCCCGCTCCACAAAATCGCCCAGCTGTGCATAGCATTGCATCTGTGGGTACTGCTGCGCGATGAGCATGTAATCGGAGTTCTCAAGCTTATTATGCACATCACCCAGCACAACCATACTAAGCGTATCGCTGAGTTGGCAGGGATAGATCGTGTCGTCGCGGAAGGTGGCAAAGCGGGTCTGTAGTGTGTCGCCCGTCCACTCGGGTTCTGGCGGCATAGTGAACCATGCATCCCAGCGGGTGACACATACTACTGTGCCACTCGCCAGGATCAGTACGGCCAGTATCAGCCATATGATGGTTCGCTTGGTCATGCGTTAGAACGGCAGATCGTCGGTTGACTCGCCGGCTGCAGGGTCAAAGGTCTCAACGTTAGCCGCCATCTGCGGCATAGGCTGAGCTGCAGGTGCAGGAGCCGGTGCGCCTTGTGCTACAGGTGCGGCTACCGGTTGAGCAGCCGGATCGGCTATACCCTGCTGGATCTTCCATGCACGGATAGATGTGTACCAGCGGCCGTTGAATTCACGGCTCTCGATGTCGAACGATACGGTTACCAGATCGTCGATCTCGCAGGGATTATCCTTGATGCGCTGTTCGCCAAACACCTCAAAGTGCACCTTGCGTGGGAACTGCTCCTGCGTCTCCAATACATAGGCCTGTAATGCCCAAGGCTTACCCGAAGCCTTGGACTCTCCCTGCTGCAGAGGGAGTTTTTGAATTATCTTTCCTGAAACTTCCATTTTCTCTAAACACTAAACTCTCAACATACATTATCCTTTGATGGCAGCTACGCCGGGGAGCACCTTACCCTCAATAGCCTCGAGCAGGGCACCACCGCCGGTGGAGATGTACGATACGCGGTCAGCCAAACCGAACTTGTTGACGCAAGCAACAGAGTCACCACCACCGATGAGCGAGAAGGCGCCATTGTCGGTAGCCTCAGCAATAGCCTCGCCGATAGCGCGGCTGCCGGCGCAGAAGTTGTCGAACTCAAATACGCCTGCAGGACCATTCCAGAGTATGGTCTTGCAACCTTTGATGGCTGCTGCGAACTTCTTCTGTGCCTCAGGTCCGGCATCCAGGCCCTGCCAACCTGCGGGGATAGCGTTGGACGGAGCAACCTTGGTGTTGGCGTTGTTAGAGAAGTCATCGGCGATGATAGCATCCGGAGCCATCACAAGCTCTACGCCGTTCTTCTTAGCCAGCTCCTCAACGCCCAGAGCAACGTCGAGCTTATCCATCTCGACGATGGACTCGCCTATCTCACCACCGTGCGCCTTGGCGAAGGTGTAGGTCATACCGCCGCAAAGGATGAGTTTGTCCACCTTGCCCAGCAGGTTCTCGATGATGCCGATCTTGGAACTAACCTTCGAGCCGCCCATGATTGCGATGAACGGACGCTTGATGTCGGACAGCACATTGTCAACAGCCTTCACCTCTTTCTCCATCAGATAGCCGAGCATCTTGTTGTCGGCATCAAAGTAGTCAGCAATAACGGCTGTCGAAGCATGCTTACGGTGAGCGGTACCGAAGGCATCCATCACGTAGCAGTCAGCATACGATGCCAGCACCTTGGCGAAATCCTTCTGACGGGCTTTCATCTCTTTCTTGGCAGCCTCGTAAGCAGGGTCTTCCTTCTCGATGCCTACAGGCTTGCCTTCCTCTTCGGGATAGAAGCGCAGGTTCTCCAGCAGCAGCACCTCTCCGGCCTTGAGGGCAGCAGCCTCTGCCTGTGCCTTCGCGCAGTCGGGAGCGAACTTCACCTCTGCAACGCCGAGCGCCTTGGCTACGGCGTCCTTGATCTGACCGAGGCTGTACTTGGCAGCCACCTTGCCTTTGGGCTTGCCCATATGGCTCATAATAATCAGCGCACCGCCCTCGTCGAGAATGTGCTTGAGGGTAGGCAGGGCACCGCGGATACGGGTGTCGTCAGTAATGTTACCATTCTCATCCAGTGGTACATTGAAGTCCACGCGTACAATCGCCTTCTTTCCGGCGAACTTGTAATTGTCAATTGTCATCATATTCGTGCTATTTAAATGTTTGTAGTCTGTCAGTTTGGAGATTAGCATGCGCCCGTTCACGGCGGTTGGGCGTACTGCACGCATCATCCGCCACAAAGGTACAAAAAAAATCCCACATTTGCAAATTTTTGTGGGATTTTTTTTGATTTTTTTGAAAATCTTGCTTAGCTCGTGCGATTGAATCGCTCTATGAGCTTAGGTGCTGCTTGCTTATTGGTTGTTAGCATTCTCGCAAGCGCTCTCCGACTGCAGAGACTTAGGAGCCTGGATGTAAGCGTAGGAAGCTATACGGCCGCTGCGTGAGCACTCGTACATCTCCATCTCGCAGGTAGCAACGAGATGGAACTCGGTAGCCCATACGTAGTAGGTTAACTTAACCTCTACGCCATTGGTCTTCTCGTTGATGGTCCAAGCCCAGCACATCTCCTTCGTGTTGTCATACTTAACACCATTAACGGTGCCCTTTTCTTCATTAATAACAACTGTCTTACCTTCAGCATAGTCAGCACTGGTACCGAGATTCGACTTGCAAGCTGTGAAAGCGAGCGTTACAACTGCCATAACGGCTACATAAAGGAACTTTTTCATTTTAATAAAGTTTGATTGTTAATTAGTTATTGTATTGTCTTGTTTTGTATATCAAAGCAGTATATTTATATAGACTTCTTGAGAAACTCACATACTTTGCGGATGCAAAGGTATAAAAAAATAATCATATTTGCAAATTTTTGTGGGATTTTTTTTATTTTTTTTGCAAATATGCGTTTTTTTTCGTAATTTTGCAAATGAAAATGAACTTATTACAGTAACAACACCATGTATTTTGACGAACTCCCTCTATCAGACGAAGTGCTGGACGCATTGTGGGATATGCATTTTGACGTATGCACTCCGGTGCAGGAGCAGACCATCCCTGTGCTGCTTGAAGGCAGGGATGTGATCAGTTGTGCGCAGACCGGCACGGGCAAGACTGCCGCGTATATCCTGCCACTACTGACTAACCTGCAGTACGACCATCACGATCCGAACAAACTCAACGCCATCATCATGGCTCCTACACGCGAACTGGCGCAACAGATCGACCAGCAGATGGAGGGTTTCGGGTACTACGTGCCTTTCTCGTCGGTAGCCGTATATGGCGGCAACGATGGCGGTAACTTCTCCGTCCAGGCCAACGGACTGAAGACGGGTGCAGATATTGTGATAGCCACTCCGGGACGACTGCTCAGTCATATGAACATCATGGATATCGACTTTTCGGGCGTGAAGTACTTCATTCTGGACGAAGCCGACCGGATGCTCGATATGGGTTTCTACGACGATATAATGAAGATAGTAGACTGCCTGCCAAAAGACCGACAGACCATTATGTTCTCCGCCACTATGCCCGACAATATCCGCAAGATGGCCAGGAAGATTATGAACAACCCGGCTGAGGTTAAGATAGCTATATCCCGTCCGCCGGAGAGTATAGCCCAACGCGCGCTGTGCTGCTATGAGACACAGAAGATCCCGTTCATCATCGAGCGACTGAAAGAGGCAAAACTGAGCAAGGTCATCCTGTTTGTGGGCAAGAAGCAACGAGTGAAAGAACTGACCGTGCTACTCAGTCGCCAGGGTCTGAACGCACGCGCCATGCATAGCGATCTGGAGCAGAAACAACGCGACGAGGTGATGCTGGACTTCAGAAACAACAAGGTGGATGTACTGGTTGCCACGGATATTGTGGCGCGAGGGATCGATGTAGATGATATACCGCTGGTAATCAACTTCGACGTACCGCGTGATGCAGAGGATTACGTGCACCGCATAGGTCGTACGGCACGCGCTGAGAACAAGGGCGAGGCGATCACCCTGGTCAGTCCGGAAGATGCGCGGTACTGGGGAAAGATTGAACGGTTCCTGCAAAAAGATATCCAGCGTCTGACCTTGCCATCGTCACTGGGGGACGCGCCTGATAACAGCCTGTACGCACAGCCCAGCCACAACGGTAACAAGCGCCATAACGGCGGCCATAGGCATTCGGGCCGCGGGCATAAACCAGGCATGCGCCGGGATAAGCATGCAGGACGCGCCTAAGCATGCAGGCGCAGGAAACAGTCGATGGCGTTCTCCATCAGGGAACAGATCGTGAGTGGTCCAACTCCACCCGGAACGGGAGTGATGAAGCGACATTTGGGTGCCACGTGCTCAAAGTCCACGTCGCCGCATAATTTGCCGGTAGCAGGATCGCTATTGATACCTACATCAATAACTACGGCACCATCGGAGATCATGTCGGCTGTGATGAACTTAGGCTGACCGATAGCCGCTACGATGAGGTCTGCGCGGCGCAGGACAGCAGGCAGGTCGCGTGTGTGGCTGTGCGCAACGGTAACAGTAGCGTTGGCGTTCATCAATAGTTTGGCGACAGGCAAGCCTACAATATTACTACGGCCAACGACAACGGCGTTCATGCCATCGGGGTTGATACCCGAGGCTTCGAGAATACGCATGGCGCTACGCGGCGTGCAGGGCACAGAGAAACGGCTGTAGTCGTTTCTTTTCTGTTTCCAGAGTTGAGCCACATTGGTATCTGTCACGCCATCTACATCCTTGGCGGGACTGAGTGCCGCAACAATTTTTGCTTGGGATATATGCTTGGGCAGGGGCATCTGGACGAGGATGGCATCTACCTGATTATCTTCATTGAGCGCGCTAACCTGCGCGAGCACCTGCTGGTCCGTACTATCCTCAGGCATACGGATAACACGGCAGGTAAGTCCGACGAATGCAGCATTCTTTTCACAAGCTGTCACATAACGCTGGCTGCCGTAGTCATCGCCTACGAGTAACACGCTCAAACACGGCACACGGCCGTAGCGGCTTTGTAACGCATATATTCGTTCGCGGAGAGAGGAACGGATCTCCTCTGCCAGTTTCTTTCCATCAAAGCAATTTTCCATTTAGAATGATCTGTTTAATAAATGGTGTTTGGTACATGTAGGGGATCATGGTGAGTGAGTTGAGCGGACGGGTGAGGATGAGGTTGGCACGTTTGCCAACGGTGATCGATCCTACCTCGTCGCTCACCCCCATCGCGTAGGCGGAGTTGAGCGTGACGGCATTGAGTGCTTGCACAGCAGTCAGACGCATACGGATGCAAGCCATCGCCATAACGAAACGCATATCTCCGCTGGGTGATGAACCCGGGTTGTAGTCGCTGGCAAGGGCGACGCCAAGTCCGGCTTCGACGAAGTCCTTTGCACGGCCGTAGGGCAGACCGAGGAAGAACGACGACCCCGGGAGCATGGTGGGCATAGTTACGCTACCGCGCAAGGCTTCGATCTCGGCATCGGTTGTCTTCTCCAAGTGATCGACGCTGAGTGCCTGGTGCTTGACACCAATCTGCACGCCACCACTCACAGCCAGTTCGTTGGCATGGATCTTGGGGCGAAGACCATACTGCTCTCCGGCACGGAGAATACGGTCGGTATCTTCAACTGTAAAGAACCCGTCGTCGCAGAACACATCGACGAAGTCGGCTAAGTTCTCCTTGGCTACTGCCGGAATCATCTCATCCGCCACGAGGCGCACGTACTCATCATGTGTGTACCCGCGTCCGATAGCATGCGCGCCTAAGAAAGTAGCGCGCACGAGCGCAGGCGTTTGCTCGCGCATACGCCGGATGACACGGAGCATCTTGAGTTCATCCTGGGTGTTCAGTCCATAGCCGCTCTTGATCTCGATGGCACCAGAACCCTTCTGAATCATCTCGTTCAGGCGCTCCATGGATTGACGATAGAGCTCTTCCTCGGATGTCTCGTGGAGTCGGTCGGCCGAGTTAAGGATACCTCCGCCGCGGCGGGCTATCTGTTCGTAACTCAGTCCGTTGATCTTGTCGAGGAACTCTCCTTCGCGCGAACCGGCATAGACTATGTGGGTGTGCGAATCGCAGAACGAGGGCATCAGCAGTCCTTCTTCGGCGTTAATGTACGCATCGACATCGGTAGGCATACTGCTCATCTCACCGAAGGCGGCTATACGATCACCATCAATAAGGAGCCATGCATCGTGAAGGATGCCCGTCTCGTTCATCTCGACGCCTTGCTTGCGCAGCACGCCCTGAGGGACGATGCCTACGATCTCGCGAATATGACTAATACAGGTCCTCACGGCGAATAAACTCTTTGCTTTGAACCATCATGGGGTGCATATAACAATCGACGTAGATGAAGGGCACCACTTTGCGGTACTCGGTTACTATCTTCTCCAGTTTGGGTGACGACTTGGCGGGACGACGGAACTCGATTGCTTGGGCAGCATTCATCAGTTCGATTCCCAAGACGGACTCGGTGTTCTCGACTACACGCACCAGTTTGGTGGCGGAGTTGGATCCCATGGATACATGATCTTCCTGGTCTTGCGAGGATGGAATGGAGTCGCAGGAGGCCGGCCAGCACAATCCTTTGGACTGACTGACGATGCTTGCGGCTGTGTACTGCGGGATCATGAAACCGCTACTCAGTCCTGGTTTGGCTACGAGGAACGGAGGCAGACTACGTTGTCCGGAGATGAGGCGATAGACGCGTCGTTCGGATATGCTGGCCAGTTCGCTAAGTGCCACAGCCAACATATCCATCGGGATGGCTATGGGTTCGCCATGGAAGTTACCGGCCGAGATGATCATATCCTCGTCGGGGAAGATGTTCGGATTGTCGGTAGCGGAGTTGATCTCGTTCTCAATGATGCCATGCACATGGGCGATGGTGTCCTTGACAGCACCATGAACCTGCGGGATGCATCGGAAGGAGTAGGGGTCTTGCACGTGCTCTTTCTTGCGAGAGATGAGCTCGCTACCTTCGAGCAGTTCGGCGAATCGTTCGGCCGTAACGAGTTGTCCTGGCTGTGCGCGCAGACGATGGCTATGCGGATAGAACGGTTCGATGCATCCGTCAAAGGCCTCGAGCGAGATTGCTCCGATCATGTCAGCCCAACGACTCAGACGCTCGGCTTGGATGATGCACCACACAGCATGTGCGGACATGAACTGCGTGCCATTGAGTAGCGCGAGTCCTTCCTTCGCCTGCAAGCGGATAGGTTCCCAGCCGAGTTCTTTCCACACCTCTGCACTCTCGCGACGCTGGCCTTTGTAATAGACCTCGCCCAAACCGATGATCGGCAGACAGAGGTGCGCCAGCGGTGCCAGGTCGCCTGACGCGCCGAGTGAACCTTGCTGATAGACGATAGGCAGCACATCGTTGTTGAACATATCAATCAGGCGCTGAACGGTAACAAGTTGCGAACCCGAATGGCCGTAACTGAGAGATTGTGCTTTCATAAGGAGCATGATCTTCACGATCTCGGGACGCACCTCATCGCCCATTCCGCATGCATGCGACATGACGAGGTTGTGTTGGAGCTGGCTGAGTTCTTTCTCGGGGATGGAGATGTTACAGAGCGAACCAAAACCTGTAGTTACACCATAGATAGGATGGCTGATGTCACCCATCTTGCTGTCGAGGTACTTGCGGCACTTCTCGATGGCTGCGACGGCTTCCTCTCCGAGTTGGAGTTGCTCGTGGTTGTCTAAAATCTGCTTGACGCGTTCGATGGTCAAGCGAGCAGAACTAATTATGTGCATAATTATAATTGACGAATTACAGATTTACTATTTACGATTGATTTTTATTGACGATTGAGGGCTCTGCGGATGAGTTGTTCATCCGCCAAGTTTGGTACAGTCACCTTCAGTTCGGGTGTGCGGTTCATCTCGCGGAGGATGGCGTGGCTGGCACCTTCGTTGCGAGCCCAGCTACGGCGTGCTATACCATTGTTAACATCCCAGAAGAGCATGTTCTTGATGTGACGTTCGCTATCATCACTTCCGTCGATGACCATACCAAAACCTCCGTTGATGACTTCACCCCATCCTACTCCTCCTCCGTTGTGGATGCTGACCCAGGTCGCGCCCCGGAATCCGTCGCCGATAACGTTTTGGATAGCCATGTCGGCCGTGAACCGGCTGCCGTCGTAGATGTTGCTGGTCTCGCGGAAAGGTGAGTCGGTACCGCTCACGTCATGATGATCGCGACCGAGTACGATAGGCGCTGTTATCTCGCCCCGGCGTATAGCATCGTTGAAGGCGAGTGCGATCCTGGTTCGTCCTTCGCAGTCGGCATACAGGATACGTGCCTGCGAACCTACGACGAGGTTATTGCGACCGGCTTCCTCGATCCAATGGATATTATCGTGCATCTGCCCTTGGATCTCTTCGGGGGCATCTTGAACGATCTCGCTCAATACCTTTACGGCCAAGTCGTCGGATTTCTGCAGGTCTTTCGGGTCTTCGGACATACAAACCCAACGGAAGGGGCCAAAGCCGTAATCGAAGAACATCGGTCCCATGATATCTTGTACGTACGACGGGTAGCGGAAGGTGCCATCGGCGCGGAGCACATCAGCTCCGGCACGCGAACTCTCGAGCAGGAAGGCGTTGCCGTAGTCGAAGAAGTACATACCATCGGCGCTCAGGCGGTTGATAGCTGCCACGTGACGACGCAGGGACGCCCGAACGGCCTCTTTGAACCGCTCGGGCTCTTCCGCCATCATCCGTTTTGATTCTTCGAGCGAATAGCCAACGGGGTAGTAGCCACCTGCCCAAGGATTGTGCAGGGATGTCTGGTCGGATCCCAAGTCCACAGGGTATTTCTCGTCAGCCAGGCGTTCCCAGAGATCAACGATGTTACCTACGTAGGCGAGGGAAACGACCTCTTTGTCAGCCTGCGCACAACGAATGCGTGCCAACAGTTCGTCGAGATCGTAGTGGAGTTCATCCACCCAGCCCTGCTCATGGCGTTTCTCGGCGGCTAAGGGATTGATCTCCGCCGTGACGCTCACCACGCCGGCTATGTTTCCTGCCTTAGGTTGTGCGCCCGACATCCCCCCCAGACCGGCGGTGACAAAGAGCATTCCTTTGCGTTCTTCGAGCGAACCGGTCATTCCGCGTTTGCGTAATTGCTTACGCGCCGCGTTCATCACGGTGATGGTCGTGCCGTGTACGATACCTTGCGGACCGATGTACATGTACGATCCGGCGGTCATCTGTCCATACTGCGACACGCCCAAGGCGTTGAACCGCTCCCAGTGGTCTTGGCTGGAGTAGTTGGGGATCACCATTCCGTTGGTGACGACGACGCGCGGCGCGTCCTTGTGGCTGGGGAAGAGTCCCATAGGCAGACCGGAGTACATGGCCAGGGTCTGCTCGTCGGTCATCGTGGCGAGGTACTGCATGGTCAGGCGGTACTGTGCCCAGTTCTGGAAGATGGCTCCGTTGCCTCCGTATATGATGAGTTCGTGCGGGTGTTGGGCTACACGCGGATCGAGGTTGTTCTGGATCATAGCCATAATAGCCGCCGCCTGACGCGAACGGGCGGGGTACTCATCAATAGGGCGTGCGTACATGGCGTACGACGGACGAAAACGGTACATATAGATTCGTCCGTAAGTGCGCAACTCCTCGGCAAACTCCGGTGCCAGAACAGCGTGGTGCTTGGGGTCGAAATACCGGAGCGCGTTCTTGAGCGCGAGCACTTTCTCCTCGTCAGAAAGGATATCCTTGCGCTTGGGCGCATGATTGATGGAGGGATCGTAGGGCTTGCGATCGGGTAACTCGGCAGGGATGCCGGCTAGTATCTCACGTTGAAAATCGGTCATAATCTACTCTATATAGTTGGCCTGGGCGGGCTAGTATTCCTAGGAAGCCTATCCGATATTTTTGTTCACTATTTCGAGGATCTCGCGCTCCGCAACTTCGGCTTGGCGGACGAGGTCTGCTGCTTCGGCGATGAGTTGTTCGGCCTTAGCGCGGTCTTTGAGTCCGGCGGCGTTGATGCGTACGTTCATATCTGCTCCGCGCACGGCTGCGCGCGCGGCGAGAGCGCCTACTCCGGCGTCACTGGCGCTGGCAGGATTACCTTTTTCGGCCATGGCACGGATGACAGGCATTGCGCGTAGTGCGGCCTTCATGGTGCGCAGGGGTACTTGGGTTGCATAGAGCGTTGCGGCTTCCATGGCGGCTGCGCGCGCGGCTTTCTCCTCGTCGGTAGATTTGGGCATTGCAAAGACGTCCATTATCTTGTTGAAGGCGGCTGTATCCTCATCCACCAGAGCGAGCAGATCGTTCATCACAGCCTGGCCTTGTTCGGCTACCCCGGAGAACTCCTCCCAGCGCTCGTCCCATCCGCGCTTGTGGGCGCTCAGGTTAGCAACCATCGTACCGAGGGCGGCACCTAACGCGCCCATGTAGGCGGATATACTGCCTCCACCGGGTGCGGGTGACTCGCTGGCTGTCTCGATGGCAAAACCTTTGCAGGTCATACGGATGAGACGTTCTTTGGCGGCCTCAGCCTGCTCATCCTCAATCATATATTCGATGATCTTCTCTTTGGGATTAAAGGGTTTGAGTTCGTCCAGCCCCATGGATTTGACGGCCATACGGATGATCTCCGCCTCGCTTATACCGAGCGAGCGCTGCTGGCGGGTGAGGTAGTATCGGCCTGCATCGATGAGCGCACATTTAGGAACTAAGCCAACTATCTCGGCACCTGTTACGCGCATGCCGCGTGCCGCTGCAGCACGGGAGACCTCTTCAAAGGCTGCGTGGAGCGGCGTGGCAGTAATGTCTGTAATGTTCATGCTTACTTGGGCTATACCATACTCATCGATGTACCAGCCGATGGCTTTGCAGCCTTTGAGTGTGCCGGGGATCCATATTTCCTGTCCGTTTTCGTCGCGAAGGATCTTGCCGGTGAGCGACCCGCCCTCGCGTGCTTTGCGACCTTTCTCTCGCACATCAAAGGCGACAGCCATGGCGCGGCGTGTGCTGGTGGTGTTGAGGTTGAAGTTGACGGCTATGAGGAAGTTGCGCGCCCCTACGTTGGTTGCGCCGACTTGTGCAGTACGCTCGTCGAACTTATCAGGACCGAAATCAGGACGCCGCTTGGGATCGCTCATTTTCTCGGGCAAGGCTTCGTATTCGCCTTCACGGCAGACGGCCAGGTTCTTTCGCTCGGGGGTGAAGGCAGCGGCTTCGTAGCAGTAGCAGGGGATACCAAGCTCGGAGTAAAGGCGTTTGGCAAGCGCGCGCGCAAGTTCAGCACACTCCTCAAGGGTGACACCTGCCACGGGGATGAGCGGACATACGTCTGTTGCGCCGCTACGCGGGTGGGCGCCATGGTGTTGGCGCATGTCGATGAGTTCAGCGGCTTTGCGAGCTCCGCGGAAGGCGGCTTCGACCACCACTTCAGGTTCGCCGACAAAGGTAACGACCGTACGGTTGGTGGCTTCGCCGGGATCGACATCCAGCAGTTTGACTCGTTCGCCGTTAAGTTCCGTGGCTACTATCTCGGCTACAATCTGGTCGATGACTTGTTTGTTGCGGCCTTCGGAGAAATTAGGCACACATTCAATCAGTTTGTTCATGGTATGTATTGCTTGATTCGTATCAATTATGAAAACAAAGGCAAAGTTACAAAAAAAAAATGATATTTGCAAATAATTCTTTCGCAATAGAGATTTTTTAGCCGAAAAATTAAAAATGTCCGTGCAATGCCCCGATAAAAAAATTGTTTTGCCCCGTCTTTCCCCCGTCTTTGACCCATCTTTTCCTCGGTTTACCCCTAACTAAATTGCACAAATCCCCGTATATTATGTAAAATAGCATTTACCTCGCGCTCTCGCGACACCGATGAAGGGGTGTGATAGTGCTATTTCGCAGACTCCCATTCTTTGCTCACAATATAGGGCATGCCATGTGTTTGGCATGCCCTATTCCTTGGTGAGTCTCGACAAACTGAACCCCTTAGCGACCTTTGCGGCATCATCGCTTTGCAGCAGATGCACCTCGCGCACCACGGATCCGTAAGAATGGCTCAGGCTATCATGCAGGTTGCGAGTTTGGCTGCTTGAGGATATAGTGCTTGTAATAAGAAATACCGAGCGTAGTGAGCGGTAGAGCGATGATCATACCTATCACTCCGAACAGCGCGCCCCATATACTGAGACTAAGCAGGATAGTTGCCGGACTCATACCGGTGACCTTGCCCATAATCTTGGGTGTGAGCACCACATCTTGTATAGTTTGCACCACGATGAACACCAACGCCATGCATAGCAGCGTGACCCACACCGGGCGACCTGTCTGCGCCGATTGAACCAGGCATAGAATGATGCAGGGGGGGATGCCCAAAGCCTGCATGTATGGAACGAGGTTGAGAACACCGATGATTAGTCCCATAGCTATACCCATCGGCATGCCGATGACGGTAAATCCGACAGCAAATAGTACGCCCACAATAGTCGCCACGATGGCTTGACCGCGGAAATAAGCATTCATGTTGTGGCCGATATCGTGCATGAGCGTGATGGCATGCGGGCGAATCCGTTGTGGCACATAGTTGCTCCAATTCGCCTTGATGTTCGGAAAGTCAATCAGTAAGAAGATCAGATACAACAATCCGATGAACACGACCACCAGTTCCGCCAACCAACTCAAGCCACCGGAAATCCAGGATGTAATCTTGGGTATGAGCGTCTTAACGGCATCGCGCACCTCGGGGTAAGAAAGCACCTCCTCCATGTTGAGATTCTCCGCCCAAGTCTGAATACGCTCTTGCGCCTCAGGCGAGAGGTAGCGGTCGGCATCGAAGTTCATGACATAAGTCTCTATACCTTCGCCAGCGGCCTTTACCTGCCTACCAACAACCGGTGCCAGCATAGCTATCAAAGCGGTTAAAAGACCGATGACAAGGAGCAAGGTGACCACTACAGAGAGCACCCTATTCTTGACTCGGCACTTGTGCTGCATAAAGTTCACCACCGGCGCTAATATATACGCCAGTAAAAAACTAACGAAGAAGGGCACTAACACCCCATACAAACGGCTTAACATAACTATCTACCTATTCAAAAGTTATTACCAGCCGTTGTGGTGAATGTTCTCCGGGAGATATTTGTTCTTGACAGCAGGATGCTCGGCAGGCACGCCCACGGGCACCACACACAGCGGAATAATGTGCTCCGGCAACCCCAGCAGTTCTTGCACAAGAGCAGCACGCTTAATGTCGGGGTGCAGACCGGTCCACACAGCCCCAAGCCCCATGGCATGCGCAGCCAACAGGATATTCTGCGTGGCGGCAGATACGTCGTTCACCCAAAATGCCCCCATCTCGCCTTCGATTGCTTTGCTCAAGTCACCGCAGGGAATGATGGCGCATGCCGGATGATTGCTGCAGCGCGAATAAGGGAGTGCTTCACCCAGGCGGGCGATAAGCGCCTCGTCAGTTACCACGATAAATGCCCAGGGTTGGCGATTGATGGCCGATGGCGCAGACATAGCAGCGCGTAGCAGGGTGTCGATTTGCTCGGCACTGATCTTTTCGCCGGTGAACTCGCGCACAGAAACGCGGGTGTAGATGGTTTGAATAGACGGGTTTTCCATAACTTTGGTCGGTTGGTTACATGCCACTAACAGCATTGCGCTTAGGGCAAGGATAGTTAGTTGTTTCATATTTTCGATTGTTTACAGTAATGGCGTCAAGGGATAAACCAGGTTGACGATCAATATGTTCGCCGCCAAGATGATCAAGTTCATCGGCAAGCCAACACGTATAAAGTCACTGAAGCGGTAGCCTCCCGGGGCATAGACAAGCATGGCGATGATGCTCAGCACACTTCCGATGACTTGGACAACAGGCGCACCCAATTCTTTCTTGTTTGCGCGTTCAAAGCGCAAAGGTACAAAAAAAAACTGACAAATGCAAATTTATTTGCGGAATTTTAGAATTTTGTCAGCGAAGCAACACTAATCGGTAGGGTATCCGACTTGGGGTTGGGCAAGGATGGAATAGCCGCAGTATTACTTACAACATCATTTCCATACATGTCTTTCGGACGTTCATGCCCAAACTGCGGTAGAATGCCATTGCAGCATCGTTACCCTGCCACACATTGAGTGTGATTGCATGACATCGCATTGAGTGCGCATAGGCACGCACATATTCAAACAGTTGCCTGCCCACGTGCTTCCCGCGTGCCGTTTCGTCCACGCAGATATCGTCGATATACAATGTGCGCATGTCTTGCAGCAGGATGTCGCCGCGGACGTCCTCCAATTGCACAAAGGCATAACCCAGTACCACTTCGTCTTCATATACAAAGATGGCATGATCAGGCTGTGCCAGCAGTTCTTGCAGTTGCTGCGCGTTGTACTTGGTGGTGCGGGGTTTGAACAAATCAGGGCGCAGGTCATGGTGTACCCTATTCACTTGGTGTAACAGTTCAAGCAATCGCGGGATGTCGTTTGTTGTAGCTAACCGTATCATATAAATATCCTACGTTTACAATTCTTTTATTCGCCTGGCGATCTCGTCGGGATGATCGATGAGGAGTTGCCCATGGTTCAGACCGGGAAAGACTTCCACGTGTGCTCCGGGGCAAAGTGAGAGCAGATGGTTTACTTGCGGTTTGGCAACAAAAGCTTCTTTTGTACCGTACCAGAAATGGATATCTGCTCCGCGGATGGATTCCAAGCGGTTGGTATAAACAGACTTGTAGCCATCCAAGACGGCTTGCTTGCCGCCGAAGGGATATATCTTCTTGCACTCATCGAGTAGCACATCGAAATAGTGCGAACGGAACACGCCTTTCCAGAATCCCGTCCAACGATAGCATGTCCAGACGTTCCATGCCTGGTAGTACCGCAAGGGGTTAACCAGCCATTTGGGTAGTGGCAACAAGGGCGCTGCGTCGAGGAAAGCATGGTCAATAGTTATCTCGCTGCGCTCCATAATGCGCGAGAGTATCTTACCGCCCATCGACAAACCGTAAGCGACATCCAGATGCCCGTCGTGGTGCTGTTGCACGTAAGCAATAATCTGCGCAGCCTGGTCATCAATGGACGTGAACCGTGTCTGCCTGCCGAGTGTGAAGCCATCGACCTCGACAGCCAGAATACGAAACCTATCTTCCAGTAGCCGAACCAGCGGCAGGAAGATCTCGTACGACACACCTAAGCCCGGAATGAGCAGTAGTGTCGGGGTTTGCTGTTTGCCAAAATGTCGGATAGTCATCGTTTCATATTTCTTTTCAATTAGAGGACATCGCACGCAAAATTACGCCTTGACCAGTGTTGCGGCAATCTGCTCCAGATAGTGCCGGTCGATTGAGTCAAAGGTGTTGAACGCGGTGCTATCAATATCCAGAACGGCAATAACCTCGCCATCTCGATGTATGGGCACAACGATCTCGCTGTTCGATGCACTGGAACAGGCTATATGTCCTGCGAACTCATGTACGTTGGGCACAATGACAGTTTGCCCTTGTGCCCAGGCTGTGCCACACACACCGCGGCCGTACGGAATACGGGTGCATGCTATCGGTCCCTGAAATGGTCCAAGCACCAGCACGTCGCCCTCCACGCGGTAGAAACCAGTCCACCAGAAGTCAAACGCTTCGTGCAAGGCTGCGCCTACATTCGCCATGTTGGCTATGATGTCTTGCTCTCCGGCCACCAGTGCCTTGATCTGCGGCAGGAGCTGCTGATATGTTTCTTCTTTTGTCATAGGTTCTATTGTTATTTCCTCAGTTCGCCGATGCTAATGATTCGTAATTTATCAGGTCTTGCGTTTAACTCGTTCGATGGACTATATAAGCATTCGGGTCTGCTTGCAATAGTCAGCATAGCCGGGTTTGTTTTGCAGCTGGCGTTTCTCCATGAGCGGGATACTGATGCAGATGAACATAACCGACATAGCTATTGGTCCGCAGATGAACCAGTCAATGCCGTTCATGGCGGCGTACATGATCCATATGCCCCACCAGAAAGCCATCTCGCCGAAGTAGTTCGGGTGTCGTCCGCGTTTCCACAAACCTACGTTGCAGTACTTGCCGGGGTTGGCGGCACGGAAATCGTGTATCTGCTTGTCCGCAATGAGCTGGATGGTTGCCGCTGCTATACATACGAGAAAACCTACTATACAAATGACTAATGGCCAATGGCTAATGGCTAATGGTTCTTCCATCAGCCTCAGTCCGGGGAGCATGGCGGCGAAGACCACCAGCGTGGGCATCATGTTCAGGCCGAAAAGGTTGATCAGGTGGAAGAGCACGGGATGCAAGGAGCGGTACTTGGTGTAGCGCCAGTCTTCGTGGGCTATGCCCTTGAAGGTGATTGCCCAGTTGCGCGTCAGCCGCCAGCCCCAGTACCACGAGGCGACGAGCAGCAGGATGACGGGCAGGGACCAGACCCCCGTATAGAACGCCCATATAAGGAACGCCACCGGCGGAAAGACGCTCCAGTACGGATCATAGACCGACACGTTCTCATAGAGCAGTCCGAACGCCCAGACGATGACCGTAGCCAATACGTCTGCGAGGAAGAGAGCAAAGAGAGGTGAGAGGTTAGAAGTTAGAGGTGAGAGGTTTGAGGACGCTGCGCTACAGGTGAGAGTCCGGAACAGCAGCACAGCTGCCACGCCGGCAAGCAGGTAGATAGCGGTTATCAACGCTATGCTGCACCATTTGGAATAAGTACGCTTCATATGTTTAATTTCAAGATTTCAAATTTCAAAATTATTAGCGAACGAGCACTTCTACGTTGGGTTCTTGCAGGCGGACGGAGAGCCAGTTATGTATGCGCTCCAGGTCCTCGGCACGAAGAGCGGAAGGCACCGTGTCGGTTTCCGTAGCGGCGGCCTTGGGCGGAGCAGCTGTAATCAACAGGATGACCGATGCATCCGAACGGGCGAGCGTGACATCCGTAATCTCCGGCCATTGCGAACGCATTTCGGCGGCAATCTGCGCAGACGGCAGCTGCAACGCTTCGTAAGCATTCAGCCGGGTGCGTAGCGAAAGGATTGTATCGTCACGCTGACGCAGTTGCGCCTCGGTGGACGACAGCCAGTCACGCATGATCTCCGTCTCGTTCAGGCGGCGCACCTCGATGGTGGCATCCTCCTGGAAGATAATCTGGTTATGGCCTATCCCGAACTTGTCGGCTTCGGTATAGAGCCTGGCACGTGCGTCCTGACTAAGTGCCTCGCCTGCCAGACGGAGCGTCAGCGTATAGGGCTTGACCGACATGTCGGTGGAATAGTCGTAAATATACGTGCCGCCGATAGTCTTGTTCTCCTTGACAAAGTACCGCACATCGGTGGCAAACCTGTTCTCACGCACTATATTATAGGCACTGAACACACTCGGTACGAGCACCACCAACAGCAGCAGGCTGTAACTGATAATCTTCCGCCACGAACGCTCGTCCTGCTCCTCCGCCATAGGGAAACGCAGGAACTTGACCGCCAGATAGGTGGCAAGGGCGATGAACACGCAGTTGATGAAGAACAGGTACAATGCGCCGCCGGCATAGTGCCAGTTCATGTTCGCTATGCCGTAGCCCACCGTACACAAGGGCGGCATAAGAGCGGTGGCGATGGCTACACCGGACAACACCGTACCTTTCTCCTTGCGCGACAGTTCGAGTATGCCTGCCACGCCGCCGAAGAAAGCAATCATCACATCGTAGATGGACGGATTGGTACGTGCCAGCAGTTCGGTAGGATTATCGGTCTCCAGGGGGGTGAGAAGGAAATAGAGCGTGGAGGCTATCAGACTGATAGCGAACATTATTCCCAGGTTCTTGAGCGAACGCAGCAGCAGCTTGGTGTCATTCGTGCCAAGCCCCATACCAAAGCCGATAATCGGGCTCATCAGCGGCGAGATGAGCATGGCACCGATGATGACCGGTATAGAGTTGACGTTCAGTCCGACACTGGCTATCACGATGGCCACGAACAGGATATAGATGGTCGGTCCGCGAAACGGGATATTACTGCGGATATTAGCCGCGGCAGCGTTGACATCAATGTAGTCGGTTACCTGCAGTTGTTCACGGAAGAATTTCCGCGCCTTGTGGATGAATTCTTTGCGGGTCATAGGTATTCATGGTTATTTATTTGCTCTTGCGACTTGGGCGAGCATGCAGCCAATGCCATTGCTGCAAGCAGAAGGATCGGGAGTTTTTTCATAGTCGATATTGTTGTTTTAGTGCACAAAGATACGAAATAATTTGCATGAATGCAAATAGTAGGATAAATAATTGATGATTTAGGGCAAATTGGCAAGGAATTTAGGCAAATTGGCAAACATAACTATCAGAAACGGTATCGCGTGGACAGTTGGTTGCGGTAGTCCTTGGCGGTCATGCCGATGACGCGCTTGAAGAAGTGGTGGAAAGAGGACGGTTCGGAGAAGCCGAGCATATAGGCTATCTCCTGGATGGAGCGTTCGCGCTGGATGTCGATGAGCAGTTTGGCCTGCCCTGTTTTGCGGGAGTCAAGTGTGCCGCGCCATGTGTCGATGGCAATATTGTATTTGACTTTGGACATCGTTTGTTTTTGGTGTTTTGGTTAACAAATACTATATATACGTAGTATATATACTTTACGGGTGCAAAAAAGTGCCCTGACAGACCTGCAACGAGCCTCATATGGTCTAGATATAGTCAAGATATGGTCGAGGTATGGTCTAGTCCGCTCCGCTGATTTGCTTGCCATCAGGCCTCGTTGCTCTTAATCCGCTGCAAAGGTACAAAAAAAATCCCACATTTGCAAGAGAAGAATGAAAAAATAACAAAAAATGCAAAATTACGCAAACAGATTTGGAAAGCACAATTTCTTTAACGTATATTTGTAGCAGATTTTGGATTTTCGACAAAAAAAGTGCAAATTTTTATGCACAAAACCAAAAATGTGATTTTTTTGTATTTTTTGACCGTTTTGGGGCGTTTTTGAACTGATTTGATTGGTTTTTGATACCTGCATACGCGGAAATCAACAATTTTACGCATGCTATCAATCTGATTATCAAATAAGATTGCAATAATTCAAACTACGCCTCGCAATAATGTTAAAAAATACTAACAAGTCTTGAAAAAATCACCATTTTATAGCCAAAATCCACCAAAATCCCCCTCTGAAGGTTATAGCCGTGTGACTATATTATAGAGGGGCATATGTTTTTGAGCGCTATCACTTCAGTTCTCAATACGGGCAACGTGGTGTATGATATATAGAGAGGTGTTGTTTTGCCCTTCGAACAACTGCACATTTATCAAACTAATTTTAATCTATGAACACAAACCTAATCGTACCGGCTGAGCCGGCACAGGACAGCCAAGACATTGACGATCTGCGTATCGTCGAGTACCTGAACCTTTCTGCACTGCCTGAGACGTTGCAAAAGATGCTCTCGCAAGCCGCAACACCTGCCGAACGGGATATGTTGCTTATGGCTACCCTCACGGCCACCAGCGCCTGTCTGCCAAACCTGTACTTCCGCTATGGAATGACGGGTAAGAAGTATTACGCCAACCTGCAATGTTTCATCCTCGCTGCGGCTGCAAGCGGCAAAGGTATCGCGAGTCAGGCTTTGGAGATGGTGCGCCCAGTGGAAGCAATCTATCCGACACTCATCCCGGGCGACAGCACGTTTCCTGCGTTCTTTAAGCGGCTATACGAGAACGGCGGTCGGGGTTATGTACATGAAAGTGAGGGCTCTGTGATTACCGACATCTGGAAGTCACAGGCCGCTACTTACAACTCCATCCTGCGCAAGGCGGCTGAACACGAAACAGTCAGCCATAACCGCGTGAAAGAGATGCAGGTTATTCCCTGCCCGCAGTTGTCGGTTCTGCTTACAGGCACGTTTAGTCAGTACCATCACCTCGTGCCGAGCATCGAGAATGGTTACTTTTCACGTCTGTTACCGTTTATCGTACGTGATACGCAGGCGTTCGACAGGCGATATGTTGAAGCGGAATCTCCTGCTGAGCCTGTCAGCAGGCAAGTCGGTCAACTGTTGGCAAGATTATGTGAACGGCTGCATAGCAATCCTGAACAGGAGTGGACACTTACCAAGGAGCAGAAGAGCCGCTTAGCGGAGCACTTGAGTACGGAGTATAAGGCGCTGATCAGTATGCTGGGCGAGAACTTCCACTCGGCGGTAGTGAGGATGGCAATCCAAATCGAGCGCATCGCTATGATATTATCCGCGTTGCGGGTGTTCTGTACTCGCGATTTCCATGAGCGAGATACTTTGCCTGTTGTGTCCGAATCCAATTCGGACATCAGTTCCGCTGAGGATGCATCTACCATACATGGGCGATTATACTGCTCCGATGCCGATTACTTCACCGCCGAGCTCATCGGCAGCAAACTCATCCTCCACATGGCAGCTGCCTACCGCCTCATCAATGGCGCTACCACCGAACTCGTCCCTGCCATCCAAACCAGCTTCCAAAAGCAACTTCTCTTCTCCGCCCTCCAACCCGAGTTTGAGACGAGAAATGTTCTCGCGCAAGCAGTAGCACATGGCGTACCTGAACGCACAGTCTACCGTTGGACTGGCATTTGGCTTCGTGATGGTTTAATCACTAAAATATCACATGGTCATTACCGCAAAATCGGCTAAATTATGCAAAAATTTTGAGCGGCAGTTTTGGCAGTTTGGCAGTTTCTACTACCTTAATGGCAGTTCCTTACTTGCTTACTATCAACAGATTAAGTTAAAACTGCCAAACTGCCACTCATTTTTTCTTCAGCGTTGGTGGCAGTTGTTGTGCTCATTCTTATATTTTGTCTGTTGCACCCGAATGGTATTCGGGTACTTCGGAAACGACTCAAAAACGGACCGTATATGAAGTTGCATCGGGCTAATCCTAGACTTTAGTCCACCCAAAACGCCAACAACATACTCCCCGATTAACAATTTAACAGTTTAACGATTTAACAATTTAACTTTTTTATGGCAAGAGTAACATTTGTAGATGCAATTGACACAGTGAAAGGCGCTCTGGACTGTGTAAAGGACGGACAGGCTAATCGTGCACGGTTAGTGTGCAAGTGGCATTACTGGGGAGAGAAATGGATAGATGAAGACGGGAGTAAGGTGCACTTGGTGTATACGTACCATTTTCATGAAGGGGCATGGTCGGAAGGTGCGACGCGCAACCGTGAGATGATCAAAGCCGCACAAAGGATGGCGCACGACATTGAGCGTGTGTGTTATCATCCGGAGGAGTATGGCGAGGAGGATAGAGAGCAGGCGCGGATCTGGCAGCAAAAGTATGCGGAGTACCGTGCCACGTTCTCACCGGACAGAAAGGACTACAAGCACTTCTACGGCTGGATGTTCACAGAGATCTATCGGGGAATGAAATAAGTAGCAGTTCTTCCATGCTTGCGCAGGTCTGCCAACTAACAAACTGCTGTGCAGCAAGGCGGTTCGCTTCCATATCATCCACAAAGATCGTTTGTCCGTCGCCTATCACATTGGCGACATGCCGAAAGATCGCTTCTGCGGGTTTCGTTAGCTTCAATTCAAAGGACAAGAACACGCCATCAAACAAACTCTCTACCTGCTGCCGATAGAGCGACAACGTATGTTGCCAATGGATCGCGTCTGTGTTCGACATGAGATAGGTGCGATAGCCTTTGGTGCGCAACTGACGTATAGTTTCCCATGCTTCATCCGGAATGCCGGCATGTACCGTATTCCACGCGTCAATGACTTGTTGCTCTGTTGTGCCGGGCTTGCAAAGCGCCAGCACACGTTCCAGAAAATAGTGCGTGTCGCATTCCCCTCTTTCGAGCTTCGCCCGCAGCGTATCGTCGTTGTCATTCCCAAATCCAAGGACATACGTTACATCCTCGTCCGCCATGAATTGGCGAAGGTCATTCATACAACCTTCTCTGTCATGCTTCATCAGCACGCCGCCGAAATCAAAGATGATATTAGTGGTGCCTTGGGTCATTTTTTCTTGCCATATTTAGGGAAAGACACTATTCTCTATAATCGTCAATGTACATATCTATTTCCATTCATAAGTAGTTAGATTTTTCCAACCAACTCCACAATCTTCTGCTTCGTGGCTTCGGTCTTTTGTTCGTCGATCTTGGCGGTGACGTGACCCATGTTCTCTACTTGCCAGTAGTTGCAGATGTCACGGAACTCGGCGAGTGCGCCATCATACACGCCGGGCGAATACGACGAGCAGAGCAGCGCCATCTTCTTCACCTTAGCCGGTGCGTTGACGCAGTACATGCGTTGTATTGGAGCCTGAATCTGCGCGCTGAGCGTGAAGTAATAGATCGGTGCAGCCAATACAAGCACGTCGGCTTCTGCCATCAGCGGATAAAGCTCTTGCATGTCATCTTTCTGGATGCATGCGCCATTGCCTTTGCCGTGGCAATACTCACACGCCAGACAGCCTGCTATATGCTTGTGCGCTACGTTGACGAGCGTCACGTTATGACCTGCTGCCTCGGCAGCGTTCTTGTACTCTTCCGCCATCCATGCGGTGTTACCTTTGGCTCTCGGAGAGCCTTGTAAAATGAGGACTTGCATAGTTTTTCGTCTTATTTGCGTCGTTTAACGGTGCAAAGGTACAAAAAAAATCCCACATGTGCAAGGGTTTGCGGGATTTTTAGTTGTTTATTGCTGTTTTTTGGCGAAGGAGGGCTTGGATGAATGTGTCGAGTTTGGAGTACTGCTTCCGGTAGAGTTTGGATGCGCCGGGACGCAGTTTTTTCTCGAAAGGCGCTTCTGGGTCGGGTTTCTTGAACTGGGCATAGAGTTAGGATTTCGAGTGTTCGTCAAGTTTTCCTCCCGTTTACGTCATATGAATAACGTGCTAATGACGCGGTAACTACCCGGTTATCACGCGCTAATCACGCGCTTTTGGGTGCTATTAACCATTATAAAAACTCGATTTTAGGGCGAGGCGGGATGTTGTAGGACATTGGAATGTACGGCCACAAGCGGTTGCTCCAAACGGGAAAAAGAACACTTTTGAAATCGAGTGCAAAGATACTACTTTTTTTTGATATATGCAAATAATTCCGAAGATTTTTGAGGTTTTACTCCGATTAATTCCAATATCTTCGTTCGAACGCGATTGGAGGTAATTGCAGCCACCGGCAGGTAGAGTGCAGGGCGCAGCTGCTTGGCAGGGCAAACAAACGTGACTTAAAGAAAAAACGCAGGTAAATTACATCAGTCTGCGAATCGTGTAATAAAGTTTTGTATTTTTATTTCTTTACGCCTTCGAAATGTTCTACTATTTTGATTTTGATGTCTTCGAAGTTGTCAACTATTTTGACTTTGACGTCCTCAAAGTGCTCCACGATTTTGACCTTGCCACAAGAGTCCTCAAAGGCATCAACAATCTTGATGTCTGCGTCCTCGAAATTATCCACGATCTTTACCTTGATATCCTCAAAGGAATCTACAATCTTTACCTTGCCGTAAAGCTTGTAGGTCTTTCCATCTTTGGTGATAGTGCAATTATCTTTGTCTATCTTGGAGATTTTTGAAGATACAGGAGCATGGAATCTGCCCGTAGTGGACCAAGACAGAAGATATCTCGGTTTTGTTTCCAAGTCCAAGATCTTTAACTCCTATCGCCATGTGTTAGTGCATTTTAGCGAAGAGTAATAAAAGCAAAGAATAAGTTTTTTTTCAAAAAAATGCATAAAGTATTTGCAGAATTAAAAAAAATGTATTACCTTTGCACCGAAATTTGAAAGAAACGGAAATGATGACAGTCAGCCTCTTTAATATATGTTGTTGTACCACGCCTCTATGGGGTGTTGCTTAACGTATATGATATAGGCACGATATATCAAAGTTAACGGCTTACCCCATACGAGGTGAGTCGTTTTTATTTAGCAATCATATTCGTATGGAGTAGGCATATTATCAACACATTTAATAATAATTCGTATGGTTTACAATCAACTAACTGAATTGATCGGTCGCACACCGATGCTAGAAATCAAAAATTTAGAAGGACAACAAGCACGTATCATTGTCAAGTTGGAGTATTTTAATCCCGGTGGCAGTGTCAAAGACCGCATTGCTTTGGCTATGGTAGAAGATGCAGAGCAAAAAGGTTTGCTTAAAAAAGGTGCTACTATCATTGAACCTACAAGCGGAAACACAGGTGTTGGTCTGGCGTGGGTCGGAGCAGCAAAGGGGTATAAAGTTATTCTCACCATGCCGGACACGATGAGTGTTGAACGTCGTAACCTCCTCAAAGCATATGGAGCGACATTAGAACTCACTCCGGGTGCGGAAGGAATGAAAGGAGCTATCCGTCGTGCAGAAGAATTGCGTGAGTCTATCCCGGGTTCAGTTATCTTAGGCCAGTTCATCAATCCTGCCAACCCTGCTATCCACGAACGGACAACAGGTGAGGAGATTTGGGCAGATACAAACGGGAAAGTGGATATTTTTGTTGCCGGAGTAGGTACCGGAGGTACTGTTTCCGGAGCAGGAAAGGCCATTAAAAAACATAATCCTGCTGCACAAATAGTGGCTGTAGAACCGGCTTCTTCTCCTGTTTTGTCAACCGGCACACCGGGCAAACATCGCATTCAGGGAATAGGCGCAGGATTTGTGCCTCAGACCTATGATGGCAATATTGTAGACCGTATCATCACTATCGAAGACGAGACAGCTTTTGAAGGTGTCCGTACGTTAGCTCGAACACAAGGATTACTGGTCGGAATCTCTTCCGGTGCAGCGTTTTCTGCTGCTCTGAAACTGGCTCGTGATGAGGCAAATAAAGAAAAAACGATTGTAGCTGTACTGCCGGATACAGGCGAGCGCTATCTGTCAATGAACTTGTTCGACTAAACCGTCAAGTTCCTGTTTGCAACGATTCAAAAGGCTGGTGGCTTCGGCGGCCAGCTTTTTGTATTCTTCCATACTAATAGCTTCCGCGCCTTCTAAATAGGAAACAATCTCCTCTACGCGTTTTAACGATTCGTCGTATGACATGACATCGGATGCTATAGCACTAATCGAAAAGATAAGGCACAATAATATTGGTAAAAATCGCTCCATTATTTACTTGATCTCATAAGTCTGAACTAATACTTTCTCATCACCAGCTTCCATAACTTCAGTTTCGATTGGTGCTATAAAATCTGAATTATACATTGCTACGTGTGCAGTATTATTCCTTGGATTTTCAACCGCTTTCTCTAATTGACCATCTTCTAATTGGCACGATGAAAAACAGTATCTTTTATTTTCACTGAATTTTCTAATTCGAGCTAAGAATTTAGCGAACCATCCCCACTTGGTATGTACGGGATTGAGGACAATATCAACCTCATTTATACGACGCTCAAACTTTTCTTCAAGAGTATATTCACCCTTTAATCTAAATTCTGCAACTCCTGTGCTTCCTTTCAAAATGTTATTCTCACCACAGTTAAACACCATGAATTTCTTACCAGAGACAGAAAATTGTCGTCTCATGTTGAAATGTTTACCATCTAGTTCATCCACTAAATACTTAATACTAGCTTTATTTGCCTCTTTTGACTCTGCAAAAACTTGATTGCTAATATATATCCATTGACCATCCTGGAACAAATACATACAATTGCCATTGAGTCCACTAAACTCATTGAGTTCTATGAAGGCTGAAATAGATTTGTTTTTCACCAAACTCCTAATAACAATTAGGTCTGAAGAGTCTTTTAATACACGTTCGCTGAACATCACAAAATCCACTGAACTATTATTAAGAACTTTAGCAATCAACTCTATCCGCTCATATTTCATTTTTCTTGTGAGACGCGAGTAAACAGGAAAAGAAACTAATTGTATTTTCATAATATCAAAATTTTGCTTGCAAAATTACAATTTTATTTTGAGATATGCAAATTTCGGACGGTGAAAATGTGAGAAAAATGAGATTTTTGTGAAAAATCGTCGGATGGCATCCGACGTAACGGAAGAAAAAACGGAGCTTTGTTCCGTGTCAGAAACGTAATACAAATCGCGCATCAATGCACGATGCAGGAACGCGAGAAACAGCCGGAATCAAATGCAGGGAAAAGAAGAAAGAAATCGTTACCACGTGCTCACGTGATTAGGTGATCACGAAGGTGTCGGATATTATCCGACGAAATAGACGAAGAAAAACGCGGCACTAAAGTACCGCGAACGAGACGAAGAAAAAGCCAGCCTGCTCTGTGGTGGAGCAGACTGGAGTTCCGAGAGATCGAGTTATCGGGTTAGCGAGAGAGCCAAAGAGTTCTTATTTCTTTACTCCTTCAAAAGAATCTACTATCTTGATTTTTATATCTTCAAAAGAGTCCACTATCTTCACTTTGACATCTTCAAAATTCTCAACTATTTTGACCTTGCCGCATGAGTCCTCAAAGGCATCCACAATTTTGATATCTGCGTCTTCAAAGGCATCTACGATTTTGACTTTGATGTCCTCAAACGAATCCACAATCTTTACCTTTCCATACAAATTGTATGTCTTGCCGTCTTTGGTAATAGTACAATTCTCCTTGTCGATTTTGACATCAGCAGCCACCGCACAGATGGCAATGGCAAAACAAAATAACAATGTAAATATACGTTTCATATCTTGTTTTCAATAATTTTGTGCTGCAAAATTACAAAAAAATATTCACATGTGCAAATTTATTGTGCGTACGTTCATAGGTTTAACAAAAATTAACAGAAAAACTTACTCTTCCCCGCGTTAGGGATTGGAAGGGCTATGGTATTGTGCAACAATGCGGAACGTGTGAACCCCTGCAAAGCCCGACCTCGTCGAAACGCACATGCAAGACTGCTCGCCTACATGCAGAAGCGGAGGATGTAAATGCTGGTATTGTGCAACCTAAAAACTTGTATAGTGCGTCAGTAATTGTTCTGCCAACGGGACGTACCATGCGCGAACCTCCTGGGCAGTGGGCGTGTGAGCTCCGGGGAAATGGAAGGAATGTGAATAGTGCGTCAGAAAGAGCGGTTCGAAATGTGCCAAGGTGTCCTGCTCGCCGAACAATCCCCACACTTGGTCACTGAATTGAGGATTGCAGTTGTCAAATTGAGTAGCCTCCAGAGCAGCGAACTCTTTGACCAATTCTACATTAATCACAAAAGATTGGTGTCCATCCTTGCGAAGGGATTTGTATTCGTGCTGCCCTAAGCGTTGGTTTAGAAACTCTGACATCCGGAAATGCGGATTGCCCAGCAGCGCAGGTATGGATTTTATAGGAGCTATCATTTGCGCATAGAATGCGCCACAACTATTCCCGATTAGCAAATCGGGCTTTTCGCTATCTATTAGTTCGGAGATGGTTTCAAGCGCGTCCTGCGGATGCATAGGCAGATCCGGAGTGAGCACTTCTGCTCTCCCTGCAAAAGCCTCTCGTAATGCCATAGCCGGAACACATTGCCCGCTTGCATAAAAGCCATGTAAAAATAGTATCTTTTTCATTTCACTCGAAAGGTCCTTAACAAAGCCTTTTGCTCGTCCGTTATACGATAACTCTCAATAGCCTTTTGAATAGTCTTATTATACGTCCAGGGATGCAAGCGATGTTGCTCTATATAAGGCAGCGTGGCATCCCATTGTTTGGCAAGAGCGGTAGCAAAGAACCACGCCTGCATCATGCGGATGTAATACTCATCGCTCTTGATGGATGCAACCCATTCCAAGAATTCCGGTCGGAAAGCCTCGTCCAGATAATATCGCATCAACATCCCCATTCCGAAGCGGATGGTATGGGTGTGTTTGCTCATCATCCACTTGCGGATGTGCGGTAATAACTCTTGCGTATGCTTCCTAAAGCATTTAGGCGATAACTGGTCGCAAGTAGCCCAATTATCCACATACGGCAGGAACAACTCCAATTCCTCCAAACACCTATCGAAGTCTTTCTCTTCCGACAGAATAAAAGCGTGCAGTTGGTTCTCGTCAAAATAGCGATGTGGCAAACTATGCATGAACTCTTGCGCGGCAGGAGTCTTGCTAACTTGCTTCGCCAGTTTGCGCAAATCAGGTGTACGAACGCCGATAACCGTCTCGTGCTGAACGGTCGGAAGCAACTTGCTCTGGAAGTCGGCGTACGATTTGTCTTGCAGCGCAAAGAGCTGAGCAGTGATATCTATGCTATCTGTTTTCATCGTATCCAATCGGTCGGAACTGTTCCTGTTCTTCGCTATAGACGTAACCGGCATCATAGAGAAAGGCTTTGATCTTCTCCGGTTCGGTGTTAAAGTTATAGCAGAGCGCTTCGAGCGAGTCAAATTCCTCATCCCTAAGCAGCATATTGATGCTCGATACTAATATGGCAGGATTCTGCGGCAGGTAGTCCATTGTATATGTTTAGAGTGTGGCCGTTACTTGCTGAATAATACTTGGTTAGGAATCAGCATTCTTTATGATGGCACATTGCATCGGGCGTTTCCGGCTCGAGTGTAGCGTGTGTGATGCCGTGTTCTGCAAGTTCGTGTTTGATATGCTCCGACACCTGCGTCCAATGCGTCAGGTCGTTAATAACGATGTGCGCGGTGAGCGCCGTTTCGGTCGTACTGATTGCCCAGATATGGACATGGTGGATGTCCTTCACATGCTCGGCGGCAAGGAGCACATGCTCAATCTCGCGCTTATCCACGCCATCGGGAATACCGTCCACCGCCAGACGCAGACTGTCGGACAGCAGTTCCCATGTGGAGATGAGGATAACGGCGGCGATGATGAGGCTGACGATAGGATCAACCATGTTCCAGCCGGTGTAGTAGATGATGATTCCGCTTATCACGACGCCCACCGAGACGAGCGTGTCGGCCACCATGTGCAGAAACGCGCCGCGGACGTTCAGGTCGTTCTTCTGTCCGTGCATCAGCAGGAAAGCTGTCAGACCGTTGGTCAGGATACCCACACCGGCAGTCCACGACACGGCGATGCCGTTCACTTCGGCAGGTTCGCTGAACTTATGGATACTCTCAATCACGATAGCCCCTACAGCCACCAACAGTATGACGGCATTGAGCAGCGAGATCAGGACGGTCGATTTGCGGTAGCCGTATGTGTAGCGCTCGTTGCTGTGCACTTTCGCCAGGCGGAAAGCCACCAGCACCAGTAGTAGCGAGAATACGTCGCTCAGGTTGTGCCCCGCGTCGCTGAGCAGCGACAGGCTGTCCTGCCACAACCCGACACCCGCCTCGATGAGCACGAAGAGGACGTTCAGAACGATAGAGAAGATAAAAATGCCGTTCAACGACTGCGTTGGAGTGGTATGTTGATGATGATGTGCCATACCTTGTTTTCTGTAAACGTGAAAGTCCATAACGGAGAGTTATTGTTGTAGGAAGCTCTTGATGCGTTTCTGCATGTTGCGGCGGATGCAGTCGCTGTACAGCCAGGGCTCGCAACTGTGAATGTCGCCCACATTGATAAATCCGGCGTACGGCTTGTACTCATCGCCGCTGTACCCGCTGACCACCAGCACATGCTCCGGCGCGACGGTGACGGTGATTGTGTCGTGCAGCACAGCCGGCGTGGCATCGGTGCGCCAGTTGACAGGGTTGATGCACACGCACGAAGAGGCGATAACCGGCTGAATGTATCGCACATCCTTGACTGTGTTGTAGCAGATCGTCACGCCAGTGTCCGTCTCGCCGTGTGCCGGACGGATATGCGGGCAGAGTGTGTCTTGCGGCGTGAGTTTGTAGCCCATCACATACGCCGCCACCAGATGGCTGTAGGTCTCGTCGCTCATATGCTTGAGCAGTTCAACCACCGCCAAGCCGCCCTGACTGAATCCGGCGATGATCAACGGGCGGCTGTTGTCGCGCTTCGCCGCAAAGCAGTCGAACGCCTGACACACATCGCCCATCGACAGGCGCGTGCGGTGCTGGATTGTGTCCTCGTTGCGCGTCACCCAACCGTCAATCGTCGTGTGACGGTAATAGGGAGCATAAAACCGGTTGCCCGGAGCCATGTACGCCGCAGCGCGACTGATCTCAATCTCCATGTGTGCACGGTGCACGGCATTCCACACATCCGCGTAGTGGCAGACCTTACTGTCGTGCATCCAGTCTTCTTCCCATGTGGATACCACGTAGAACACATCCGCTCCGGTGCCCGTGGTGTCCTTGTCCGCTGTGAACCACATCGTGCTGTCCATGTAGTCCGGCGCATCGGGCACATACGTCTCAACTTGGCGTCTGCATCCTGACATAAACGCCAGCGCCCATACAGCTCCAATGGCGCATGCCAGCATCCTGAACTGTATTGATCTGTTGATTGTCGGTTTCATTTTTTCTTGCTGTATTTGGCTTTAACTATCTCATACGAATTGCGGATAAGGTCTCGGGCAAGGCAGTCGGGCGAAGAATGCGGATCGAGACCTATCCAATGTCTCGGCGACTCGTTATACGGATTGCCGACGCAGTCGTATTGTGCCTTCAGCTCGTCTATCCGTTCAGGTTGGCACTTGAGCGATACCACCTGAAAATCATTGAGGTCAAAGAAACAGAACATGTGCCCGCACACATAAAATACGAGCACACCGTCGCCGTTCTTGAACTTCACGAACGGCAGTTTTTCCTCTACATCTGCGCCAAGCGACAGACAGTAATCCCTATATTCTTCAACATTCATATCTGATTGAGGCTATTGTCTAAAAGTCTTTAGCAGTTGTTTTTGTTCGGGAGTGATACGGTAACTCTCAACGGCTTTCCGGATGGTTTTGTTGTGCGTGTCTTTCTCCAAGCGATGTTGCTCGATATAGGGAAGCGTGGCATCCCATTGCTTGGCAAGCGCTGTGGCAAAGAACCACGCCTGCATCATGCGGATGTAATACTCATCGCTTTTAATGGATGTAACCCACTCCAAGTACTCCGGCCGGAAAGCCTCGTCCAAAAAATATCGCATCAGCGTCCCTATGCCAAAGCGTTTCGTATAGGTGTGCTTGCTTCTCATCCACTTGCGAATGAGCGGTAACAGTTCAGTCGTGTGTCTCTTGAAGCAACTTGGCGATAGTTGGTCACATGTTGCCCAATTATCTACATACGGCAGGAATTTCTCCAGATTAGCGATACAGGTGTTGAAATTTTTCTCTTCCGACAGGATAAACGCGTGCAGTTGGTTCTCGTCAAAATAGCGATGTGGCAAACTGTGCAAGAACTCTTGCGCAGCAGGAGTCTTGCAGATTTGCTTCGCCATTTTGCGCAAGTCCGGTGTCCGCACACCGATAACCGTCTCGCGTTTGACAGTCGGAAGTAACTTGCTTTGGAAGTCAGCATATGCCTGGTCTTGCAAAGCAAAGAGTTGAGCGGTAATATCTATTCTATCTATTGTCATAACTCGAATGACTTAAACATCTTTATGCTTTGTTATTCTGAAAGTACAGCGGTCGCTTCCCCTGAGAATCGTATTCTCAATCCGAACATCGAATTGGCTGTCCGGTTCAAGTTGCGACAAGATATATAGAATGCTCTGTCGTGAGCACTCACACTGCTGCGGATGGTTTCTCAGCCCACATTTAACTTTAGGGCACGTACATTCCAGATAACTCAGTTCATAAATCTTTCCTGGCTCAATCACCCTACCCGTATAGGACTTGCTGTTGTACCCTTCCGTATAGATCCTGTCAAAATCCCCTTCATACTTGGCATATATTTGCTTATGTATCTGGAGAACATGATCTTTTACACATTCGATGGCTTCTTCTCTATAGCACATATAATAGCTTAGTATTTGATTATCCTAAATCTGCGAAGATGATCCAGTCGGGTGCGTGGTAAGTCAACACGCCGATGGCGATGATAGCCAACACGATGAGCACTATCCACAACGGCCAGAGACGTTGCACGAATGCACATGTGCGCCAACGGTTAGCGAGGTGTACTGCGCCGACCATTGACGCGATGTAGATGACGATATCCAGCACCATCAACTCATGGCGCACGAAACCCCAATAGCTGAAAAACGCGGCTACGATGAGCGGCATTACAGCAAATGCGCCCAAGATAGGAGCGCCTATCTCGCGGATGTCACGACGCGAAAAGCACAGATAGATGCTAAGCAAAAGCATCGGGTAAAACACCATCTTCATGTGCGCCATCACACTTTCCGTCACGGGAAAGATATAGCCCATAAAATGATTGAAGAACGGCACATGATGCACAAAGTGCATACTCGTTCCGAAAATGATTAGCAAGATCGTTGCTATGATTGTTTCTTTACGTGTCATGTCTATTTCCAATTAAAATTCTCTTTACCGGCAGCCAGTTCGAAATGGTACTTGACGATGCCAAGGTCGGTGTGGACGTAGCTACCGATAAGCAAATAGTTCGGTTTTGCCTCCACGCGGTTGTTGTCATGCAACACAAAGAGGAACTTCTGCTGATTGACTGCCGCACACTATGGCGGACTTGGATAGCTTCTTGTATCGTCATTTCTTTCTGTTATAACTCCATTTCCATTCCTATTTTTTGTGGTTGCATACCCTTGCTATCAAATTTTTGGCTTTAGGACAGAAGGCCTTCTTCTTTCATCCATCGCACATGATCTGTGATGGTGTCCACATAGGGGCGAGTGCGGTAACCTAGTTCCGTTTGGGCTTTGGAGTAATCAAAGCGGTTATTGCGCGCTACGTTAACCAGATAGAACGTTGTGAGAATCGGTTTCTTACCCCATATCTTAGCCATCCTCTCCATTATTTTTACACCTGTCATAACAACGGGAATAGACAGGAATACACGAATTCTCTTTCCCCCCACAGCTCCGATAGCCATATCGCTGAACTGCTTGAATGTAACCGGTTCGTTTGCCAGAATATAGCACTCGCCGTCACGTCCGTGTGTTGCTGCTTTGATGATTCCATCGGCAAGATCACGCACATCGCAGAGGTTGAAATCACAGTCCAGTCCAATACGTAATTCTCCTTTGACAATCCGCACAAGTGTCTGTGTCAATTCGCCGTGAGCATAGTCACCGGGGCCCATGATACCGCTGGGATGCACGACACAGGCATGCAATCCTTTTTGCCTGCACGTATCGAGTACGGCTTGGGTTGCCATTGCTTTGCTTTGCGAGTAACAACCGGGAACGAGTGATGGGTCAAAATGGTCGGTTTCGGCGATGGCTATACTGCGAGGTTGATCAGGAATGGCACCTGTGCTGGAACAATAGACCATCTTTCGGATAGCCGACGTAGCAAGGCATAGTTCGATAATATTTTTTGTGCCTCCCACATTGACATCAAACACGCGCTTACTCCATTCAGGATTGCTGCTCACGATACTGGCTATATGCAGCACATAGCCTTGTGTGCTTTCGGGCAGCGTAAAGAAAGGAAGCATGCTCTCTTTGTTAGTGAGGTCGCCTTCATACACTTCTACCTCGGCTGGCAGATACCTGCGTGCAGGATCGTTAGGAAGAATAAAGGCTCTTACCTTTGCTCCTTGTGCGATCAGTTGTTTGGTGACTGTAAGGCCTAGGTATCCGGCGGCTCCGGTAACCAAATACATGTGATTGTCGTTTTCCATTGTTTAACCTGTTTATATCATTAGTGTCCTGTTACTCAAATGTTTTTTGCAGGAATGTCGTCATATGTCGCAAGTCGGATGGTCATGCTTATTTCAATAGTTTGCTTATTTGTTTGTCGGTAGCGTGCGGAAGAATGGTGCGCAAGTGCTTGGTCATCAACTGATACGATTCCTCCGGCGAGCAATCAACAAAACACGAGTCCTTGCCATAAAGCCGTTCGGGAGTAGTGAGTAACGACCATCCCCAACCGTATTCACGATTATGCTTGTCACGCGGATAGACGAAATCTTCCGTCACCACCCGCGTTGCCATCTGAAGACGCGTCACATAGCCGTCGAACTTACTCCGCATCTTCGGACCGGAGAAGCCACATGCCGCACGCAAGTCGCGGTTGATGATACTATCCTGTTCGCAGAGCGTCTGGTATATGATGCCTTCTATACTGCCGTCCTCCGGCATGGGATAGAGACTGCGGCGCCAGTTGCAGAAATGCGGCCACCAAGAGCGACTGATGAAGCCGGCCTTACCGTTGAAAAACTTGCCATAGACACAATCACTCTCGTTGATGATGATGCCCTTCCATTTCCATAACGGCCAGTCCCATCCACCGTCCGGAAAGACGACGTAACGACATTCCTCGTCCGCCATCTCTTCCGCCGAATAGCCGGATATGCCGCTTGCTAAAAGCGGCAGGAATCCGAGCTGCTGGATGAGTTCCATCATCTGCTCGCAACTATGTATCTCGTAGTGGGGCATTGTTGTTTATTCATAATGTCTGATTCGAACGTCTATATCGGGTAGTTGTGCTGCGATGCCGGTCACGTCGGTCTGGCTGTAGTGATACGGGAATAGCACTTTCGGTTGGATGATACGCGCCGCTTCAATCAGTTGCTCCGGCGTCATGGTGTACGGTTGATTGCACGGCAGGAAAGCGATGTCAATATCCTTGATATCTGCCATCTCCGGTATCACCTCCGTATCTCCGGCGATGTAAATACGCAAGCCGTCCAACGTCAGGATATAACCGTTATCGCGTCCTTTCGGATGGAACTGCAGATGCCCTTCGGTTGTGTTGTAAGCCGCCATAGCTTCAATAGAGATTTCATCTGCCAACTGCAACTTATCGCCGTTCGCCATCACGGTTCCTGCGCCATACTCGTCCGCCGAACGCTGGTTCATAATCACCTGCGTGCCCTCTTTGCTGAGCTGCTTGATAGCCGCTTTGTCCAAGTGGTCATAGTGCTCGTGGGTCACGATGATATAGTCCGCCTTCGGGAACGCGCTGTAGTCAATCGTCCAGTCGCCCAACTTACCGCACGGATCAACCTCTATCTCCTTGCCGTCGAACTCGATACGGACACTGGAGTGCACGAGTGCATGGAAACGCACGGTCTTCCCGCTCCGGGTCTGAAACTCATCTGTTTCGTACATGTCTTTTGGTTGTTTGGCACAAACGGTCAACGATAGTGCCGCGAGTGCAAGGGTAAATAATTTTTTCATTTTCTCTGTATTTTGGTTATACCCACGTATGCCAATAGAATCAAGTTCATCATGAGCGCGTAGATGATAGCAGGTATGGCGATGATCTCGTTGTTGAAGATGAGCGGACTGCACGCGATAGTGATAGCTTGTGCTGCATTCTGCATGCCGATTTCGATGACCAACGTGCGACGCTCTTTGGTGGTCAGGTGGAGTAGCCATGCGAGAATAGCTCCGCAACCCGTTGTAGCCAGGATTAGCACAATCATGGTTAGCCCCAACGAAGCAAACTCCGTCACGATGGTTTGCTTGTGTTGGAAGAAAAAGACGGTCACCAGCAATACCAATGCCGGCATAGCGATACGTTTGAGCACGTTGTGAATCTTCGCCGCGGCTTGTTCGCGGAAGATATTGACGATAAATCCGACAGAGATGGGCACTACCATCAGCACGATGTTTTGTATCAATAGATTCCCTATCGGTAGCTGGATACTGACATCTGAAAACTGAATACTTTTCATCACCCACGCCATGATAAGCGGTAACGTAAATAGTGTGATGATACTACTGCACGCCGTCAGCGTCACCGAAAGCGCCACATCGCCTTTTGCCAACATCGAGAACACATTACTCGAACTTCCGCCCGGACTGCAAGCGACGAGCATTATTCCGATGATAAAGAGAGTCGAAAGTCGAAAGTCAAAAGTCGAAAGCAACGCAATAATTCCCCATGCGATTAGCGGCAGCAAGATAATCTGTCCGACAAGGCCTACAATCACCGGTTTCGGACGTTGTGCGATGAGTTTGAAATCCTGTGGCTTGAGGGTTAATCCCAAGTCGAACATCAGCAACGTCAGTATAGGTAGTACAATAAATATCGTGTTCATCGTATCATATCTTTTACGTTTCGAGCAAAGGCAAATAAGGCTTTCGGCAAGTGGCAATACCCGTCCGGATGTTTGTCCAAGTAATCCTGATGATACTCGTCGGCAGGATAGAAATTGAGCAAAGGCAGTTTCTCTACCGCCAATGGCTGCGCATACTTGCTTTGCTCTTCGGCATAGACTTTCTCGATGGTGGGGACATCTGCCTCATCCGTATAATAGATGCCGGTGCGGTAACGGGTTCCTTCGTCGTGCCCTTGCTTGTTCAGGCTCGTCGGGTCGATGGCCACAAAAAACATATGCAGCAGGAACTCCAGACTCACTTTGTCCGGATCATAGGTCACATGCACCGTCTCGGCATAACCGGTCGTGTCCGTATAGACCTGTTCGTAGGTCGGATTGTCCG
>CAMIZG010000001.1 GCA_946403215.1 uncultured Bacteroidales bacterium | reverse complement strand
CGTAGAAGCGCATACGGGTGCCTATGGGGTTGTTGGGGCTACAGCCGTAGCAGTTGTACTCCGGCATTGTTATCCAGGGATTCTTAAGTAGATTCATAAATTCATTTTATCATTTACTCATTTACCATTTATTCATTTATTTGTTCATTTAATCATTTAATCATTTCACCATTCGCAAATGACCAAATAGTCAAATTACAAAACAAATCGTAAATAGTAAATGAACAAATGGTAAATAATTATTGGTGTAACAACGTTTTTACAAACTGCTCAGCATTGAAAGGCTGTAGGTCGGTCATCTGCTCGCCGAGGCCGATATATCGAACCGGGATCTTGAACTGGTCGGATATACCGAGCACCACTCCCCCCTTGGCTGTACCATCGAGCTTGGTGATAGCGAGCGAACTGACCTGTGTAGCGGCGGTGAACTGTCGCGCCTGCTCAAAGGCGTTCTGTCCGGTCGAGCCGTCGAGCACAAGCATCACGTCGTGCGGTGCACCAGGTACAACCTTCTGCATGACATTCTTGATCTTGGTGAGCTCGTGCATAAGGTTGATCTTGTTGTGCAGTCGCCCGGCCGTGTCGATAAGCACTACGTCAGCGCCGTTCGCCTTGGCGGACTGCAACGTATCAAAAGCCACGGATGCGGGATCGGAGCCTTGCTGCTGTTTGATGACCGGCACACCAACGCGTTCACCCCAAATGCATAGCTGCTCCACAGCCGCAGCGCGGAAAGTGTCGGCTGCGCCGAGGTAGACCTTCTTACCGGCTTGTTTGTACATGTGAGCGAGTTTGCCGATGGTGGTGGTCTTGCCTACACCGTTGACTCCTACAATCATGATTACATACGGATCATGAGAATCCGCCATTGGCTGTTGGCCATTAGCCATTGGCTCACATTGATTATTTTCAGCGAGCAGGGCGCAGGTCTCCTCCACCAGAAGACGGTTAAGTTCGCCTGTGCCGACATACTTGTCACGCTTGACGCGCTCCTGTATGCGCTCAATGATGTGCAAAGTGGTCTCCACACCGACGTCAGAGGTGATAAGCGCCTCCTCCAGGTCGTCAAGCACATCATCGTCGATGGTCGAGCGTCCGGCTATGGCGTGACCAATCTTGCTGAGCACCGAGGCGTTGGACTGCTGTAAGCCCTTATCCAGCGTCTCTTGTTTCGTTTTGTTGCCAAATAATCCAAAAAATGCCATCTCGTGTTCGGCAATGGGTCGCACATGCTGAGCGTTCCGCGCTCATCGGGCGATCCCATGCCTCCACTCTTCAGGGCACAAACATTGCATTGGTTTGTGCCCTGAGAAAGGGAGGACACTCCATGCCGAGGGAGGAATAAAGTTATTACCTTTCTATCATTTAATATACCACAATCTTTTCTGTTTGCAGACCACTATCGGAAGTGATACGCAACAGATATACACCTTGTACGGTAGGCATATTGACCGGTTTAGAGCTATCCGTCTGCGTATATTCGGCTATGCGCTGACCGGTAGAACTCATGAGCACCAGATGCAAGGTCTCTGGCTCGGACTGCTGAACGGTAACAGCCCCACCCTGTACGACACGGTTAGGCCGAACGAGGATCCGGTTGGCGGTGGTACTGTTGCCGGGCTGCTGCTCTTCAACCGATGGTGTTATGTGCTGGAAGACATATTCGCACGTGTAGATCTGTCCGCCATCTTGGAGCGTCAGCAGGCAGTAGTACGAATTGTTCGTCATTCCATCCGTTCGGTAGAGCACTTGCGAATTGTCGCCTACCGGTTTGTCGTTCTCGTACCACTGATAGCCGCTATACAGGCCGGCGGAGTTATCCACAAGCAGCACGTCGTTCCACTTGGAGTAGATGATGCCATCCAGCGCCACCTCCACAAGCGACAACTCGGCTTTTGTCGAGCACCCCATTGCATCCACAGCCTCAACTATAGCACTATGCTTGCCTGCATTGAGCTTGAATCCGTCGGGCAGGATGTATGTCAATGTATCCTTGCTTGCGTTGATAGTCAGTTCGGCATTGTCAACGGCTGTAGCACCCGATAGCGTGAGTGTCGCCTCCTCTATATCACCGGCATCGATTCTAAACGGCAACGCAAGCTCCCGCTCGCTATTGCATACGCGTCGTTCTATAGGCATAAGACTGATGATTGGCAAAGGCTTGATATCCGGAGTGACCTCAACAGGTGTCGGGATAACGTATTCACACTTAGTATCCGGATAGCGTACAATGATTGTGTGCGTCTCAGCATTAGCAGGGCGGTTGATAGTAAACTTCGTTTGGTTGGTGTACTGCCATTCAGAACCTCCCGCTACACGGTCAATTACAACATAGTCACCACTCTGATTCTCGGCCGAGATGCTAAGGGTGACATCGTAATACTTGTCGCCACAGATGAACTCTTCATTTACACTACTGATGTCAGCAGAGAGCGTCGGCACCACGGGTGCGTCAAACTGCTTGGACAGGGAGCATCCTGGAGCGTTGAAGAAATACGCCGTTAGTTGCAAGCCTGTTCCTTCGGCTGTCATATCATTGATGATGTAGTCAGCTGAAGTTGCTGTCTGATTGGTGATAGTAGCAACTTTGTCGCCATACTTCACGATGAGGTCGCCATCAGCATTGTTGAATGTCACACTACCGCTTACGGAGTAATTAAGCGTACCACAAGTGGATGCACTTGGGACAGCCGTCAACGCCGTTATGCTGTTCAATGCAGGCAGATTGTATGTCGCAGAAGCGTCAGCGCAACTCTCATAGTCCTTGAAATAAACGGATATATTCCTACTATCCGTACCTACGTCTTTGAGTCCAGTAAGAGTGATAACAGCCGTTGTGCCGTCAGTAACCGCCTCTGTGGTTTGTGCAACATTGTCGTCCTTGCCATCATCGGTGTACTTGACGCAGATATACTTGCCGTTGCCGTGCTCGAAGGTCACACTGACGGTCACGTCATACGCTTCACCGCAGCTGACAAATGCTTTCGGCTGGTCAGTTGTGATGGTTCGGATGATCGGCTGCTGTGGGATTACGATGTCACTCTTGTCCGCCGTGCAGCCCGAAGCACCGTTGATGCGCACATGCAGGTCGGTTGTTCTGCCGTCAGCAGGAACGTCCGCTAGTTTGAACTGCTCAGTGGCAGGTGTCCAGGTCTCATTTTGTGCTGAGCCGACGGTAACCGGCTCCATTCCGTCAATCCATGCCTCCACCGTGCCGTTCTGCTGCGTATAGGTGAGCTTGAAAGTAAGCTCAACTGTTTCGCCCTTACAGCTCTGTCCGCTGAATGATATCTCATTCTCAATGTTTACAGCAGGTCTGTCGGGTTCGTTGTACGAAATAGATACTTCATGCTTGCAATCTGCGGCTCTATCACGGAAATAAGCATACAATGTGTGGCTCTTACCTAGACTTGTGAGGTCTAACGGCAAATCTTTTATCGTTGCAGATTTGTCGGTAGCAGCATCCTGCCAGATAATGCCTGAGGCAGCATCCTCGATGATTAAATCATCCTCTGCCAAAGCATAGTCCCAACTAACCTTCAGGGTATAAGTGGTTGCATCGCAGCCTTCGGCATATGCAGTGTCGTACTTGAAGCCGGTGAGCACGGATGATGCCGGCACGCTGCTGCGTACGATTGTAGGTTCGCAACCTAATTGGCCACTGAAAGACATCGCATAGAGGTCTCTCTCCGCATCGGTCACATGTCCGCGAAGTACCCTGTCGAACGTACCGTTGGCGGCAGTGCTCGGGCATAGATTCGTACCTGCGGAGTCCACTACAAACTCTCCGGCTGCGTCTTTCCATGCGAAACGTATCGTATCATAGTAGTAGCCGTCGCAGTCAGGCGTGGACAAATGGTGCGTAAATGTCCGATACGGTACCGACAGAGCATCTGCATCCTCGGTGTCAACACAAGTCGGACGATTGCTAAAGAATGCCGTTGCTGTTCGCGCCTCGCCATCGGCGGCGTACGTCCAATCGATGGTGAACGGCGATGCCGGAAGAGCACTATTCGCGATCTCGGCGATAAGTGCATTGCTGTTGTCACGCACCTCCAGCGAACCGGTTTGGTGAGCATACTCAACTACCAATTGCATCGTCACGTTACCGTCACAGCTCACAACATGACCGGGCTTCCTGCCCAAGCTAAGTGTTGGTGCATCCGGCGCAATATAGTGTTGCGCTCCGCTCAGGAATGTAAGATCACTGGTAAAGTAAGCCTGCAGGTTGAGGTTCGTGCCCGCTGCCTGCAGAGCATCGTCAATCTTGCCGGTGAACGGGTACGAGGCAGGAGCAGGCTTGTTGTACAACTCGTTCGTGCCATCCGTGATGACAAGATTGCCGCTCAGGTCGGCAGCATTGACGGTGAAGATAATAGTATCATTGCCGTTGCAATCAACAATAGAAGGCTTTACCGTGAACTCTATATGGCGCGTATCGGGCGTTACAAAGTCTGCATAGGGTTTGCATGTATTGCGATCATCAAAGAACGCCTCAATGCGGTACGACGCGCCATCCGTAGCACGTATGCCGGTGAAGGTGTGTACGAGCACTCCATTGCCGGAAACGGCAGTAGTCTTTTTACGCACTGATACTTCATCGCCGAGAGGTGTTGTGCTTTGAATAGTAAGATCAGCACCGCCGGACTTGGTAGCGTTCTTGTAATATACCTTGACGGTGTCGTTGTAATACACTTCGCCGAATGCCGGCTGACTGCACCGAACAACAACACTGTCAATCACCGGTCGGAACGGGGCGTCAAATGGCTTCGACTTATCGCAGGCACCTTCCCCATCGCATGCCACATGTATCGTGTGGCTGTTGCCGTCGCCTGTCAAACCGGTAAACTTGATGTTCGTAGTACGTGAACTCTGGCCTGCAGCGTAATCGACAGCTGCACCATCCTCCTGCTCGTTGACAGACACTTGATGACGCTTGGTATCCGTATCAATCCACGCATACATCTTGCCGAGTTGATAAGCATAAGTAACGGGCACTACAAGAGTATATGTACTATCCTGGCAATCTGCATCCGAAGACGTTGTGGGTGCGCCTATCACCATTGTAGGTGTGGCGGGAGCATTAACAGGGATATCGATGTCCTGCGTTGCACAACCTGACGAGAACTTAACATGCAAGGTGTGTTTTTGTCCGTCAGCCGGCACATCCTCAATGCGGATGTTCTTCCATGTTTGAGGCGCGTCTTGTACGGGGAAACTTGTTGTAGACGAGGTCTTTGCACCTCCGTCAACCCATACTTCGGCAGTGCCGCCTTGGCGGACAAACTCGAGATCAACCAGCAGTGTATCTTTTGCTACATCGCATGCCGGTTGCGTGTATTCCGAGCGTGTAACCTTTACATACGGAACAAGCGGCTCGTTGACGGATACGATATTACTGTTACATACTCCGGCACCGCGATCCTCAAAGTACGCGTAGAACTTGTGCGGCTTGCCTGGGTTGGCAAGGTCGAGATCACCGGTGATGACTACGGTTGACGGATCGGTATTGGCCGCACCTTTCCAGACAGGTTCATCTACTCCGACTTCAGCAATAATCAAATCACTTGCCGCTTTGAGATAGGTCCATGTAGGGTGGAAGGTGTACTTTGTTGCACCACAGCTTACTTCGTTTTTGGTAACGTTGAAGGGTGCCAATGTCCATACAGAGGCATCCGGCACAATGGTTGTGATAATGCTATCGCACTCATCGGTATTGTTTGCATCCCAATATACGCGATAAATATCTTTTGGCGTATCCGTTACCACATTTCCTTTAATAATCCGTGTAACGGATCCGGCGGTATGTGAGTCGTTGACCAGCGATGCCTGTACAACATGGGATGTTGCATCCACACTGTCAATATGGAAGGCACTTGCGCCGTTACTCCATGTGAAGTGCAGCGTACTGGTGTAAGAGCCGTCACATGCTATAGCCGAGTGGTGATAGGTGTAGCCCCACGTCTGTGCGTGTTTTTCAACTGCTGACACTTCAGGACGTGTACAATCCGGACGATCAGCAAAGTAGGCATACGCCCTCAGTGTAGCACTTTCGTCGTTGGCCTCATAAGTCCAATCTTTGGTGTAGTGATACTCTCCCGCGGAGAAGGTTGATTTGCCTATCAACTCTGCGGCAAGTACATGATCAATCTCTTCGCCCTTGTTATTCACTATATACAGATCCGACGTCTGGTTGACGAATGATACGGTCAATGGCAGATGAACCGTGCCTTTGCAATCCGGGCCGGTTACGGCACCGCCGCTCATGCTGATTGTCGGCTCGGGACGTGCCGTGTAGGAGTCTTCCTTGCTCTGAACAGGTGTCGGGGCAGTGAAAGATGCTACCAATGTATGCACGCTGCCATCCGCCTGACGCGATAAATGTTTGATTGTGTCGCGGAAGGGGTTGGTAATCGGTGTGGCGTGACGGTAGAGCTCGACATCTGTATCTTTGTCCTTGATAACCAACTCGCCTCCCATGGCGGTGGATGTTACTTCAAATACGACATACGACGTGTTGTCGCACAGCGGAAGTAAGGTATCCACCACATTGAAGGTATGGAACTTCCGCTGATCAGGTGAGGTAAACGAGCCCTCCTTGACACAGTTCTTGCGGTCGGTAAAGTATGCGTAGAACTTATGCGTCTTGCCATGATCGGTAACAATGCCTTCGAACGTATGGGTGAGTTTACCTGTTATGCCATCCACATTGCCTGTGAAGTCAGGCAAACCTAAGTCACCGGATGTGATTGTCACCTGTCTGCCGTGACCGTTAGTAGTGCTAACCGTTACCTCAACATCGTACGTGAGCACACCGGCATCAGGTGTAGTGGGTGTTGCAGTTACACCGGTTATCACCGGACGGAAGGGTTCGGTATATGTCAGACCGTCCAGGATCTTGCAGCCTCGCGGATCATCGAACGCTACGCTGACTTTTCGCTCAGCGCCATTGCCTTGGATACCGGTAATCTTGGCGTAAGTCTTTTTGCTTACGGCAGCCCCTTCGGTATAACCTACTCCATCAGCATAAGCGCCACCGGTAACAAAGCCTGTCGAACTTGTAACCTCCACCTTATCGGTAGCAACTGCATACGATGCGGCATCGAGCCAAACGTACATCCGCCCATGCTGGTTGGTGTAGGTGATGGGAACGATAAGCGAATAAGTGCTCTCATCGCAATCGGCCGAGTCAGTTATGATGCGCGTACTTAACGCGTTCAATTTCGGCGTTACAGGACTGACGTATGTATCGCTCTTGTCGCATGCCGAGCGTCCGCGCTCCTTGAGATATGCGTAGATGGGCGTAGGGGTGGTCACATCACCTACGGTGTATTCCTTAGCAAGTGTTACTATATTGCTACGTGTGGCACTTGTCAGCGAATCTTTCCACAGCACCTCGTTAGCCGCGTTGACTATTATAAGTGTATCGTACGTGCCGGCCGGAGCAGAAACTTCCCATGAAGCGATGAGCTTGTACTTAGTCTCATCACACTTGAGGACGGTGGTATCCACACGGAAGGATGTGATTGTATTGCCCTTCGGTGCGCGGATGTTTGACCGCGATTCCGTACAGTTGTCCGCCACATTCGTTAACAGTTTCAGCGTGTGCAATCCTCCGTCAGCCGTCAGGCCTTTGATAGTATCCTTACATAGAGTGAAGGTAGTCGCGTTATAGGTGACAGCACGCGGAGTACCTTTTTCCGTTTCGTCAACATAGAACTTCATCGTCCCCGCTTTGAATGCTCTGTACTTCCAGTCGATGGCAATAGCATAGGTGCTTGCCGAACATGCGTCATGCAGGGTATCCACACTGTTGATTATGAGTTCGGGACGATACGGCGCGGTGTATGTGCCTTTGTGCTGAAGAGTGGTTTTGCAATCAGCAGCAGCGCCATCCAGGTAGACATACAACTCTTTGCTGCCTTTGTCGATATCATCAAGCGTGAAATCAAAGGTCTTGCTTGTACCGGTTAGCGACACTTCATCCATCTTTTTCGTCTTGGTCTCTCCTGCCGCATTCGTGTATTGAACAACAAGCTTATCGGCAGACGCAATGTTTACGTAATCCACCTTGATACTTGCGGTATAGTCATCCTCAGAGCATGCCACATTCGCCGGCGTAGTTACTGTCACGCCCTTCACTACCGGCCAACGTGGCGGTGCCGGTAAGGCAATGTTTGTTACGGAGCATGAACCCTCGAACTCAAAGTTCAGTTTGCGAGTCGCCCAGCCGTCGGCAGGCACGTTCGGATATTCGATATTCACCGAACCTGTAGTACCGGCATAACTATACGTTTCTTCTCCCAAATCAGTCACCCATACCTTTAGCGTACCGCTCTGGTTAACATAGTTGATAGTAAACTTCAACGTAACCGTCTCAACATCACATACAGGTGAGGTATATTCGATTGAGCCTTCTTTGACTGCTGCCGTGGGCAATGTAGGAGCAACGAACTCTTTGCCCGCGTAGTCTTCGGGAACGCGGTGACATGAATGTTCACCCGTACACTCAGCAAAGATCTTGTGCGTTCCGGTAAGTGACAAGCCGGTGAACTTGAAGAGTGTCACCAGTTTATCCGTGCTGTTCACGGTGTACTTGTCACCGGTTGTAACGCCGGCGCAACGGTTGCCATCTGTGATAGTAATCTTCTGACCTGATTTGGCTTTGTCATACGTAGCGGAATCCAGCCACATGCGCATATCACCACGCTGGTAGATGAACGTATCAGGCACAACGAGCGTAAATGTGGGCACGTTGCATGCAATGTCTTCGAAGGTAGGCGTGCCGATTGTCATTCGCGGAACGGTGGGATCTGCATATGTTGGAAGTGGAGTAAAATAACAGGATGCACCACGCTCCTTCATGTACGCCTTGATAGTCGGATGAGAAGCACCTATTGCATAGTCAATCGGTATTTCGAATGTACCAGTAGCTACGTTACCGGAAATCGTCATATTCGGCTCACCGGCCTTTATAAGGATTTCATAAGGCGATGCGTCACCCACCTTAATCATCAGCGTATCAAACAAACTACCTGTCACAGCTGGTTTAGTAACCTCCCATGACACGATCAACCTATACTTCTCCTCATCGCAATCCGGTTGGATAGGTGCGACAGACAGGTCGCTGACAATGTTGGCTTTAGGTGCAGTATAAGTATAGGTATCAATACAATCAAGTGCATGACCTGTTGAAACTTTCAATGTGTGTTCTTTGCCATCAGCATCCAATGCAGCAGTCGGCACATCATTTTTTGTACGCGCAGTAACTTCATAATCTATAGTACGTGTAGCTTTGCTAACATTATCCACGTAATATGTTAATGTCGTACCACTCAATGCAGTATAATTCAGATCTATATCCAAAGTGTACTTCAAACCACTGCAATCCGGTTTATTCATGGTAACATCAGTAATCGCAAGAGCAGGAATCCCCGGGGCTTGCAGACCAGACTCATTCGTTTGCCCACCATGATCTACATCATTAGCATCCAGCACAGTAAGTTTTGCCCTGATGTTATGCGTAGCAGCGTCGGCTTTCACTTTATCCTTATATGTTGCACCACCATAACTGCCACTGGTAAAGTATCCGACATAATCCGTTGAGTCGGCATTTCCGGGGATAGGAGTTTTGGCAAGCGTCACATTTTCAAGCAGTGTGCCGTAACTGTTGCTTGTATTCAGGTCTTTCAGCGTCAGCTTGATATCATGCGTCGTGATATTCGGATAGCGGAACGATACGCGCATAGTACAAGTGTCCTGACCGCAGGCGGGCCTAGTAACCCACTCTACTTGCAGGTTAACCGGATTGGTTCCCGGCTCAACGAACTTAACTTCAAAGCGCTCGCGGGCGCGGACTGTAGCCAACTTAATTGAAACAGGGCGGAACTGGATATCATCCAACGCGAAGTCATTTCCGATACGCATTCCGCTGGTATTCTTATCCACCACCGAAACGGTTACTTCATCTGCATCCACAGGACTAGTAAAAGTGGCTGAATTCTGATGCCAGAAGTTATTCAAATACTTGCTATCGTTCAAATTTGTAGGCTCCCCGAGGAATTCCTCATATTCTGTTCCTGTTGCCTTATCTTTGTATTTAATCTTGAATTGCAAGATGGCATTATTTGTCATGCTACTTCCATCCGGCTTAAAATTAATCATTTCGCCGAAATTGTTGACATTAGCCACCCAGAAAGAGAACATATATGTTGTTCCTTTCTGCAATAACAAATTGGGATTAGGGTTGGGGGAAAGGCTGGGATTTCCAACAGCTTTCCATGCTTCTTTCTCACCTGCGTCGCCATCAAACACCGCCATATAATTTGCATCCTTTGGCGATATTTTAGCCATTCTTTCCCAAAAGATATTCGCATCAGTCGTTATTCCCCAAATACCACTTTTGGCATTATAGTAACTGGTATCTTTTACTGCGTCGTATCCAGTCTTGAACCAATATACATTCTTTCTCACATCATCAATTATACCGCCATTTTCATCATCCTTTAATCCATCCCAAATTATATTCGTTTTATTTTCATAACGTTTAGTATAATCATAGTCGCTCATTCCATCCATGTTGGCGGCGAGATCCTCGTAACTGCCGTTACTCATCATATTACCACCTACTACCGGCGGCGTATTGAATTCTGTATAATAGAGCAAGATGGTGGTATCCTGATTATAGCCGGATATCGTATAGGTATTATTCGGTGCTAAATCCCTATTGCTCTTTAATTTATTGCCCTTTATGTCTGTCCAAACAAAGCTGTCGGTAACTTGAACGCTCGGAGTGAGAAGTACAGAAGTATTATGACTATAAGTTTCTGCTTTAGGACTATAGGGATGTTTCGGAGAATAATCAATATTAGAAAGGTAAATCGTAACACCGGATTCCGGAGAAGGTGCCTTCTTTATTACACTATCTGCCTCACATGAGCCATCCTCGGAAAATCTCGCTGTCAAATGATGTCCTTCCGCACCATCCGCCTTCAACCCTTGCAAGCTAAAGACTTGAGGGCTAACGGGATCCTCAATCGTAAGTATGGAGTCTCTATATTGTATAATCAGATCACCCGCCTTCTTGGTAAAAGCCACGCTACCCTCAAAGGCGAACGTACTATCGTTGACATTCACAGGCGTTGTAACATATCGGAAGGAAGTTATTTCACACACCTCCGGACAGGAAGCCTTCTTCTTCAGGTGCAACAGCCTGCGGCGTGATGGAGCGTTCGTCCAAAGGAAGTAATATGTATCTGCGGCAGATGATAATTTTTCATTGCAAAACCATTCGTTTTCGCCGTCAGTCTTATATCCGGCATATTGGTCGCTCACAAGTTCCCAAGAACTTCCATTCCACTTGTACCAAGCATGACTACCGCTACTATTATAATTATAGTCTTTTCCTCCCTCATCAAAAATAGGCGTTAAAGAAAAGGGATCTCCAGAAGATTCCGGACAAAACTCAATCAACTCTTCTTCTATTCCATCCACCTTACCTGCAGCCGGATTAGTGGCCGAAGGTCCGAAAATATATTGTGCCCAATAATGATGATCTGCTGTTCCCCTCGCAAAATTCTGGAGATAGTTATGCGTTGAATTTATTGGTATATCACCCGACTTTTGCTGTGCATCCTCCGACCATATTATATTGTCCCAAGAAGGATTGCTCTTTACATCGTGACGGGTAAGGATAACATGTGTCCAATTACCTGCAGGCACAACAATCTGTAGGGCATCATACAATGGACTGCCCACAGCCTCGGTAGTCCACGCATTTGCACCAGTATTACTATTAAAGAAATATGCAAATTTCCCCTTATCCATATCATTACCGTACCAGTACCAATTAGCAGGGGCCGTCTTAATATAAAGCACCTCAGTGCCATCAAAATTACGCTCGTAATCTCCAGCATACGAGGGTAAGACTACTACAAAGCCCAATAACAGCAGTAATATGCTGGTAACTATATTTCGTTGATTCATGGTGAAGATATGTTTCATGATGGTGTTATGTTTACTATATTTTGGCTATGGTTGATTGTGAGTCGAGTTGCTTCGGGGGTGGTGTTGCCCCTGACAATGACTAAGGATCACTAAAAACAACTAAGAACGACTAACGTTCAGTTTTCGAACATAACGTTCGAAAAAATTGTTGGGAGCGAGGGAAAGGAAACCGGATAGTCCGGACAAACCAGACCGCTGCGCTGATCCAGAATAGAAAAAAATGCACTGGCAGAAGTGGCAAAAGTGGCAAAAGTTTTGCCATTTCTGCCATTTTTGCCAGTGCAAAAATTTACATTTCCATATTGAGTGTGTTGTATCATTTTTTGCGGTGTTATTTTTTTCCCGTTATATCGGGATACCGAGTGGTTCTTTTGCGCGCGGGTTATTCCTCCTGAACGATGATCTCCACGCGGCGGTCGAGTGAGAGGTCGTGGTGGATATTAATTGCATTCTCGACACTTGAACCATAGTCCTTCTGGATGAGGCGGGTATTGGGTATACCGCAATCCACGAGGAAATACGTCACTACGAGTGCACGGTATCGCGCGAGACGCGCGTTATGCGCGCGCAATCCTTCTTTAGATGCGTGTCCACCGATGAGCACCTTGTTGGGGATCGTTTTCAGCTGCTCGGCTATCTGCCGGAGTAAAGCCATCGACTCCTCATTAAGTTCGTAGCTATCAAAGGCGAAATAGATGCGGTTGAGTTTGTCGATCTCACGCTGGATCTGCTCAATCGTAGGCTTTTGGTACTTGAGGGTGTCCACACGCGAAGTCCATACACTATCCTCGCGAGCATAGAGTTGGATGGTGGTGTCGGAGTAGATGGTGGTAGATGTGCGATCGGGTTTGACGCTGTGCCAATGCACACCTATCTTCACACCCGCCTGCCAAGGGCGGAGCACTCCTTCGTCAGCAAGACAGTTGGTAGCAAGGATGCCCTTGTACTCGGGTGCATTGAGGTAGGGGAAGCGCTCGTCCGGCCAGCCGAGGTCGGTGCGTTGGGCGGCTTGGATGTCGAGGAAATCATAGTGGCCGTAGACGCCTATCAGGAAGTCGGTGTGACGGCTCATCTTGATCAACAGTCCAAGATCGAGGAAGGCAGTAGCCGTGAAGAGTTTCATGGTCTGCTTGCCCACGCGGCCGGAGTAGTTAACATGGCTGAAGTCATGGAGGTCATGCAGTTCAGCCCCGCCGCGGTGCGCATATTCACCCCAGTGCTCAATGTTGCCATCGATGATACGATAGTCAGTCTTGACGGTAAAAGTAGGCGCGACGCCTAGAGATGCGAAGAAGCCTGCTTTATCCTTCTTGCCCCAGGCCTGGAACTGCAGGGAGACAGGCACACCGGCGGTGTGGATGGTCTGACGCTCGTGCCAGGAGTGGATAGAGACGTGATGGTTGTAGAACTCGCCCTTGCCATCATTGTCACGAACGGTGCTGCTGAAATCCGGGACGTACTTGCCATTCTCCTGCTTTAGTCCACGATAGATCACATCGCCGCTAAGGTAGCCATGCGAAGTATAGTTAGCCAGCCATGCGCCGATGCCTATACCAACGCTGGGGTGGAAGAAGTAGGCGTACTGCAGTTGGGCCACACCAGAGATGCCAAACTGCTCATAACCTTTGGCTGTCGGGTGCTGCAGATCGCGGCGGAGCCAGCCGTAGCCGACATTACCTATACCTGCGCCTGCATGTATCTCGACGTAATGGCCACGTCGTGTGGAGTCACCAGGCTGGGTGACGGTGGTCTCATTGGTACTGACGGTGCGGAGCGTATCGACATAGGTATTGATATCAAGCATCCAGACCTCGATGAGCGTATCGGGTGCCTGCGGGTCAACAGGCAACGTTATCCGTTGCTCGGAATGTTGCGTTTCGGTGACTTGATGTCCCGGGAAACGCTCGGAAGCAACCTCTTGCGCATGTACGCCAAGTGCCACGCCGAGAGCGGCAAGAGCTGTTATGATTCGATTAGTACACATTGATCTTGACTGTTCGTTGTGAAGTAGCGCCGTGCAGTTGCAGCAGATACATGCCTGCTATGCCCGGCATCTTTATAGTGGTTTGGTCACCACGCAGTTCGGTGGTGGAAACTGTTTGTCCGGTGAGGGTGAGCAAATTGGCCTGGAGCGTACCCGCGAAGTTCTTGCAGACGGTCACCACCTCTCCGGCAGCCAGCTGGGTGGGATAGACTGCTACGCCGTCAAGCATAATATCCTCGATAGCGGTGTGCTCCGCCGAGCGCGGGCACTGGTCGAAAGTATATTCGCAGCTCTTCTCAGTTGAACCATCTTTGTGGGTGACCTCGCAGAAGTAGGTATCGGTTGAGCCTTTGAGCGATTTGCCGGCACCAGCATAGTAACGCTGCTGCGTTTCGCCGTTCATTTTCTGGCCGTTCTTGTGCCACTGGAAGGCCACGAACTCACCATCGGCATTAGCGATGAAAATAACGTTCTCCCACTTGGTGTACATGATCGTGGGGTTGCAACAAGTGGTGAATTGGGGAGCTTGCGACTTGGCTGTCGCCTTGGATTTAGTCCACTGTTCAAAGTATGCTTCGTATTCATGCTCAGCGGGTTCGAGCGCGTCAATATGGATCGTCACGAATTTGGATTTCTTCGTATCCCAATCGGCACCTTCAGTAGGCACCTTGTCGTTGAACACCACCTTACCGGCCGTCTTGTCGCGGATGATGAGTTTACCCATGGGGTTGTCGTATTGTACTTCGAGGATCACATCATACTCTTCCTTGTCGCAAGCCATGGGCTGTACATCAGCCTTGAGCGCATGGACGTGGGGTTCATGGGTATATACAGTGAAGTACTGCAGCTGGCGCATAACCTTAGCGTTGTTGCTGATAGGACGGAACTGAATGTCATCGAGAGCAAAATCATTACCAATATGCAAGGCGTTTGTATTGAGGTTGACCACTGAGATGGTAACATTTTCAACATCGGTATCAGCATAATATACGGACGAGCATTGATGCCAACGGTTGTTGCGGAACTCAGTTTTGCTCAGGTCGAGTAACAAGCCGTCAATATTCTTACCATTAATCTGAAATTGTAGTTTGGCGGCATTGTCCATCTCGCCGTAGTTGTTGATGTTAGCTGCCCAAAAAGAGAACATATAGGTGGTGCCCTTCTTGAGTTTCAGTTTGGTGTTCATCTGGGTGTTTGCATACCAAGCCTTCTTGTTGCCCCCATCAACACCGGACTTGGCGTCAAACAAAGCAAAGTAATTACCTTCATGTGCTTCTTTATTCCCTGCAGGTGTTACTAATTTTGCGAACGTTTTGGCAAATTTATTCGCACTTTGAACAACGGCAAAACCATTGTTTGCCCCCGGATGGGAATCATAATAATTAGTCGGCGTAGAAGCATTGGCCTTTATGCCCCAGAAGTCATAATCACTTATAGTTGACTTGCCTCCTTCCGTACCGTAATCGGCCACTTTGGTTGACTCGTAACCTCCATTGGTCATCATGTCATCCATCGGTCCCAGCGGGTTGTTGAACTCCTGATACATGTACGTGTCAACATGCGTCTCGTAACGTGGTGTAGTAGTAAGGTCGTATTGCGTGGTTTGCTTTTGCCCATTGGCATACCACTCATGGTTATAACTGTAGTCTGCATCTTGGGGTTTGAGGGATTTGGTTTCTCCCACAAGCACATTAATTCGGTGGGTCTTTATTCCTTCCACTGCATTGGGTACGGCAAACGATTTCTCCGCCTTGCAACCGGTATTGCCTTTGAATTGAGCCACTGCTTTGGTTGGCGTATTGTTATCGATTGCCGCACGTATTCCGCTGATGGAGAAGATTTGCGGACTCTTGGCTTCTGCAGCCTTGATGGTTACGGACTTGTTGCCGCATGTTATCATCAGGTCTCCGTTAGGCTCCCCAAATGCCACCATACCGTCCAGCGTGAACGTTGTATCGTTGGCATTGACAGCGGAGCAAGCCACCTCAAAGGAAGTGATAGTACAGTCGTAGGCACAATCGGAAGCATCGGCTTTTACCTTGATTAATCGGCGACCAGCTTTCTTGGCTGTATGAAGATAAAAATAGATGCCGGTCGCCGGAATAGATACAGGCAGATTATAATTGAGGAAATCTTTTTCTCCTTCCCCATCACGCATAACACCAGCATTCCCATCAAGAGATGTCCATGTATTCTTATCGGTTGATACATACCATCCGTGACACGAAACCAGATCATACATATAGTCAGACTTATCCTCCTTCAGTTTCGGCCGGAGTGAGAATGGTCCACCTAAAGCACTCGAGCAGATATGTATCTCTTCTTCTTTTTCAGCATCAGCAAAAGCCTTTATTTTGCTGACAGCTGGTGCGTAAGTAGCCCAAAAATTATCTCCTTCGCAAGCGCCAACACCATCCTTAAGATTGATCACTTTGATACAATTGATGTCCGGGTTATCTACCAATTGGCGGTCGCATGTCTGATTCCATATGTTATTCCAGTTATCGGGCGTTCCGCTGCTGCTCTTGCGCACAACAACACAAGTATGGTAATCACCTTCTGGCATTTCGCCTACATAAATACTACCGCTCTCTTTGCTAAGCGTCACCCATTCATCACCTCCGTTCTTAATGATATACAAAAATAATTTGGCATTATCTTTCGACCAATCGAAATTGCCACCACCACCGTTCCAACTCTGGTCGGCATTCACATAAATCTTCTCGCCTTGCTCGAACTGGCGGGCGAACATCGGCGCAGCGCAAACGGCTGCAAGCAACAAACTGATATATATATTACGTGTTTTCATAATCTCTGATTTTTTGTTAAACCGTTAAATTGTTAAACTGTTAAATCGTTAGATTGTGCTATTGAGGTTATTCCATTATGACGATTTCGACGCGGCGGTCGAGGGATATGTTGTTATCCACACGTTCCTCGTTGTGTACACGTGCGCCGTAGTTCTTGACCTCGAGTTGCGGCTCGGGGATGCCGAGTTGTACGAGGTAGTTCTTAACTGCCTGTGCGCGGTTGAGCGCGAGTCGTTCGTTGTACTCCACCTGACCTTCCTCGGAAGCGTGACCACCGATGATAATATGGTTGGGCACCTCCTTGAGGATGGCGTAGATATCACGCAGGTACTTCTTGGATTTGCTGTTCAAGGTGTAACTATCGAAAGCAAAGTAGATCTTGTTGAGTTTGTCCACCTTCTTCTGGATGAGCTTGATCTCCATTTGGGGTGCACGCTTAAATGTATCGATGCGCTCCACGAGTTCTGTTTCTACGCGCTCAACGGTACGGATCGTTGTATCAGGGCGGAAAAAGTAGTCGAAGTTCTGCTCGGTGTGCGATTTGGGTTTGGCGATGTGATGCCAGTGAATACCTACCTTGACGCCGACAGCCCATGGGTAGGTCTTGCCCACACGCAGGTTGGTGGCGTACAGCCCTTTGTACTCATCCATGAACGTTTCAGGGCCTACGCGCTGACCATCAGCCCAACCGAACGGAGCTGCAGATTCATCGGCACCTTCAGGCAAGTACTTCGAAGTGATTGTTTCTGTCACCACATTGTTAGGTGTGAAGTGCCCATAGAGACCAACCATCATATCCAACTGGCGGTTCAGGTTGATCAACACTCCCAGGTCAGCAAAGACGGTAGCCATCATTTTGACATTCATCTTACCCTTGGCGGTCGGTTTGCCGGTGTAGAGTGAGGGATCGTCGGTGTTACGGGCGTACTCATGATCAGCCATCCCGTCGAGTTTCAGACCCCAGTTCGGGTACTCGCCGTAGTGCTCCACATCACCTTCCACCAGGCGGTAGTTCTGCGCAATAGCAAACGCCGGAGCAACACCCAGTGCGCCGAAGATGCCTACTTCGCCATCCTCTTTCCACCACTGCGTTTGTAGGGATACAGGGATTGCAAGATTATACAGGGTGGCGCGTTCCTTCCAGGCATAGATACGTGCGGTGTGGTTGTAGTGGGGTTCGCCATCGGTATCAATACGATCCCCGTAGAAGAAGTCGGTGTACTCCTTGCCGTTGGCCAGCGAGGCGGTGGATGAGAGGTTCTCGAACCACAAGCCGGCCCCTACGCCCCAGTGCTGGTGGAAGAAGTACGCATATTGGAGTTGCGCACGTCCACTGAAGAAACCGGTGACCTTGCCGCCGTAATCCTGGTTAAGTTTGAATCCTATCGATCCATAACCGCCACCGAGGTACGCTTGGATGTAATGTCCACGGCGGTCGGTGGAGTCAGCATAGGTGATGACGGTATCCGTACGGGGGATACTATCCTCACTATAGCGGACAACCCGGATGGTGTCGATGTAGGTGTGGATGTACTTCGTCGTAACGCGCACCAAGCTGTCCGTTGACGCGGCTACCAGCGGCAGTGTCTCGTGCTGGGTCTGCTGGTCGGTGACGAACGGTTTGTCCATGCGCAATTCTTCCCGAACATTTGCCGGTGCGTCCGCCCTACTCTGTCCAGCGAAGAACAGACAAGCGGCAGCAAGAAGCGTAATGTGTAGATAATGTTTCATGGTTGTTAATATTTAGGCCATTGGCTGTCGGCTATCGGCCATTAGCAGCTAACGACTAACAATTATTTGCTTAAGTTGTGCGCCCGGGTAGTAATGGGCGAGTATCTGTTCGTAGGTGTAACCCTTATCCGCCATGACGGCTGCTCCTATCTGGCAGAGACCTACTCCGTGTCCCCAGCCCTTGCCCATCAACACCCAATTCGTACCTTCTCTCTCCACCTCGAATGCCGAGCTATACAGGCAGGTGCGACTGAGCCATTTGCGAATCTCCAGCTCTTTGCCAATGATCATCCGATGCTTCGCGCCAACGATCTCCAGTTCGTATATTCGTCCGCTCGGTCCGCGTTTGATGGGGGTGAGTAGTTGTATCTGTCCGAAGTCAATGCCTGATCGCTCGCGAATGATGTCTGATAATTCAGCTGCCGTATAGCGGACCGTCCAGCGGTAGAAGTCCTGCGTCTCAAAGTCGTAGTTGTTAAGCACCTGACTGAGCACGCGCACATCTTTTGTCTTGCAGTACGGGCACTCCACGCTCTCCAGATACCTGTAGTGGTGCGGTGCCCAGGCGTTCTCGAACAGCTCCGTCCGTCCGCCGCAGCACTTGTAGAAGCGTGTGTCGCAGATGGCGTTGTGGGCCGTAGGATCAACGAGCACGACTCCTCGTGTTGCCTCCACGGCCTCGCGTACCCGTTTGGCGGCTTCGGGGTTAGCATCGCGGCGGGTTATTCCTTCGTAACGCTGGCAGTGATCATCGGCACAGACATCAAAGCCCGTGTGTGCATCGCGCTCGTACCATACGATGCGGCGGTTGGGGGTTACCGACCAGCCATGCGTGGCTGGTACATTCTGACGCCCCAGTATTGGGCGTAGTACCCAAGAGCGCGATATGACGGCGTGTGCCTTCAGTAGTTCGAGTGAGGAGGTTGCGGACATCTCCGAGGTGATGACGGATGTCAGGTAGTCCTCTACGTCAAGGGTGTTGATGGCGGTCTGCGTGCCATCGGCGTTGTCACGGATCTCCATAGTGCCTTCGAAGAGTTGGTCTTCGGTACGGTCCCAATGGAAACCTATGCCTATACGCACATCGCGTAGCAGCACTCCTTTCGGGTGCTTCTCGCAACGGATGTGCGGTGCAGTTAGTATGCCGACGCGGATGTTCATAGTTATCAGTTGTCAGCCGTCAGTAATCAGTTTTTCTTATTAAGGGCAATACGTGCCTTGAGCTCCCATGTGCGGATGCGATCCTTGTAGAAGTTATTGGCATTCATGGCCACTATATCGCAGTTCGCATCGGAGTTGTCCTCCCAGCGGCGGCAGTTGTACAGCACGTCATAAATCCTGCCTATCTGGTACTCGCGGCTCACGCGCAATCCCACAGCATAATCCTCACCGTACTTCGTGGTCGGGAAATTGATTGTACGCAGCAGCGGCGTATAGAACCCGCGCGGTGCACCCAGACCGTTGATGCGCAAGGCGTTGTTCCTGCCGTTATCCGGCGTCCACTCCTTGTGGTCAATCACTCCCGGAGGCAACTGATTGCCGTCGAAGTCCGTCATCCGGTAGGTGCCTACCACCATGGCGCAGTTCTGATCGTGGAAGGCGTCAATGAACTTCTGCACCGTTGTCTCGTCATAGTACGTGTCATCGCTGTCCAGCTGGATGGCGAACCGTCCGCATTTCGGATGGTGCAGCGCCACGTTCCAGTTACCGCCGATGGCGTGCCAGCTCTTGTCCTGTGCAATGTATATCAGGTTGTCGTGCCCTTCGGCGACAATCTTCTTGATGGCATCTACGGTGCCATCGTCGCTATTATCGTCCACAACGATCACATTGTACTTGTATGGCGCATTTACTTTCTGGCTGAGGGCACTACGAATGGCGGTCTCAATCGTACGCACCCTGTTCTTGCAGGGGATAACCACCGACGCCTCGTACTCAAAATCTCCGCCTTGCATGTCCACGTCCTTGAACTCCGGCTTCAGGTAGCCGCCTATATCCTTCAGGTGACGTGTCACGGCTTGCTCCATCTCTATCTGCACGCCTCTGTTCTTCGGATCAACATAGTCGAACAGCTTCTCGCCGGACTTTCTCGTATCCAGTTCCACATCGTAGTACAGGTACTCGTTGATGTGCTCCAGCGCACCTTTCTGGCTGACCTTCAGGCGCAGGTCGTACAGTCCCGCATACTGGTAGTCCACATCCATCCGTCCGACAGCCTCCTGCAGTGCTGATGTGCGGTACAGCAGCACCGAGCCGAAGTCAAAATCATCGCGTAGTGCACCGAACTGATAGTCGACGACGGGCGCATTGGTGCGCACATCGCCCGACTGGTTGAAGTGGTCGGCATAAGCCATCGCAGCACCGGTGTCCTCCATCAGTTCCTCCATACGCTCCAGCGCGAACAGAACGAACGACAACGTCGTGTATTTGGTGTAGATGAGCGTATAAGGAGTATGACTCAGCGAGGCGATGAAACGCATGTTCGCCGTGGAGCGAATATCGCCCTTCAAGTAGTGCACCTCGGCAACGAGCGGCTGCTTGCTCAAGTTCTGGATGGTTGCTTGTGCTTGTTGGTCCGACTGGTACGGAACAAAACAGGTGATGTTTTTCATATTGTTTTAGTCAAAAGTCAAAATTCTCATTACAGGGGTTGGTACTGAACGAAGGCTTCAATAGCCTCATAATTCGCGAGTCCCAGTTTCGCATAGAGTTCCGCCGTCGCATGGTTCCGGTCCTCGGCACGTTGCCAGAACAGACGCTCGTCATTACCCATGAACGGTGCACTCTCCATCTGCGACTGGTGCTTAAGTATCGAGTTCCGCTTGAACCGCAGTTCTTCAGGCGACATCGGCACAGCCATCTCTATCAGGTCCACTCCCCACTCCATCCATGCGCCGCGGTACATCCATATGCGGCAGTTCTTCAGCCATGCATCCCACTCCGCAGTCTCCTTCAGGTCATCTATCGCCGCCAGCACGGCATCGGTACATACGCGGTGCGTTCCGTGCGGGTCAGCCAGGTCACCGGCTACGAATATCTGATCTGGCTTGATCTGCAGCAGCAGGTCTTCCAAAATGCGTATATCCTTCTCCGTCAGCGGACCTTTCTTGATCGTGCCTGTCTCATAGAACGGCAGGTTCAGGAAATGGATGTGATCCAGCGGCAGTCCCATGTGCCGGCAGGCGGCAGTCGCCTCTCCGCGACGGATAAGTGCCTTGATGTCCAGTATCTCGCGCGTATCCTGGTCACCGATCTTCTCTTTGCTGAAGAAGTGCAGGTACTCGTCGTACTTCTTTTCTATCACCTTGTCTTCGGGCATATGCATCTGCTTGTACCCTTTGATAAAGTCCATGAACCGAACCACCTCGTCGTCGCACACCGCTATACATCCCGAAGTCTGGTAGGCTATATGCACGTTATGCCCCTGCTTGATCAGGCGGGCGAACGTACCGCCCATGGATATCACGTCGTCATCCGGGTGCGGCGAGAAGATCACTACGTTCTTCGGGAACGGCTTGGCACGCTCCGGACGGTTGCTGTCATCGGCGTTAGGCTTGCCGCCCGGCCAACCGGTTATCGTGTGCTGAAGGTCGTTGAACACCTTGATGTTGCAGTTGTACGCCGAACCGAACAGCGTCATCAGCTCAGCCAGACCGTGGTCGTTATAGTCCTTGTTCGTCAGTTTGAGTATCGGCTTGTCGGTCTTCTGGCACAGCCACACGATGGCTTTCCGTATCAACTGGTCATCCCACTCGCAGCTCGTCACCATCCACGGCTTGCTGATACGCGTCAGCTTGTCCGCCGCCGACAGGTCAAGATAGATATGCGCGTTCGATGCCAGCTGAAGTGCCGAAGCCGGACAGGCCGGCGAGGCATCCTGCTCAATGGCGGCTGCAACCGGTATGGCTTTATGCTCGCCCCAGGCCACCAGTACTATCTCTTTGGCATGCAGGATTGTGCCTATGCCTATCGTTATCGCACTTACCGGCACAGCTTCCGGTGTACCGAACAGCTCGCTTGCGTCCGCCCGTGAGTTGTTGTCCAGCAGCACCAGACGCGTCTCGCTGTTGAACTGTGTACCCGGTTCGTTGAACGCGATGTTGCCGCCGCGGCCTATACCTAACAGCATCAGGTCTATTCCGCCCAGTTCCTGTATAGTACGCTCGTACGCTGCACAAGCGTCGATGATATCCTCTTTCGCCAGCGTTCCGGGAATGGCTATCACGTTCGCCGGCAGGATACCCACTTTCGATATCAGCTGTTCCTCCAGTTGTCCCAGACAGCCTGCATCCTCCGTGGCAAGCGGATAATACTCATAGCCGACCACCAGCACCACGTTCCTGAAACTCAGTCCCTCATCGTGCAGACGGATCAGTTCCGCGAATATGTCCTGCATCGAACGGCCGGTCATCATGCTCAGCACGAACTTCTTGCCTTCTTTCTGACGTTGTGCAACGAGCTCGGCTATATGCCGCGCAACTGCCACAGCACCTTCCTTGCCGGTCTCATAGACGGTTGTCTTCACTTTCTCCATCCTGCTGACGCGGGACAGTTCGAACACATCGTCGGGTTTGTACAGTTTCTTCGCCACCCGGCTCAGCGAGATATGCGAACTCAGGTTTGTTCTCATGGTTAGTAATAATTGGCTCTATTGTGTTATCCTATTTCTATTTCCCCTATTTTGATTTTGTAGTGAGCAGATTTGCGAGCTGTGTAAGGGAGCAATGTGGTTCATTGTGCCGCACACAGCTCACAATGTTGCCGCTAAAAAACTAAATCGAACGCAGCGCAGTTTCGACGCGGCGGATCACTTCATCCTTGCCGAGCACATCCGTTATCGCCCAGATATGCGGTCCGCGGGCTGCACCTACCAGGCATATGCGGAACGCGTTCATCACGATGCCCAGCCCGTAGCCTTTCTCCTCTATCCACGGCAGAACGGTTGCATCCAGCGCATCTGCGCTCCAGTCTTTTTGTGCCTTCAGTACCACTAACAGCTCTTTCATATGCTTCGGCGAGTCTTCTTTCCAGCGTTTCTTCAGAGACTTCTCGTCATACTCCTCCGGAGCAACGAAGAAGAAGTTGCACTGCTCCCACAGCTCGCTCACGAACGACACGCGCTCCTTCATCAGTCCGATGATATGCGCCACTTTCTCCTTGCCGATGCTCTTCACGGCGCGCTCGCCTATCTTCTCTACCAGTATCGGACGGAACTCTTCAGCCAGCTGTTCGTTCGAACGCAACTGCAGGTACTGGTGGTTGAACCACTTGCCCTTCTCATAGTCGAACTTGGCGCCGCTCTTGCTCACTCTTTCCAGCGAGAACTGTGCTATCAGCTCGTCCATTGTGAACATCTCCTGGTCACCCGAAGCGTGCCAGCCCAGCAGTGCGAGGAAGTTGATTACTGCCTCCGGATAGTAGCCGCTCTCTCTGTAGCCGCTGCTGACCGAACCGTCTTTCTGGTTGTGGAACTCCAGCGGGAATACCGGGAATCCCAAACGGTCACCGTCACGCTTGCTCAGCTTGCCGTTGCCGTCAGGCTTGAGCAGCAGAGGCAGGTGGGCGAACTGTGGCATCGTGTCTTCCCAGCCGAATGCCTTGTACAGCAGCACATGCAGCGGCGCACTCGGCAGCCACTCCTCGCCGCGGATAACGTGGGTGATACCCATCAGGTGGTCGTCAACGATGTTCGCCAGGTGGTATGTCGGCAGCTTGTCTGCGGATTTATACAGCACCTTGTCGTCCAATATGTTCGAGTTGATTGTCACGTCACCGCGGATCAGGTCGTGCACAACTATCTCTTCGTCCGGCTCTACCAGGAACCGCACCACAAACTGCTCTCCGCTCTCCACACGCGCTTTCGCTTGCGGACAGGTCAGCGAGTTGTCCATCATGTTTCGCGTCGTGGCGTCGTACTGGAAGTTCGGTATCTCCTTGCGCTTGGCTTCCAGCTGTTCAGGCGTGTCAAATGCCACATAGGCCAGATGTCTGTCCAGCAGTTGCTGCACATACTCCCAGTATATATCCCGGCGTTCGCTCTGGCGGTACGGACCGTTGTCGCCGACGCTCTCCACTTTTCCCTCGGCATTCATACGCAGGCCTTCGTCTATCTCTATGCCCAGCCAGCGCAATGACTCTAAGATATATTCCTCAGCACCCGGCACGAAACGTGTCGAGTCGGTGTCCTCTATGCGCAGAAGCATGTCGCCGTCATTCTGACGCGCGAACAGGTAATTGTACAATGCCGTACGTACACCGCCGATATGCAGCGCACCTGTCGGCGATGGCGCAAAACGCACTCTAACTTTTCTTGTATCCATAGTTCATTCTTTCGTTTTTGTTCTAATTTTAAATCTTGCACGGCTTTAGCCGATTGTTCGAGGCTTTAGCCGAGATAAGAAATTCTAAATCTTGCACGGCTTTAGCCGATTGTTCGAGGCTTTAGCCGAGATAAGAAATTCTAAATCTTGAAATCTTGAAATTATTCTATCATCTCTCCCGTCACCATATAGGTTTTCCCCTCACGTTCTATCAGCAACTGCCCGTCACGCATAATCTTCCGCGCTGACTGCTGATTGCTGACGTCTGATTGCTGATTCCCTACCGCCGACGGCTGCTCTATAGGCTGCCACGTGTAGCCTAACTTCCTGTCCATCCAGCCCACGCGCATCTTCAGGTACTCTTTTACCCGCTCCACTTCCTTGCTGTACGAACCCAATGCCACGGGGTTCTGGTGCACATACTCGCTCAGGATGGGCCACCTGAGGAAGTTCAGCCGTTGCGACTGCTCCAGCTCCTCTGCCACGGCGTCCACATACTCCGCCAGTTCATCGGCGCTGATGCCGTTGTTGCGCATCTTGTGCCAGCACGCCTTCATATCGTCTTTCGCCTGTTGGTCGGCGAACAGCATCTTCTTGGCAAATGTTGCCGCCTCGCCCGCTATGCCGTACAGATAATCCGTGGCGTTCTTCAGCGGATAGACGCGGTTGTCGTTGTCAAACGCTATGTCAAAATCCCACACCGGACCGGTGTACGCTCTCTGGTCACCCCGCTGCTTGTACATGTACATGCTCCAGTACAGGTCAGGATTGCCGCACAACTGGTTGATCAGGAAGTACCGCGCGAATGTCGAATAATCCACATACTCCCGCCACGACCTGTTGCTTGCCGAAGCCTTGTATGCGGCGTTCTCCAGCGACTGGCAGAAGTTCGTCAGATACGACTGCTGCGCACTCACTATCTCGTCATCCTTTGGCGAGTGGATGGTCACCCCGATGCCGTACTGCGTATAGAAGTAGTTCGGTTCGTTGTACGCATAGCTGTCCACTTCCCACAGGTATCCTCCCGTCAGCGCCTCGCCCGACACATCTGTCGGTTTCATCTCTTTCACATCCACACGGCCTTTCTTCACCTCTATCTTGTCGCACAACTGGTAGCAGCCTTTGTATTCGCCGTTCACCATCACATCCACGGCCTTGCAGAACGGCGTGTAGGGCATATCGGCCGCCTCGCTCACATGGAACGCCAGGATGTTACGCATCAGGCTCTTGTCGCCGTAGTTGTTGATCAGCGTCCAGTTCTTCGCATTGGCGGGCGATCCCAGCACATTATGCTTGTTCGCGAACTTTATCCGGTACGGCTTCTTCGGGAATCCCATTGATGCATTGCCCCGCAACCGCACGCCGGCACTGTCCCGCAGCACTTGCACCTGACCGCTGACCGCTGACTGCTGACCGCTGACTGCTGACTGCTGACCGCTAATTATCGTCACCACGCTTTCTATGTAGTTCACCTTGTCGTAAGGATCCTGACTGTCTTTCGTCCGGATAATCACCAGCGGCAGGTTCGTCGGTCTGTACAGCCGCGTACTGTCACCTTCGCCGGCATAGCCGTAGAACTCCACCTCCGCCACATTGCAACGCGCATCGTTCGGCCCCACGTACCGCACGTACCGGAAACCCAGCGAACAGTCCACATCCGCATAATCCATCTTGCCTATCGTGCCTTTCTTGTCGTTCAGATAGATGGGCACGGCATCCATGAAGTCCGCTCTGTTCGCGCCTTCGAACACCGCCAGCTGCACACGTTTCTCGCCTTGACCGTCGTTCCTCGGACTCCACCCCACTTTGGTTATCACATGTTTCTGCCCCAAGTCCAGTCCAACCCACGTGTACGTCCGCTCATAGGAGGCATAGAACGTGTTCAAATCCCCGTCAAACGCATCTTTCGGCTGGTTCTTGCTTGTCGTCGCCGAGAACGGGTTGGTCGAATAGTCCACCGACGGCGTCGAACCTATCGGGATGCCTGCCAACTTGGCGTCAGCAGCAGACAGATTAGCCGCGTGCAGCATGATTGCCGCACACAGCCCGAGAGCAGAGATGATATGTGTTGACGTACGTATTCGCATGCGCATGCGTGCGCGATAAACACAAAAACGTACAAAGGTACAAAAAATTATTTGTATTTGCAAATTTTTGGGGGATTATTTTATTTTTTTTCGTCAAAAGACCATTTACGAGGCAATTGCGAGGGAATTTTTCCTATTTTTGCAGTTGGTGCACTAAATATACGGTGCCTATTGTCAGAACCGCCATTATTAACGGCAGACTACTCATGGTGGTATGGTTCGCCGCGGAGGATGGTCATGGCGCGGTAGAGCTGCTCGACGAAGAGCAGGCGGATCATCTGATGACTAAAAGTCATCTGGCTGAGGCTGATCTTGGCGTCGGCACGCTGATAAACCGCTTCGCTAAAGCCGTATGGGCCACCGATGACAAAGGTCAAACCGCGGGTAGAGGTATTGAGCCATGATTGCAGTTGGTCGGCAAAGGTCAGGCTGCGGTACTCCTTGCCATGTTCGTCCAGCAACACAACATAACTGCTACCCACAGCGCGCAAGACATCCTCGCCCTCCTGCTGCTTTTGTTGCGCCTCGCTCAGGCTTTTGGTGTTCTTGAGGTCGGGTATCACTTGGATATCAAAAGGAATGTAATGCTTGAGGCGTTGAACATACGTATCAATCATCTTCGTCAGTTCGTTGCCGACCGTTTTGCCAACTACCAGTAGAGTCAATTGCATTGTTAATTAAAAATTAAAATAATTAATGATTCGTCAAGAACAGATATTTTGATGCAAAGGTACAAAAAAATTTGTTTTTTTGCAAATAATTTTGTATCTTTGTGCGAAAATTCGGACAAATGAGCGAATTATTGTTACAGCAGGATACTATCTGCGCCATTGCCACGGCATATGGGACAGCAGGGTTAGCCGTGATTCGCGTGAGCGGAAAGAAGGCGATTGCAATCGTGGATCGCTTGTTTCGCGGCAAGCACACGTTAGGCGAGTCGGCAAGCCACAGCGCGCACTACGGCGCGATAGAGCGCGACGGGCAAACGCTGGATGAGGTGGTTTGTCTTGTGATGCGTGCGCCGCATTCGTTCACGGGCGAGGATACAGTGGAGATAAGTTGCCACGGAAGCCTGTTCATCCAGCAGGAGTTGTTGCGCTGGCTCGTGGATGCCGGTGCGAGGATAGCGGATAGAGGCGAGTTCACAAAGCGAGCGTTCATGAACGGCAAGATGGATCTTGCGCAAGCGGAGAGTGTGGCTGACCTGATAGCCGCTGAATCGGAGGCGGAGAAGAACATCGCCCTCAACCAGTTGCGCGGTGGCGTGTCGGATAAGATACATGAGTTGCGCGAACAACTGCTGACGTTCACCGCCTTGCTGGAGCTCGAGCTGGACTTTGCTGACCACGAAGAACTGGAGTTCGCCGACCGCACCCAACTGGACGAGTTGCTGCAAAATGCAACCACCACCATCAGTCGTCTGGCGGATACATTTGAGAAGGGAAACGCTATCAAGCAAGGCGTGCAAGTGGCTATAGTGGGTGCGCCGAACGCCGGCAAATCGACACTACTGAATGCCTTGCTGGGCGACGAGCGCGCCATCGTGAGTGATATTCGCGGCACGACGCGCGACACAATAGAAGATTCGTTAACCATCAATGGTGTACAAGTCCGGCTGATTGACACAGCCGGCATCCATCAGACAGGCGACACGATAGAGCAATTAGGCATCAACCGCAGCCTGCAGGCTCTACAGAAAGCACACATAGTGATTGAACTGATTGATGCCACCGCCCCGCAATCCGTGGTAGATGAGACTATGCTGACTGAACGGCAGGTGTGGCTCAGGGTGGTTAACAAGAGTGATCAGATGCACCGTACTGGGCGCATTACTTGTGAAGCCCCCGCACAATCAGTCATCTGCATCAGCGCAAAGAACAAGGATATATCGCCCTTGATCAGCCGCTTGGAAGAGGAAGTTGGTCGCATGACGCAACATGGCGACAGCGTACTGATCAGTAATATCCGTCACTACGAGGCGTTGACCCGCGCTCAGGAAGCCCTGGAGCAGGTGCGAGACGGACTGAAAGCCGGTCAAAGTGGCGAACTGCTTGCGCTTGACCTGCACGACGCCTTAGATGCATTGGGCGAGATAACAGGCGAGGTGTCGTCGCAAGAGGTGCTGAACACCATATTTGCCCGCTTCTGTATCGGAAAGTAAAACGGATTTGACAAGTAAGGCGCAGATAAGGGCAAATAGCAGGATTTTGCTGCGTAAATTTGCAAATATGCTGTAATTTTTGTAATTTTGCATTTGCAAAATGTGCGCTGGCACCAACAGAACTATGTTTTTACAAATACTCAAATCGAAGATCCACCGCGTTCAGGTTACCGAAGCGAACCTGGAGTACGTGGGTAGTATCACTATCGACCAGGACATGATGGAAGCCGCCAATATCTTTGCCGGCGAACGGGTGCAAGTGGTGGATAACACCAACGGTGCACGTCTGGAGACCTACGTTATCCCCGGCAAGCGTGGCAGCGGATGCATCTGCATCAACGGTGCAGCAGCCCATCTGGTGCACGTGGGCGACACGGTTATCATCATGGCTTATGCCTTGATGACACCTGAGGAGACCAAGGATTTCAAGCCCGCAATAGTGTTTCCCGTTAACAATAAGCTAGTCAACTAGACGACTAGACAGCTAGATGACTAGTATGAGTTTCTTCGAACTACATTCCCAGCCACAAGCCGTCGGAGCGCGTGCCGGTGTTATTCATACTGACCATGGCGATATCCTCACCCCTATCTTCATGCCTGTGGGTACGGTCGGCACGGTCAAAGGCATCCACCGCCATGAGCTGGAGGATGATATCCATGCGCAGATCATATTAGGCAACACCTACCATCTATACCTGCGTCCCGGTACGGATATCCTCAACCGCGCAGGAGGCTTGCACAAGTTCGAAGGTTGGACGCATCCTATCCTGACAGACTCGGGCGGGTTTCAGGTGTTCTCACTGACTGACCTGAGGAAGATGACCGACGAGGGCGTGAAGTTCTCCAGCCACATTGACGGCCGCAAGCTGTTCTTCACGCCGGAGGGTGTGATGGATATAGAGCGACTGATTGGTGCGGATATCATGATGGCGTTTGATGAGTGCTGCCCGGGTACAGCCGACCGCACCTACGCCACTGATTCGATGCACCGCACGCACCGCTGGCTCGACCGATGCATTGCGCGATTTGATGGCACAGATGACCTGTATGGCTACAAGCAGCACCTGTTCCCGATAGTGCAGGGCTGCACTTACGCAGACCTCAGGCAGGAAGCCGCCAAGCGTCTGCGTGACCTCGACCGCGATGGCTATGCCATAGGCGGGCTGGCGGTAGGCGAACCGGAGCAGACGATGTATGAGATGATTGAGGTGGTTAACGATATACTGCCCGAGAATAAACCCCGCTACTTGATGGGTGTGGGTACGCCGTGGAACATCCTGGAAGCCATCGAGCGCGGTGTGGATATGTTCGACTGCGTGATGCCCACCCGCAACGGCCGCAACGGGATGATCTTCACAATGAACGGCGTGATGAACCTGAGGAACAAGAAGTGGGAAGATGACTTCAGCGAATTGGATCCGGCAGGCACCTCACTCGTCGACCATGCGTACACGCGAGCATATGTGCGCCATCTTATACATGCGCAGGAGATGCTCGGATTGCAGATACTGAGCATCCATAACGTGGCATTCTACCTGCATCTGGTAGACGAAGCCCGCAAGCATATTCTCGCCGGCGATTTCCATACATGGAAAGCCGACCTCTTGCCGCAACTGAAACAAAGGCTATAAGCCGTCAGAAATCAGCAATAAGAATTTTGAAAAGGTTAGATTGGTATATTATCAAGAAATTCCTGAGCACGTTCTTTCTTTCAATCGTGCTCATCTTGAGTATAGCCATAGTGTTCGACCTGACGGAGAAGATGGATGACTTCTATGAAAACCAGGTGCCGCTGCGGGAGATTGTGTTTGACTACTATCTGAACTTCCTGCCGTACTACCTGGACATGTTCAGTCAGTTGTTTATCTTCATTTCGGTGATCTTCTTCACTTCAAAGATGGCAGGCAACAGCGAGGTCATTGCTATTCTGGCTGCCGGAGTGAGTTATGAGCGTTTCCTGCGTCCTTACCTGGTGACCGCCACCTTCCTGTTTGCATTCTCGTTTGCTCTGGGCGGATGGGTTATCCCGCGCTCCACAGAGAAGATGCTTACGTTCACCGACAAATACGTTCAGAAGTTCACACGCGAAAACGCACGTAATGTCCGACTGATGGTTGATAAAGGTACTGTGCTTTATATCGAGAGTTTCCAGATGCGCACCCGGATGGGCTATCGCGCTGCACTTGAGCACTTTGATGACAAGACACTCACGCAACGCATCATTGCAGAGCGCATTCGCCATATTGACGGATACACATGGCGGTTGGAGAATTTCACGGAACGCCAGTTCGACGGTATGCGCGAGACATTGGTGCAAGGCGAGAAGAAAGACACCATCATAGCCGTGCTGCCCGAAGAAATGTTCTATACCGCCGAGCAAGCGCAACAGATGAACAACACGGATCTATATAAGCATATACAGAAACTCCGCGAACGCGGGGCGGGTAATGTCAAAGCATTTGAGACAGAGTGGTACACGCGCTTTGCCGGGCCTTTGGGCGCTTTTATAATGACTCTTCTAGGCGTCACTCTCTCCAGTAAGAAGGTGCGCGGAGGAATGGGCAAGAACCTCGGCATAGGTGTCACGCTGACGGCATTGTACATCCTATTCTCGACAGTCAGTACTACGTTTTCCGTATCAGGCGTAATGTCGCCGTTCATGAGTGTCTGGCTACCAAACATCGTCTTCCTCAGTATTGCGTTTGTCCTTTATCTACGCGTCAGACGATAAAGAAAAGAAGCACCTGATTTGGTGCTTCTCTCTTTTGAGCCACTGGCCGGACTCGAACCGGCGACCCACGCATTACGAATGCGTTGCTCTACCAACTGAGCCACAGTGGCTGAGCGTTCGGCAACGCGGTCGCGTCGGGTGTCGCATAGCAACACAAAGGAGACACGTGCCTTCGCTCTTCGGGCAGCATACGCCCCGCTATTTTACATCCCGAGAGAGTGCAAACGGAAAAATGTTTTGCCCAAAGCGGATGCAAAAGTACTACAAAAAATTGATATTTGCAAATTATTTTACAAAAAAAGCAGATGTTTGGCATTTTTGGAATAATTTTTGTATCTCCACTATACAAATTAAACACTCAACGTGCGTCGTAGTTTACAACTGCATATTTTAAGCATCTGCGTACTGTTGTGCGCAAGTGTCAGTATTGTCTATAGCAGCGAGATTCGTACTCTGCGTGTGCAGTACCTGAGCGCAGAGACCGGCGAACCATACTCCATGCCCAACCGACCAGTACTCCACTCCGCCACCATCAGCGAAACCGAACCCATGGGCGCCGAAGGAGATGCCGACGGGCATGTATTAGAGATCAGTTTCGATGAGATGAGCCAGGACTTCAAGCAGTACACCTACACCGTATTACACTGCGATGCACAAGGCAAACCAGATGGATTGGCATCGGTTGAGTACCTTGACGGTTTCAGCACACAGGATATAACAGACTACGCTCCATCGCTAAACACGCAGCAAGTCTATACCCATTACCGCTTCACCTTCCCGAACGAAGAAATGCATATCAAACTGAGCGGACGCTACGAGATACTCATATACGCCGACGGCAACACGGATTACACCATCGCGCGCGTACCCATATACGTCTCGGAGGCGAACGTGCGCATTGACGGACAGGTGCTTTCCACAACTGATATTGAGTTGAGCGGTCGATACCAACAGCTTGAACTGGAGGTTCAGACCGACGGTCGCAGCACGAACCTGCGCGATGACTACTTTGTCGTTATACAGCAGAACGGTCGCACCGACAATCAAGTCGTAGCTCCTCAATCGACGTTTGTTGACGGCAAGACATTACGCTGGCAACATTGCCGTCCGCTAATCTTTGAGGGCGGTAGCGAATACCATCACTTTGATGCCTACTCCACGTACTTTGCCGGCACAGGTATTGACCGCGTAGTATATGAGATGGGGGACTACCATGTGTTACTCAACCCCGACGAGCTGTGCGCCAACGAGCCCTACTCGCATGAGTTCGACGTCAACGGCCAGTTCCGCGTGAATGCAGAGCGGGTGCAGGACGTAGAGACAGAGGCGGAGTATATGTGGGTACATTGGGCGCTACACGCCGACCGTCCATTCTTCGACGGGGCTGTATATGTGGGGGGAGATTTGTTCGGCAACAAGTTGAGTCTGCGCAACAGGATGGAGTACGACAGCGAGCGCAAGTGCTATTACCTGACCGCACCAATCAAGCAAGGCGGCTACGACTACCAGTACTGGTTCGTGCCCAAAGGCGCACAGCAAGCCACGCAGTTGCGTACCGAAGGATCACACTGGGAGACACGCAACGAGTATACCATTTACGTTTATTACAAACCTTTCGGTGCACGATACGAACGATTGGTAGGAGTAAAGAAAATTGAAAGGTAAAAAGTGAAAAATGAAGTGGCGCACAGAGATAGAAATTTCTAAGAGTCCATGGCAGATAACACAGGATAGCAAGATCCTACTCATCGGTTCATGCTTCACGGACAATATAGGTCAGCAGATGCAGTCGTATGGCCTGCACGCCACCATTAACCCTACCGGTGTGCTGTACAACCCATTGTCCATCGTTCAGTCGCTGAACGGAGATATGCAGATGGAGATTGTGGAACACGAGGGGTTGTTCCATTCGATGGCTCACCACAGTTCATTCTCGGGCAAAGACAGCGAACAGGTACTAAGGAATTGTCTGCTGGCGCAAGCAGAACTGCATCAAAGCCTTGAGCAGGCAGAGGTTGTGTTTGTTACGTTCGGCACATCATACGTCTATTACCGCGCCGGACAGGTGGTTGCCAACTGCCACAAGTTGCCGGAGCACGAGTTCACGAGAGAGAGACTAAGCGTAGAGCAGATTGTGACTGCCTGGCGGCCACTCATCCGCACGATGCCTGACAAGCACTGGGTGTTCACCGTCAGCCCTATCCGTCACCAACGCGACGGATTGCACCAGAACCAATTGAGCAAAGCCATCCTGCTGCTGGCCATTGAGCAACTCAAGCAAGAGTGCCCCCAGCAAGTGACTTACTTCCCCGCCTATGAGATTGTACTGGATGAACTACGCGACTACCGGTTCTACGCCGACGACCTGGTTCATCCGTCAAAAGCCGCAGTGGAATATTTATGGGACAGATTATGCGACACATTCATCTCGCCACAAACCATGGCTCAGATGCAAATCAAGCACAAAGAGTGGAAAAGATCCCAGCACAGGCAGTTGATAATTGATAATTGACTATTGATAGATATATGAAACTGAAGAATCTATTACTAATTTGTTTGGTTGCTCTGTTGGCAGCCTGCCAGCGTACGCAGCCTATTGTTATTCTGTATGAGAACGATGTGCACTGTGCCGTTGAAGGTTACGCCAGGATGGCAGGCCAGCGCGATGCGGAGAAGCAAAACACGCCCTACGTGGCAGTTGTCAGTTGCGGCGATTTTGCACAAGGCAATACGGTAGGCAGCCTTACGGAAGGTGAGGCAGTAGTACGCATCATGAATGCGGTAGGCTACGACTATCTGACGGTAGGCAATCATGAGTTTGACTACACTGTTCCGCAGATGGAGCATCTGTCGCAGATACTAACCGGCACAACGCTGTGCTGCAACTTCTCACGCATCACAGGTGTCGGCGAGGACGGACAGATTGAAGAGGTTGACCTGTATCCGGCTTACGCTGTAAAGAAGTTCGGTAGCACAAAGGTAGGATTTGTTGGTGTAGCTACACCATCTACGTTCCGCTCATCTACACCTACATATTTCATTGACGACGAGGGTAACCTACTGTATGACTTCCACCAGACCGATACATATGAGCGCGTACAAGCAGCCGTGGATGCCGCACGCGGTGAGGGTGCGGAAATCATCATCGTGCTCTCGCACTTAGGCGATGATCCTGAGGTCGCTTACTCGCGTGGACTGATTGCCGCCACCCATGGCATAGACATCGTGCTGGATGGACATGCGCATCACCTGCTCAACGAGCGGTTGGCGAACGACCGCGGTGATAGCGTAACGCTTGCATCTGCTGCAACGAAGTTTGCGTATATCGGACGAATAACCATTGACAAGAACAACAACCTGACCAATGAGTTGCTGCCTATAACCAAGTGCACACATGTGAACCAAGCCGTACAAGACACTATCCTGGCTATTCAGCAAGAGTTGGAAGCACGAGTGAGTGCCCCCATAGGAACCACGGCATTTGCGTTGACCGACCGCGACGCACAGAACAACCGCCTTGTGCGCAAGCAGGAGACGAACTTGGGTGACCTGATGGCTGACGTAGCACGTTACACTACCGGCGCGAACATCGGCGTATGCAACGGCGGAGGATTGCGTGCCGGAGTGTACAACGAGACGATCACCTTCGGAGATATAGTCAGTGTGTGGCCATTCAACAACACGATGCGCATAGTGGAGTGCACCGGTCAGCAACTGCTGGACGCCTTGGAGGTTGGTGTAGCCGCTTTGCCGCTGGAAAATGGCGACTTTATGCACGTGAGCGGACTGCGCTACACAGTTGACACGCGCGTGCCGACATCCGTACTATGGAACGAGAACCGCATGTTCGATGGCGTTGGCAAGACGCGCAGGATAGTGAACGCCGAAATATTCGTGCCTGCAGAAGGCGAACAAGGAAAGCTTCCTTACGAACAGAAAGGCACATGGCAGGCTGTTGATCCCGAGGCTACTTACACTATCGGCGGACAGAGTTACATCATCGCCTGCTCCGGTGCGTCAGGCACCTTTGCAAAGATGCATGTGCAGCCCGTTTGCGGCGAACCGCTGAATGACGTAGAAGCCGTTTGCTCATACATACGTGCAATGGGTGAGCAAGTGGACGAAGCGTACCGCCAACCGCAAGGGCGAATCACTATCAGGTAGTGACTGGGGAACAGCGAATAGGGAATAACTGACATTTTACAGATAACAAACCAACATCAGCAGTCGGGGGCACCAATTGCCTCCGACTGCCATTTTGTCAGTCCGTATGGGTTTGGTATATTCTTTGAAGTGTTCACTATGAAGTGATTCCTGCATCATGGCATCACGGTATCACGAAAAAAAGACTAACAATTTAAAGACCAAATACTATGAACTATCAAAACAACAATTCCAACAATGAGAACCTGAAGAAGTACGCTATCGACCTGTGCGAGCGTGCTTCACAAGGCAAACTCGACCCCGTCATTGGACGAGATGATGAAATCAGGCGGGTACTGCAGATACTCTCCCGCCGGACGAAGAACAACCCTATCCTCATCGGCGAACCCGGTGTGGGTAAGACCGCTATCGCCGAAGGTTTGGCGCATCGAATTGTACGCGGTGACGTGCCTGAGAACCTGAAGCGCAAGAAGATCTACTCCCTCGATATGGGTGCGCTGATCGCCGGCGCTAAGTATCAGGGCGAGTTTGAGGAACGACTAAAAGGCGTGATCAATGAGGTGACAGCCGCAGCTGGTGAGATCATCTTGTTCATTGACGAGATACACACGCTCGTAGGTGCAGGCAAGACATCCGGCGCAATGGATGCGGCGAACATCCTGAAACCTGCACTGGCACGTGGCGACTTGCGCGCCATTGGTGCCACCACGCTCAATGAGTACCAGAAATACTTCGAGACCGACAAAGCCCTGGAACGCCGTTTCCAGATCGTAATGATTGACGAGCCGGATGAAAGTGCAACCATCAGTATATTGCGTGGACTGAAGGAGCGTTATGAGACGCATCACAAGGTGCGTATCAAGGATGATGCACTGATTGCGGCTGTCACCTTAAGTGCACGTTATATCACCGATCGTTTCCTGCCGGACAAAGCCATCGACCTTGTGGATGAAGCCGCAGCCAAGCTGCGTCTGGAAGTGGATAGCAAACCGGAGGAGCTCGATGCCTTAGACCGACAGATTAAGCAGTTGGAGATCGAGCGCGAGGCAATCAAGAGAGAGAACGACAAGGAGAAACTTGCAGGCATCGAGGAACAGCTCAAGACTTTGAAAACCAAATCATCCGATCTGGAAGTTCGCTGGGCGAAGGAGAAGGGCTATATAGCCACTATCCAGAACGAGAAAGCCGGCATTGAGCAGATGAAGCACGAAGCAGAAGTAGCCGAACGCGAAGGCAACTATGGTAAGGTGGCAGAGATTCGCTACGGCAAGATCAAGCAAGCCGAAGCAAATATCAAAGCCGCGCAAGACGCCTTGCACGCAATGGATAATGGTGACAGCCTTATTAAGGAGGAAGTGGATGAAGATGATATCGCTGAGGTAGTAGCCCGCTGGACAGGAATACCTGTAACGAAGATGATGCAGTCGGAGCGTGATAAGTTATTGCATCTGGAAGAAGAGCTGCACAAGCGTGTGGTTGGTCAGGACGAAGCCATCGAGGCCGTGAGCGATGCTATACGCCGCAGCCGTGCAGGCTTGCAAGACCCGAAGCGACCGATTGGTTCGTTTATCTTCCTCGGCACAACGGGTGTCGGCAAGACGGAACTGGCGAAAGCGTTGGCGGACTATCTGTTCGATGACGAGAACATGATGACGCGTATCGACATGAGCGAGTATCAGGAGAAGTTCAGCGCGACCCGACTGATCGGTGCGCCTCCGGGATATGTGGGTTACGACGAAGGCGGACAACTGACAGAAGCTATCAGGCGCAAGCCATACAGCGTAGTGCTGTTCGATGAGATAGAGAAAGCGCACCCCGATGTGTTCAACGTACTGCTGCAAGTACTGGATGACGGCCGATTGACCGATAACAAGGGACGCGTGGTGAACTTCAAGAACACGCTGATCATCTTGACATCTAACCTCGGCTCACAACTCATTCGCGAGAACGCGGAGAAAGGTGTGGATACTGAGACAACGCGCAACCAGGTGCTTGAATTGTTGAGGCAGACCATTCGTCCGGAGTTCCTGAATAGGATTGATGAGACGATCATGTTCCAGCCACTCAACGAGGAGCAGATCCGCGACATTGTAGGCCTGCAGATCGGCGGAGTACATAAGATGCTTATGGAGAGCGGAATCGATCTGCGCGTAACGGATGATGCAATTGATTATATAGCTAAGGAAGGTTATGATCCGCAGTTCGGTGCTCGTCCGGTGAAGAGAGCACTGCAACGATTGGTACTGAACGAGCTGAGCAAGAGTATTATTGCCGGCAAGGTAGATAGGAACAGACCTGTGATTGTTGAACTGCGTGAAGGCGAGCTGAAGTTCAGGAATTAAGTCGAATACAGGCTCCTAACAGACGAAGAAGGCGTGTTACGATAACACGCCTTCTTGTTGTAAGTAATCTACGACTTGCTGGACAGCCTGCCTGGCTGTAGGTGTATCAACTTCGTATTCGCGGATTAACGCGTTGGTTAGAGTGGTTATTGTCTGCTGTTCGTCGGACTCGGTCGGAGGGAGTTCGGCGAGTTGTGAGACAAGAAAATGCCCCACCTCATTCAGTTGGAGGATTCCGTTGAAGAGGTGGGCATTTTGTCCGACAGCAGCGCCGAGGAATGTATCACCGAGCTGCTGAAAGCGGAAGGTGTAGCGCAGTCGCATACGACAGCCGTGGGCTCGCTGATTAGCGGCGGCCTTTGTTCTGCTCAGGTGCATCGTCCTCAAAGATGGAACGACGACGTCCCGGTGCATCGAACTCAACCTCCTGGCCAGGACCGATATCATCGCCCATGCCAATGCTGGTGCAGAGTATGCTTGAGTCGTAACGCACTACTTTTACTTCAGGTGCAATAAACTTTTTCATTTTTATTATCTCCTTTTTTACTCGCATCTAATATGCGAGGGATTTACCATAATATCAATTATTAACTAATACCTTGTTGCTGTCAAATTGGCTTATTGAACCAAGAATTTCCGTCCGTTCTGGATAAGAACGCCTGTTGATCCTCTGCCTACGCGCTGGCCGAGCGTGTTATACACGGGCTCGTTCCAGTTAATGAACGTAGCATGCTCGAGGAGTTGGTCAACGGAAGTCGGAGTCTCCTCGTCGCCGGAATCATCGGTGTAAATGGATATACGTCCGGGAGCAGATGCTCCTGCAGCGATTTCCGGTACTGCGCTCAAGTCAATATATGCTCTGTACTGTCTGATGGTGGCTGTACCACCGGCAACCTTGTGCAACAGATTAGACAGGAATCCATAACATCCATCTGGAACGCTAAGCGGTGAGGCACTAAGATTGCCCACAAGACCTGTAGCGGCAACGGGTGAGACAGCACTTGCTACGCCGTACCAAACAGTGAGCGTGCTTGCTGTCGCCTGGATGATGTATGGCTTACCTGCAACGAGTACGCCTGTTTCCTCCTCAATTTCAATGCCTGTTACCTTGCCGGCACTCACGTATTTACCGGTCAGGTTGAACACATCAACACCGCTGAAGAACGCATCGCTTCTGCTAACGGGGAAGGGCAGACACATAGTGGCAAAGTTACCACTGGTGAGTGAGCGAGTGTACGGTGATGGTGCGGGGAGTAAGTTGCTGATGCTCACCTCACGAATTGGTGCGGAGATTGTCGTCACGCCCTCATACTGGCTCTGGGTTTCAACGGTAAACGCCGAGAACTTCTCATTGTAGCAGGGACTTGTCAGATAATCGGTAATCAGCACATCCTCAGCATTATGCGACCAAGTGAATGCGGATCCGGACAGCGACATATTTGCCGCCTTAATGGATAGATACTGTGCGCCATTCTTAAGATAAATATCCCCTGCATCATTTGCATATGAGAGATCCCATGTGAACGAACTTGGTGTAACATCGGATTTGTAATAATAGTTAGCCCCTTGTTTGATCAGTTCCTGAGCAGTAGCGGTTGCACCACCAATAGTGTGTGTAAGTGCATAGTGCTTTCCGTTGAGTGAAGTAACAAGAATAACCTCACGCGGCACAACGGTTACACGGATGACCTTGCTTGCGCGTAAGAATCCATTGGTCTGATATGTATTAATTACTATCTCGTCAGAACCGGTGACCAAGCCACGGAGGGTTAACTGGCTAACGCCACTAACCGGAGAGGTCGTGCTAACGACTTTAACTCTATTGCTTGTGGATGTAATGCTTTTCCATCCGGCAGTATATGCAGCCGCTGTGCTAATAGTATAGACGGAATCCACGCCGGACGGGATAATCGTCTCGTAGATTTCCACTTTGCCATTTACATAAATAGGATTGGCCACACGCGAAGGAGCCGTGGCGAAATTGGCAGTAACGGTAACGTTATGTGCCGGCATAGTAAATGTACGCGTCTCGCTGCCCGTATATTCATCTTCCGTCAACACTGTGGTAGCCCCATCAATGGTGAAACTGCGGAGTTCGTTTCCACTACCCGCTTTCATCGTAACTGTCACCTCGGCACCTTCAGCCACAGGAGATGTGGGCTTAAATGTCACCTTACCCTTTCCCGAACCGATAGTACCTGTGAGGGTGTACGTCGTTACGTCAGGCACAGTCCATGTTATCGAAATACTCTCGACAGCCGCGTTAATAGGTCCACCCACGATAGCAATATGCGCGGGATGAGCAGAAAGTGTGACACTCACAGCACCCGGGGCGCTATAGTACAGGGTGCCAATACACGGTTTACCGGCTGCAGCCAAGTCACCCAATGTCTCTGAACCGTCGAAGGCCGTTTCACTACCATATACAAAAATGGCCGACTCGCTAGGTGTATTGTAGAATTCATCATCATCTGCCCATGTGATGGTAATCGCCTTAACTGTACCAGGGGATAATGTGGTAGCACAAATGTACTCTTGGTCGAGCACGAAACATGGATAATCGCCATCATATCCTACGGTACCTGCATACGTTGCTCCACTGGTACCCAGGGCGCCAGAGATAGGAATCTCATCGTAAGCAAAACTACCGGGTGCAGAATACGTGTCAGTCTTCTCTGCTGCAAGCGCAGCGAAGGGTAACAAGAGCGATAAAGCAAATACTAAAAACAAACTTTTTGCTTTCATTGTTTTATGTTTTTTTGTGGGCAAGGCTCACGACTAATGTGCATGAGACTATACCGATATTAATAATTCGCGTTTTAATAGTACGAGTTGATATTTATATCAAAGCGCAAAGTTACAGAAAATTTTCGGGAATTGCAACCTTGTGCGGAATTTTATGTTATAAAACATGCCGCAAACTATTTTTTGCGACATTAAGACTACAAAACGGAGCGATTTGAGTGCATCACTCCCGATAATGGCTCGATAATGATCCGATGTTCCCCCAACTTACCCTCGGTGAAGTTGAACAAACCCCGACAAAAGTCTAACTAAACCTCGATAAAAGTCTAACTAAACTCCGTCTTACCCCTTACTCAGTTGGACAAATCCCCGAATGTTATGTAAAATAACTTCCGATTAATTGAACCAGTCGGGGAAGAGTTTTTCAGCAAGTTCGCGGACGACAGCATCGCCGCCTTTGCGCGACAAAACATGGATGCCGGGAATATTGAGCACCTTGTTGCACGCATCAGCAGGGCAAGCGGGATAGCCTACGGCAGTAAGAATATCGTAGCAATTGAGGTCGTCGCCTATGTAGAGCACTTGCTGCATGGTGATGCCCATCTCTCGGCAGATGGCTTCTGCCACTTCACGTTTGCCACCGCCGAACTGCCCGAGGCGAAGGTAATCGACACGGAGCTTGGTAGCACGGCGTGCCACGAGGTCGCGCTGCTCAGAGGTAATGATACCCGTGCGGATACCATGGTCGTGCAAGATCTGCAGCGCCATTCCATCGCGGGTGTTGAACTTCTTGAGCTCGTCGCCATTCTCGGTGTAATACATGCCACCATCGGTGAGGGTGCCATCTACGTCGCAGAGGAAAAGGCGGATATCGGGTTGTTGCATGGGATGAGATGTATGAGATCGACCACGTTCGGCCGATGGATGTTATAATTAAGTAAGATGAATGACTTGGTCGGCTTGTGGGATAAGTGCATCGCGGTGGGTGATGCAAATGATGGTCTGTTCGGGGCGAGCACGACGGATATTGGTGAGGATGGTTTCGGCAGTCTGCGTATCCAGCGCCGAGAAGGCTTCGTCAAGCAGCAGAACAGGAGCATCTATGAGCAGGGCGCGGGCAATAGCAATGCGTTGCGCCTGTCCCTCGCTGAGCCCTGAACCGCGTTCGCCACATGGATAATCCAAGCCACGTTCATCGCCAAGGACAAAGTCGGCATCAGCGAGCCTAAGAGCCTCGCGCATGGCTTGGTCGGTTGCGGTGGGGTTGCCGAAAAGAAGATTGTATCGGATCGTGCCGGAAAGGAGCGTATTGCCCTGCGGGACATAGGAAAAACCTTGAGCGGGAACATTGAGCGTGCCTTCGGGGGCGGGAAGCAATCCAAGCAGAAGTTGGACAAACGTTGTTTTGCCGATGCCCGTTTTGCCGACAACGGCCGTAAGCGAACCTTGTGGGATAGTAGCGTTCAGGTGGGAGAGGACTGGTTCGTCGGAATCGGGGTACGTGAAGGAGAGGTCGGAGACTTGTATAGTTGACAGTTGACCTCTGACTGCTGACTGCTGACTACTGATCGCTGATTGCTGACCTGCGAGCGCTGCGATGCGTTCGGCAGCGGTGAACACATTGACAAAGGTGCCTACGTATCCGATGAGTGTGCGCATGGGCTGTTGGATACGTCCTACCAGCTGAACGAAGGCGACCATTGCGCCGAAAGTTATTGCGTGAACCGACAGGCTGTAGGCTCCCCAGAAGAATGCAATGAGGTAACCTGCAACAAAAGCCGTACGGACAAGTACCGTTGCCATCGCCGAATAACGCGTCAGGCGCATGAAACTCTGACTGTAGCGCTCATGATGCTCGTCAAGCAATGATCCGGCATAAGCCGTACGGTTGAGCGCCTTGAGCATGAGCGAGTGCTGGATGGTCTCCTGGATAAATGCCTGAATGGCAGCCTGATCTTCACGTACCTGATGGCGATGACGGCGCATGCGGCGGATATAGAGTTGAGCCGCAGAGATGATGGCCGGGGTGACGATGACTATGACAAGAGCCAGCCGCCAGTCGAGAACGGCAAGGAAAACGAACGCGCCTACGAACTGCAGCACGGCGGTAACGAGTGCCGGGAACTGTTCGGAAAGGAACGATGAGATTGTGTCAATATCATCGATGAGCGTATTGGTGAGTGTTCCGGAGTGCTGCTTGCGCAGGTAGAGCCACGGGGATTGTAAGAGCCGGGAATATTCGCCGGCCTGAAGCCGGTTGAGCGAACGGATGGAGAGCTTGGCGCGCAACCATCGCACGGCATAAGCCAGCGCAACGGACGTGAGCATGCATGTTATGAGCATCGCGGCAAGTGCCGGCAGCGAGAGCCAACCGCCATCACTCAGGTGCCATGTATGGCCGGAAGTAGCGGCATCAATGAGCTGCTTGCTTAACCACACTTCAGCCAGGCCGATAAGCACATCGGTGATGCCAAGCGCGATGTTCACGCTCATCTGCAACCGATAAGCACGTGCGGCTTGGCGGAGCCACGGGAGTGAAGATGTGGATGTGGCGGTCATTGGGCGGATTGATTGCGTAAGATAGCTTGTTCGACCAGTGCAATATGCTCGGGCAGATCAACGCCGATGGAATCGAATTGCGTTTCGTGGACGCGGAGCTTGTAGCCGTTCTCCAGAGCGCGGAGTTGCTCAAGGCCTTCGACTGCCTCAAGTTCGGATGGCGGGAGCTGAATGAACGTCATAAGGAAATCGCGCTTGTAGGCATAGATACCCACATGGCGATATATGCGAACGGGTTTGCCGTCTTTGACGTTGGAGGGGATGACGCTACGCGAGAAGTAGAGTGCGTCTTCGTTCTTGTCCACAACGACCTTGACCGTGCTGGGCGCTTGGATCTCTGCCTCGTCGGTGATCTGCTTGCGGAGTGAACCGTAATAGACGGATTGGTCATCAAAGATGCCGATGAGGTCGCGGATCATCTGCGGCTCGATGAGCGGTTCGTCGCCTTGGATATTGACGAACAGGTCACCACTGACTTTGGTCGCGACCTCGCCGAGACGATCAGTGCCGGAGCGGTGCTGGTCAGAGGTCATGATGACGCGCATGCCGAACTCGGTGCAGATATTGAAGATGCGCTCATCGTCAGTAGCGACATATACTTCGTCCAGTTCACGGACTTTGAGGCACTGCTGATACACCCACCAGATCATGGGTTTGCCGAGGATGTCCGCCAATGGTTTGCCTGGGAAACGGCTTGATTGATAGCGAGCCGGTATAACACCGATGATTTTCATATTATTTGGATAATGTCTTACGCCAGAAGAAATGAGCCGTGCGCCAAGGAAAGCGCCAGATTGTTTCGGACGGATAGTCCCACTGGACGCGTTTCGATATATGCCGTAGGGGCAGAGCATCCAACAGATGCCGGGCGCAACGCGACAAATGGATAGACGAAGTGGCAGGCGATGCAAACAAATACTCACTGAGCTCGTCCATCGCCCGAGCAAACGAGTTCATTCCTATTTGCCGGTAAAACTTTGACGGGGCAGCGATGTCTTTCTCTCTATTTGCTCTGCAAATCACGAAGTAATCCAACATATGCCGCAAAGCGAGACCGTCGTGGTAGATATGCCGAAATGCGTGGAGAAGGGCATAGGTCTCTTGCAATTCGTGTGTTAGGAACCTTGCGTGCAAAAACTGTTGCTGCAGTCTGTTGTTATGCAGTGGATTGTAAAGCCATGTGGGCGTGACGTGGAGTTCAACTTCCGTGTTACGGAAAAACTTTGCTTCCAAATGGTGGTACACCACTTCGCCTATAGGCACTTCGCGGCTATTAAGGAATGCTATTAGTGCCTCACGTCGCTCCTGAAGAGAAGCAAGCTTATTTTTATTGGGCAGTACCCATAAATCTATATCTGCCGACTGGCGATGTTCAGGTTTGGGATAATATGCAGCCCACGTTACGCCTTTCAGGGTATATGCATCGAAATCCCCTTCTTGCATGAAAAAATGCAAATAGGATGCCTGCATTGCCATTTGGCTGTTTGCGGCTTCTATCGCCTGAACATCAGCGAACCACTTGCCCATTAAGTCAGCAGGAAATGCTCGGAGTGCATCAGGGGTCTGCGATTGCAAGCGCTCAACTCCATCCCACGCCAGGGCTACAACCGCATGCTTTACAGCAAGATGATATACTTCGCGCCACTCATCGGCGATAAGCACTGGCTGTTGTTGCGGCTGCTCGGCAGCAGGATTAACTGCCAGCCGCAGCAATGCGATGAGTGCAAGAAATTCTTTATCTATGCGTTCGCTTGTCACGAAGTATATTGTGGATAAACAGAATGTTGCCAATGATATATCGGCGCCACATGCGGCGCGGTTCACGGATGAGGCGGTAGAGCCATTCGAGCGAGTGCTGCTGCCACCATAGTGGTGCGCGTTTGGCGGTGCCGGCGTAGAAGTCGAACACGGCTCCGATAGTACCCACATGGCAGTTGACTTGCAGTTCATGCCAATGGGTATATGTCCATTTCTCCTGCTTAGGGGCTGTCATGCCAATCCAGAGGAGATCGGGGCTGGCTGTATTAATAGCACGGATGATGGCGGTGTTGTCTTCTTGCGAGAATTCAGACTTGTATGGCGGTGAATAGGTTATAACCTTAAGATGAGGATATTCAGTTGCCGCGCGCTGCTCTATTCGCTGTAGCACCTCTGGCGACGAGCCCATGAAGAACACCTTGAGTTGTTTCTCGCTTTGCTCGGCACGCTGCTCAAGCGCTACCATCTCATGCACGAAGAGGTCGAATCCCGCTATCCGCTCAGCTGGCTGCGATGGCGTTTTCAGCCACCGGCATGCGTGCACAATGCTTGCACCATCCGGGAGGAGAACGTCACCATTCCTGAGTGCCTCGGCAAACAAAGCATCCTCTTGCGCTACGTTGTATGAGTGCGCATTGATGGTGTTTATCAGGAGTTTGCCTTCCGGCAAGGCTGATAATGCCCTCTGGGAGGGATATATGTTTATATCATGGAGCGACAGCATCTATGACCACTTCGATAATTTAATCGGGTGCACAAATAACTTATCTTCGGGAAAGTGCTCATATAATGCCTTCAAGCTATACCTAACAGGCTCTATCCAGCGGTTATCTGTATGTTCCCACATCGAACCGTCTTTTAGCGCTAACCGGTCTTCAAATTTTAGTTTATCAGCAGACAATACCAGCGCAGTGGGTATAGCAAACTCCACAAATAGATTTGTTGCCGCAAATGCTCCACAATATGTACAAAACTTATCCACCGCTTGCTCGGTCACCATAAAACAATCTGAATAACATGCGATTAACGGATAATCCAAATGTCTGCTCCAGGGAATAGAAAGTAGCGTTCTAGCCCAACTCCTTGGATCAAAATTCACTATGGCTTTCCAGGCAACAGGACCTGTTGGCAACCCATGACGCACAAAAGATTGGATAGCCTCATCTCTGGAAGGTAATACATTTTTCACTTCCACTCCATCCTGCTCAATTCTATATTGAACAGCTTTATAGATGTGCCTCCAATAGTAGCCTATCTTCTGTAACACCACCGGTTTTGCGGGCATAAAGCACTCGTCCTCTCCCACATGCAAAATATCCCATAAATTATTCTCATCGATGGCCGGATTTAAGATCAGGTCGTCAGCAATGACAAAGTAATGCGTAAAGCCATGTCCTTTTATGTGGGTATATGCCTGACTGATATATCCTTCGAAATAAAAGGAATTTTCATACACAGGAATAACATCCGCCCCTTCAACATGTCCATCATAAAAAGGTACAACATGAAAGATGTGGGAAAAGCGAGATTTATAAATTTCTTGTACTCGAGGTATATTGCGGTCATACCTATGATTATATACCACTAATAGTGCAACTTTCGTCATTGTAAATAGGGATTAATTATTTATCTTTTTACACAACTCAATCGCAGCTGCCATAGCAACATCCATATTATAGTATTCCCAATCAGCGAACCGACCGGTCATATAGAAATTACTTTTCGCCAATTCTTGCTTCAGGCGTTGAATCATTTGACGCGTGGAATTGGTCTGGATTGGATATGTGTATTGATTAAATTTATGCGTTATGTATGTAGGGTGGTATGGCATCTTTGCCAAATTGGCCAATATCTCCTCATGCGAAATGGCATCTGTAAATTCGATTGTTGCCGTTATCCGATTACCGGCAAGAGTGGGAGCATTATTTGTTTGTGAGAAATTGCCGGTACAAATGATTCGGTGGCACGCATATTTGTCGGACGGAAGATATATCCACGAATATGGGTTGGCCTCTATCTCACAAAAAACCGATGTCGTCCCGTGGTACGGTAATGACTCCACGTCATTCAAATACGCATTGACATTCAATCCGTTGATATGTTTGATCATTTCCTTGATGTTACCACAATATATCACTTTGTCGAATGTCTCACCATTTACTTGCCACTTACCATCGCAGTATGTCATATCCTGAATTTCAGAATCATATCGGATATTCAATCCCTTTGCTAAGGAATCTGCAAGGAATTGGGAGCCATTGTTCTTTTCATAGTAGAATGACGAATGGACGAACTGCTTCTCTTCTACATGATTGAAGTTGTTGAACAACATCTCCTGCACCGTCGGCATCGGCAATTTGCCCTCAAGCCATGCCAGTGACACATTGCGCAAATCACAACGCCACACTTTTTCATTATAGGGCTTGAAATATAAGTCATAGAGCGTATCGCCAAAACGTCCCCGCAAGAATGCCTCGAAATCAGATGGCTGGACTGATTTATTGGTTGCAATACGCAAGCAGTCATCTATGAATCTATTTTGCAGCTCCGAATCCAGCATGTACACGTGATTCTCAATAGGATACGGGACAATCTTTTGTTCAAGTTGGACTACAGAATTACGATCAGTTTTCACAAAATCATTTTCTTGATTAAAGAACTGCCAGAACCATTTGGCAACATCCTGTTTCTTTGTATTAAACACATGTCCTCCACAGGTATGAAACAGGCTGCCTTCTATGCGCTCACACTTGATTAGTCCACCAGGTTTGGATGCCCGCTCAAATATAGTGACATCATATTTGTCATTGAGCATACGAGCTGATGTCAGACCTGAAACACCCGCTCCTATAATTACTATTCTGCCATTCTGCTTGTGCGCCATACTACAAATCATTTTTGCGATTTTGAACTGATGTTTTATATACGGATATCATCTGCTGTGCTTTCTTATCCCATGTCAGTTGTTGTGCATGCGAAACACAATTGGATCTCATTGTATCTAAGAGTTCTTTATGAGTATATAGGTGTTTTAGAGCTTCGGCAAAGTCTTTTACTGATTTCTCGGGAGTTACCACCGGACATGTTATTCCGACCGAGTCGGTCACCAAGTCTCCTTGTCCACATGTTTTATGGCACACCACCGGAAGCTGGTTTTCAATGGCTTCGAGCACAACATGAGGGGTTCCTTCAAACACAGAAGTAAACAACAACACATCCATTCTTCTCATCATGTTTTGCACTTCGTCATGCAAAATTTGGCCATGCCATCTAACATTTGCGCTGAGAGCATCTGCTAATTGTCTATATGGTTTATCGTCTCCACTTCCAACTATATGCAACACCATGTTGGGAGTATTTGCAGCAGCCACTGCTCGGATAGCTATATCCAATTGCTTGCTAAAGAGCATCCGCCCGCACCATAATATGTCATAGTTCTCCTTATCTTCACATGACCTCCAGTCGCTAGTTTCTCTCTCTGCAGGTGGTGCAGAACATCCTGTTTCGTTGATGCAAATACTTGATTTGTGCCAATACTTCTCAATGCTTTGTTGCGCATCGCTACTCGCTGCAACTATTACGTCCGCCGTATTAGCCATCATGCGAACACGAGGAGATAACGACAATTGGAGTCTGGTTATTGCATTCTTTATGCATAAGAATACTTTTTGCCTAATAGATGCTGATTTGGCATACGCCATAGGAAAGCCATCCTTTGCATTAGTTGGCCCCCACACAAGTGGTATATTGGTAGCGCGCGACACCTTCCACAGATATCCCGGTTCACGGAAACCGATCATGTTTAACTGATGGAGCACTTGTATCGGTGCATTTTTCATTGCTTGCTCCTCTATAATCTGTTCAGCAAGGGCAGCCACACGTTTCTGCCACAATCGATAGTAATAATAGAACCGCCAATCTCCTTGATTGCGGCACATTTCGCGAATTCGTTCACATTTCTCACTATTGTCCCCCCCTATGGGCAGCCAATAGAAATGTATGTGTTGTGCAACACTTTTGTTCTCAGATGACGCTAACCATTGCTCAACTTGCAGCCGGAACTCCCCTTCGGATATGACGAAGCACTCGCAATGCTGAGCAAGTGAGATAATCCAATTCCATCCCATACCAGGTTCAGAGCCCAAGCCGGGGCAACAAGCATAACTATTGATTAATACTCGCATGTATTCTCTAATTGTTTGATTTGGATGCATTCTGTCAGGATATTCAACAATCGCTGTTCAAAATGTGCTAATGTGTAATTCTGGCAATATTTCGCATACCCTGTTTTACCCATTTGTTTGCTTTCGGTAGGATGAGTTAAGAGCCACTCCATTTTATCGGCCAATTCAACGGCATCTTGCTTCTTGACTATCCATCCGTCATTCCCATTATCAATTATTTCGGAGATAGCTCCTTCATTGGTTGAAATGATGGGGAGAGCGTATTGCATGGCTTCAATTATCACAAGAGGAAAGCATTCTGATTGGTAGAACGTCGGGAAAACCAGCGCATTGGCATGCTGGATATATTTATTTTTCTCCACGCCAAATTTTGCTCCATGTCCCTGCACATAATCTAACAAGTCTAATTGTGCACATTTTGCATCGAATGCATCCTTAGTGACGTCAAACCATTGTCCCACAAAATCGCATCGGAACGTATATCCCTTTTGTTTCAGGAGGGCACATGCATCAAGCAACACATATACACCTTTCGATTCAATCATATTAGACAAGAAGAGGAATGTATATGGTTGATCTGCTCTGTGCTGTTCACGTTGAGTATCGTCAATCAGATGGGGCATTCCGTTAGGGCACACGAAAACCTTTTTGCACAAGTGAGTGTAGTTGCCAAATTGCTTTGACAACGCATCTCCCAAAAAAATTGCAGACACTCCTTGAAACAGATGCTCCCATACGCCCTCATTGTACCATTTATGCAAGTATGTATCCTTCGTTTTATTGTGGAAGTGCAATACTACATTTTGCCTTCTACGGCGAAGAAGACAAATAGTTATTACGTCCCTATACAACGCCCACCCTGCTGTAGATGGGGTGAAATACACCAAATCCGGCCGTTGATTTCTCACCTCGCGAAGCACTTGCTTGTAGAACGCAAGTGTTCTCCGTATTTTTGCCAACGAGAAGTGTCCGACATCCCCCAAAGTTGCAGAGGAGGAAGCATTTATATACGCACAATCAAACTTATCACGAATCAATTTTGACTCGAAGATTTGCTGCCCCACCACAGCTGCCCCATGCACAGGTGGGGGCATATGCATACAAAACAATATTTTCGGACGACCGGAAGGCATCTTTGCTATCACATCATGCTATGATAAGTATTTATCATTATTCGCTCCGGGGAATTTGACAACTGTGTTCTGCGTACCATCCTCCAGCGCTTCAAAATCCGTTGACTCAAAAGGCTCCATCACGATGATGTCACCTTCCTTATACTCCGCACCGTTCATGCGCACTCTGCCGCGCGTGATGACTGTAATCTCAGTGGCTATCTTGTGGTAGTGGCGCTGCTCATAGTCTCCCTTATTGTAACTCTTCACAGCCACCTCCACATCGTTGGTTTTCAGGAGAGTCGGTTCGAAATTCCCTACGAACCAGCCTTTCAACATATCCTCTAACTTTGCCGTTCTCATTTTGTCTTAAACGCTATATACTTATCCAAATCTTCCGGCGTTCCGGTGCCGTGCATCTGCTGCATGTCGATGCTATAAATGCCGAACCGCTTACCTTGTGCAATCGCATAGTTGTACACCGGTGCCACATAGAACTCATTGTTCACACGCTCGTTGCGCACAATCATATCTATCGCATTCTCTACGAAGATTTTTCCTTGCGCAAAGTAGTAAATACCCACCGTTGCATGATCCGAAATTACAACTTTCTCCTTGATTTCTGTAATTAATCCCTTGTCGTCAATTTTGGCATAGCTCCACTTGGTATCGTTGTCGTAAAAACACAACACCGAACCATCCAACTTACGTGCATCCGAATCCTTGATAAAATCCGCAATCTGCATATCCACAATCTGATCAGAGTTGGCAATCATCATCGGCACATCATTGTTGATCAACCGATGTGCATGGAGCACCGTGCAAGCAGCACCTTCCGTCAACTTATCCACCAGCACCCATTGCACCGGATAGTGTGCTTCAATCCATTTCACCGTCTCTTGCTCGGCTTCAAAATGCTCACGACGTGCTATCAGGATGAACTGTGCATCCTGCATGTACAGGTTATCCAGCACGTGGCAAATCATCGGTTTGCCCAATACGTCGATAAAGGGCTTCGGCTTCGTGTAACCGGCTTTCGCAAAACGGCTGCCGGCTCCGGCCATAGGTATCACAATGTTTATCATATCACTTGATTTTATTTTCTTCATACAACTGCGGTGTGGCAAACGAGAGATAGTTCTCTGTCGGAATCTCATATACTCCCACTTTCTGCTGCCGCAAGATCAGCTCATTATACGTCGAGCAGATATAGTAATTGCCTCCAAAGTTCTCGTCCTTGCGGATAATGTTATAGGCTGCTTCTATGAAGTCTTTTCCGTATTTGAACCAATAGCAACCGGCAGTAGCCAAATCTGAAATCGGACGTTTCTCACTTGTCTCGCAAACCAATCCACCATCATCCAGTGCCACAAAACTCCAACGTGGCAGCACCGAGCGGAACACTGCGATTCCTCCTTCGTACTGCTTCTTTCGGAACGATTCGATGGATTCCACTAATCCGTTTGTTAGCAATTGGTCTCCGTTGAGCAGCAGCAACTCTTCATCATTGTTGATACTATCGATAGCGAACAAAGCCGAACATACAGCGCCTTTCGTCAGTTTGTTTACCTTGTACACCTTAGCTTTCGGTGCCAAGATCTGCAGCGTAGACGCGATGAATGCCTTATCATCGTCCTCTTTCAATATTACGAACGAGAGTTTGGCATTCAGCGGTTTCAAACTATCCACTACGTGCTGCACAATCGGTTTCCCCTTATAATCCAAGAGGTACTTCGGGTACATATATCCCTTCTCGGCAAAGTTGCTACTTGCCCCTGCCATCAAAACAACTACATTCATCCTTTGCCTCCTTTCTCGATTTCTTCAATTCGACGTTTGATATTCGTGTACGTCACATCGTTCACCGTGTCAACTTTGAACAGATGTGCACCACTGGCCAATGCTGCCTGGATTCCATTCTGATTATCCTCTGCTATCAAGCATTCCTCCGGTTTTAATCCTAATCGCTTAATCGCAGTGAGATAAATCTCAGGATCAGGTTTGGCTTTTACCACATCCTGATTGCTCAACATAAACTCCAGGTATGATGTCAACCCGGCCTTATCCATCATCAACTCTATCGTGTGACGAATTGAGTTACTTGCAAGAGCCAGGCGATATCCATCAGCATGAAGCCGCGACAACGCGTATTGGTGGATGAAACGTGGTTTGCAACACGTATAGACATAATCCATCGTGTACTGCTGTTTCATCTCGTTGATGAACTTATGCAAGCTGCGAGGAAGTCCGCGTTCTACGCTCAGCATTTCCAATTTGCGACTTGTCGGCAGACCATCGAATGTAACCAAATGGTCATACCGTGAAATCTCAAACCCGAACAGCAAGAGTGCCTTATTGAGTGCCTCATAGTGCCAGTCCTTAGCCTCTATCAGCACTCCATCCATGTCAAAAATAATCGCCTTTATCATCTGTTAAAATATTGTTCAGCCTTGTCCGGCACATCCGTGCAAAGCATGATATCATTTACAATTTTTCCATTTACAATTTGTTCATTTAGCATCTGCCACATGGGTTCATACGGCAATCCGTGCAGTTCCGGCGAGACAACACACGGTATCTTACCATCTGCTATGTACTTGCGCAATTCGTCCACGATATTCGTCCGTCCGTCGAAGTAATCCACCCAAACCACCTCGCTATCTTTATAGAACGGCAAGTAGGGTTCAAATTCCGAACTGCGGGACGCTATCTTCATCTTCCGCTCTATGTACGGAATCGTGTCACATACCGACATGTCAAACAGGAAATAATTCTCAATGCCATACTTCTCCAGCAAGTCTCGCATCATATCTTGCAGTCCGTCGGCCTTGATATTGAGCGCTAACGTTCCTTTCCGTCCGGATTCGGCATACAAGCGGAACAGCTCATCTGCTGTCAGTTCATCACCTATCGGTGGATTATGCGATATGAGAACTTTTCCGCCAAAATCGCGAAAATCCGTCTCAAACCCATACCCACACTCCATCGCACGTGCCAGTGCCACGCGACTGTTCTTCTCTTCTTGAGTCTTCCAAAAACCTCTATGTGCAATAATTTGCATATTAGTGTATTATTTTCGTGTTAGACTTATCTCAATGACTTTTTTCTAAGGATATTTATCGTTGATATTGGATTCAGAATCGCATAGATTATCCCGTGGGAAAACAACTCCCATTTGTCATGAGCAGCAACACCCCTAATTGCCATCTTGTAATGATAATGACAATAATCGGTATATGCCTCACGGAATCGCGTCCATTGAGATCTTTTCTTCTGCTGTGCCATGAAATCTTCAAACGTGATTTCCGGCAATCCCTTCCTGCGCAACTTCATACAACGCTCCGTAAATCGTAATTTGTCATTCAAGTCCGACATGCGCGTGAACGTGGTTGCGGTGTTATGAATCCTGTACATAGTCAGCACTTCCGGGTAGATACATGCCTTGCCGCCCGTTTCGAGCATACGCTGCCACATATCCGCATCATCGGTCGGCCAAAATTCTTCATGAAAACCGCCTACAGAAAGGGCTACATCTCGGCTGAACACTACGGATGGATGGCATACGACGACCAGTTCGTTAGCCCTGTACTTTTTCTCTACTTGCCCCCATGTCGTCAGCGGTTCTTTGGATGTGCCGATTACTTTATCATCGATATCTATATAATCATACCATGTGCCCAATATGCAATAATCCGGATGCTCTTCAAGGAACGCCATCTGCTTCTCCAGTTTGGTCGGATACCACAAATCATCCGCATGAATGATTGCCACCCATGGTGTGTCTATCCTATTCAGCACTGCATTGTACGCGCTGGATGTTCCGTTGTTGACATCCACATCCACATGCACAATTCGCGGATCTGTGTATGAGTGTAATATCTCACGCGTATTATCTTTCGTTGATCCATTGTCAATCAGATACAAGACATAGTCCTTATAGGTTTGTGCCAGCACGCTTTCAATCGAACGCCGCACAAGCTCTCCCCCATTATAATCAGGGAGCATGATGGATACTTTTTTCATTTTAGCCTATTATAATTGTTGCACATATACTTTCCGTTACGATTATTCCGGCTGCCACTGTTTCTTAAATTGCTCCGCTATGTGTTGCGGACTAAGTCCAATGCGCACCCCATACATGTCCCACCCTGATCTTTTATCTCCTTGACTAATCAACCAATCTACGCGTTGTCTTAGGGCATCAACATCCTTTTCCAAATAGCCAAAAGCACCGTACAATTCAAAAATCCGATCAAAATAATCATTCGAAAGGCCAAGAATGGGTACTCCGCATGCAATAGCATCTATCATTGTTCCACTCGCTGTAAACTGATAGCGCGCTGCAGGCAGCAGGAACAAAGCGTAATCCAATTGCCTTATTTGGCTGTACATTTCGTCTCTACTCAAAAAGTGTTCCTTGCCCTTGATTGGTATTACTATACCGGCCTCTCGTATCTCTTTCTCCGGTAGCGCAAGATGTCCAAAGCAACGCAGCTCTACATTAGGATTATCCTTTAAAGCACGAGCTAACTCCAGCAAGTCATTTCCCCCCTTGGATTGACGTATTTCCCCATACACGCCCAAAACAAGTTTTCCCGATACGCGCTTAGAATGCTCAATATCATTTGCGCACACCATCGGATGCTCAAAGTACAACATTTTTCTCCGGCAGGAATCACTCAAAAGAGGAGCTACATTATTAAATATACTTTTCCCAAGCACTGCAAAATATAAGTTCGGCGCAATTGCTATCTTAGGGGAACGCAAAACATTTAACCCTTTTTTCAATAGAACGTTTTTCGAAAATGGTTGCACCATTTCTGTCAGCTCGCCATGACATATTTGCAAGATTCTATTACCACAAAAAGAACTCAACCAATTCATTGGTGGCAAGGCGGATAATGTGCAATAATTAAATATAATATCGCACTCTTTAGGAATCGTTAAGATATACCACGCATTATGGAGTATCGCTTGCAACTGCTTGATTAGGAATCGAAACTTTTTCCAGCCGCGATACGCATTGATGGTCGGTATATATGACACTGTCACATTCGCAGGCAGCTCACCAAGCAATGCCTTTACATGCTCATAACTTGAACGCGATGTGCGATACTCAATATGGTCATACATAGATGCAAACATCACAAGTGATGCTGCATCAAACATTTCATGCAAAAAGTTTGTGGAATATGTATCTATATAATACGCGTTTTTCATTGTCGCAATATAAATTTACCAACGCTATCATCCGGTAATTGGTTCAAATCCAATCGCCATGACAATTTATGTATGTATGTTTCTTTCAGGACTGACATAACTTCAAGAGAATTGAAGGGCACATGTAGCATGTTTCGCAAAGCACCTATTTGCTCATTATTGTATGGTATTTGGTCTATTTCGCCCCGAATCGCCGGTATGTTATCATACCCCCATCTGATCATATAATCCATCAAGAAATAGTCAATAAAACGAGGCTCCTTCTCGACGTACTCATAAAACATGTCCTTTGTAAAGTTGATTGTCACGGAATCAGACTTCGCTGCTATAAAAAAGTTGCTCCACATGTTGTCGGTCACGAATCTTCCTTCAGCAGGGAAACGGCAGGAGTAAAATGGCTTTTCGAAGACATCGGCGTGAATGTCTGCTGACATCCAAATCGTCGCATCAATCCAGCAGCCTCCATATTTGGCTAACAAGGCGCAACGCAATACATCGGCAAAATGAGCATTTACCATCATCTGCTCTTCTCTACGTTGGATTATGACATCAGGCAAAGATACCCATTTTTGATAGTTGTCCAGAGTAATTATATGCACCGGATGCCCTGAAGCATGCCGCTCTATTGACCTTACGCACGCCTTAACTAAACCTGGAGCCTTGTCTATCCCCTGCAGCCAACAAACAAAGATTGGAGCCTCTTTCCCCACTTCATGTTCACGCACAGGCAAGTGCAATGATGAATATTTCTCAATCGTATCAGCGCAAATCTTTTGCAAAAAGTCATCAATCTTTCTTTTCTTATTCTCCAAGATTGACTCCCGAATTCCCTCGGGAAAGTGAGCAATGACTGGCCACAGTATGTTTGTCATTCCGACAAACATACCGAAAGCACGCATATCGGAAAAACCGCTTCGAATACGCTTGAATATGTTGCTTAATTTTCCCATTGCACGTTATGCCTTAGGATCGATGCTCCTTTTCCGTTGCCACCTATCACGCAATATTCCTCATCGAATGATTTCGTTATAACGGATGCTGCTGCAATAATCGTATTACTTGCTATTTGCACACCTTTTAGTACAGTAACCCGACTGCCGATCCACACATGATTACCTATATGTATGGGGCGGGGAGCATTTATCGTTTTTTGAGATGCGTTATCTTTAATTGCATGGAAATCAGTGTCCATCATCAGAATGCCCCATGACAACGTGCAAGAATCACCTATTGAGATGCGATGATGGCAATACAATTCCGTATTTCCGCTAACGGTCAGATTATCTCCCAGCGTCATCGTTGCATTCTTGCCGACGGAAATATTCGTCCCCCGACCAATGCATGCATTTCCTACAAATTCTATCCTACCCATAACTTCCCACGTGGTTTGCTGATAACGCTCATCCTGCGTCCCCGGAACATAATGACCTATTTTTATCATTCCCGTTCGGAGCGGTGCTGACACAATCAGCATGCCGTTCATTTGCACCAATCTCGTATGTTTGTATATGAATATCGGGCATTTTACCGCATCAGCAAATGGCAAATAATGAAGGTTAAAGAGCACGGTCTTTATCGGAGCAAACGCGCAGAGAAAATCCCAGATCCTTTTCATCATAGCACAAACCATATACTAATCAGCTATTAGATACTCACGACACTATAATGGCCGGATCAACGTTCGCATCAGCATTCGTTTTTCCGCCGATGTATAATATGACCTCAAATATAACGGAAACGAGAACAAACTAATGATCCTATACAACCAATAATAGGGTCTGCGATAAACCTTCTTGAAGTACAATGCCTGACTTTGCAAATTCCGCATACGAGACAAAGCAGTATATTGCTTCGATTTTGGGGCTGAGGATGAGGCATCCTCCAAATGAACGATTTGTGGCGATGGAATAATCATGGCTTTATACCCGGCCTTCCGATAGCGGCTCTGCATCTCTGAATCTTCGTAATACATAAAGAAATCTGGGTCAAATAATCCGCATCCTTCTATTACATTCCGCCTAATGCACAAATCTGCACCGATTACATACGGCACTTCATATGGCAATGCCGGCACTATAGAGTTTTCTCTATTGGGGCATACATTTTTACGACGCCTAAATGGGTACAAATACAAGTTGAGGATTGATTCTGCATATAGCTTAAGTGATGGCAATTCAGAATACGAATTATTCGGATTACCTTCTTCCGAAAGCAACTGCGCCCCAATGCACCCCACATTATTCGGCAACTGATCAAAGCCATGAACAAAGGCAGACAAGGCATCGTTGAGCAAATACGTATCACTGTTCAAGAACAAAACGTATCGTCCGGATGTATATTGGTAGCCAAGATTGTTTGCCTTGCCGAAACCTAAGTTCGTGTCCGCCTGCACATACTGAATCCCCGGATACCTACTCAACACTTGCTTGCTCTCATCTCTCTGCGAATCATTATCCACCACAAACACTTCAAACTGCACGCCCTGAGTATTAGCAAAAATGCTATCCAAGCACTCACGCGTAAGCGCACATGTGTTGTAATTGACTATTATGACAGAGATATCCATGCAATCATCCGAATTATACTATTCGCCCCGATGCATTGCATCACGTATCCTTCCCGAAGGATTGACACATACGCAACAAATGGGTAATATTAGTATGTAAGCACCTAACATAAGCCATAATGAATATGGGCGAAGTTGAACCAATTCAAAATATCGTACAACAAAATCAATCACACATAGAATCAAAAAATGGGAGACGAAAATCTGCATAGAATGCCGTCCGATCCATGATAATACAATGAAATTGACAAACTTGCATAATACAGCACACACATTATTAAATGCGATAATGCTACATATTGCCACCGGCATCCATGCCCAATAACTTCCTGCCAACAGACTGTTGGAGTGCATATCCACAATAGGGAACTCCGCAAATACGCAAATCAAATACACTAACAAACATGGCAAAAACACCCATATCTTCTGCTCATATTCTTTAAGCCCATATCCCAATGCGAAAAACACAAGCCCGGACGCGCCATTAGCGATCCATTCAGGAAGGAACGTGGGATGTAAAACATGTGCCAAATATGCTACAGCATAGCCCAACACAATTATGGCTATCAGCCACCACCGTTCAGCATTAGAATCTTTGGTCGTTAAGCACAAATTTGCCACCAAACGCACTCCGAGCAGCGTGGTTAAGAACCACAACGGAAGATTAAGCGGAATACTTCCACCTCTAAGCAATGCGCTAACAATATGGATCGTACTGTTTTCCCATGTTAACGTATGCGTTATGGCATGAAACAGCAGAAACATCACGTAGCCTATCAACGACCAGATCAGAAACGGAACCAGTAATTTCTTCACATCCTTTTCCCAGAACTCTTTCATCTCGCGTTTTACAAAGAACTGACCACTCTTGTAAAAGAACCACGGCATAAAAAAATAAAGGTATGGAAATATCACACATGCGTTCTTCGGAATCAGCGGTCCGTTTTTCCCGACAAACACATGAAGACTCTCCGGTATGCTATTTAGATCAGGTACTTCTGAATAATCCAATAGTTGTATATTCAACGAAAATGATATGGCATGATATATAATCATCCACAGGATCATTATTCCCGCTCCCACATCAACGGAGTCTATGCGAGTGGATGATTGCGTCATAACTTTCCCATTAGATATTTCGGAGATTCATTCTGCCGTTTCAAAAGGAATTCTTAATCAGCGTTAAGATTCCTTCAATATCTTTTTAAAAATTCTCTTAAACACCATTTCTCCTCCTCGCACCATCCAATATGCAGCAAATGATATTATATGCCCCGCCAACAATGATGCGAATATAATCAATCCTGCTACTGCTGTATATTGAATGGGATTTTCGCGAAGCATAGTCGCCATATCTTTGTACGACACTATTCCCACTCCTTGCGTGAATAGATAGATAAACAAATTCGTTTTTAACAAGGTGTTGAGCCAACGAACTGTTCGCGGCTGAAAAGACAAGGCAAAGAAAAACAGACAAACCGCCATCATGACAATCAGCGGATTACAATATGCATACACTTGAAATACAATTCGCTGCGCATAAACCGGATTCATATGCTCACGTAACCCATAAAATAGAGCACATGCCACACAAGTCGTGATTACTAATGAACCCACAAACAATAAACATGCATTTCGCTTTGACAACGACAAATTATTCATTGCCATATATCGAGCCAACACATAAATAAATAATAATCCGGCAAAACTACTCCCTGCATTAGATACCAGGAACAACCATCTGTACAATAAGATACCGTACAACAGCATCAACATGCCTATGGCTTGCTTTCTTGAAAAATGCTGCATGGCGATATTCACAAATGGAGAAACTAAATACAACGTAACAAATGCGGTGACAAACCACCATCTGTTATGTACAAGCGGCAGGAATGACGAATAAATTGCATACCAAGATGTTTCTCCTCTCCAATAATGATATCCACCACATGCCACCGCAACAATAATCAGCCACAATAACAAGTTCAACAGCTTGGCAAATGAAAATTTTATTCCATAGTAGCCGGATATAAACACAAAACAATAGGTCGCCGGTGTTAGCAATGAGCACAGGAACAACATCGTTGGCATATTTCCGTCATATTCATACATGCCGACCTGGCCATCCACGAAGTCAAGCCCCAGCACAATGGTATGCCCAATAAAAACAGCCACCATCAATACAAAACGTAATATTTCGATATTGGTATTACGCATCCTGCAGTATTATATTTTGTGGTTCTATTGCCTCGGCATCAGTCATAAAACCATCATTGTATTCCAATTCATATTCATTCAAGCACACTAGATACATCACAAGCGAAAAATAGAACACGTGCATATTGTTTCCTGAAAAGGTATGGATAGTCGGCACCAACAAGAATGAAGCAAACAAGTATTTCAGATACGGTGGGTATGGATAGCGAAATACCTTAATCGCCATTATCAATATTGCTACTATCGGGATAATGCCAAACAAGAACCAATCACCGACGAACCCCAAATCGCTCCAATATGCACCTTCTTCGTTACCCTCTATCATTTCGTCTAGATAATCAGTATCCAAAGCTGGTTGACCATTACCGAACAGTGAACGCGCTATACTCCCCTCATTATAATCAAACACATAAAATTGCAAAGCTATGCGGCGGTTGTATCCTTCATCATTCAACTGCTCTTGGGTCTCGTTGAGCAGAGATGTCGTTACATTGCTTATAAATGACGAAGCTAACAAAACAATTAGTACAACTGATAGAACAATCAAGGCTCTTCCTTGCTGACCGATGTTTGACCTGTTCTTAATAAAGAAATATAACGTTATTATAGACAAATACATCAACGTACTTCTGTTCTGGTACACAAAAAACATGCCCAGGATAGCTATTGCTATGGCAAGATCTCGTTTTGTGAATGAGTCAGGAATGGTTTGCAAAAGATAGAAGAAATATAAGACTACATACACGTACCCGGGCATAAAGCACAACACATCAGTTGAATTTTCCGGTCGCTTGGCAAATTGCTCTATGGCGGATTGCGACAAAAACCATTGAGGTTCAAATAGTGATAGCCCAAAGACAACTAACGTGATTATAGTTAACACCCGCAACATCGGGAATAATTCATCTTCAGTTAGCCCAATTTTCCACCACACGAAAAAACACGCCAAGAAATATAGCGCGCGTTGAGATATAGCTGTGCTCAAAAATGACTGATCATGGTATATCATCGCCATAAACATGGATCCAACTATACCGATGGCGAATAGGATTATGTACGTCAAATTCAATCGCGGCGTTTCACGTTTAAAGCATGTGAACAATAGCAACAAAATAAAGACAACTGCAATAAGGTAATATGCAATTTTCCCCACACGAAGAATAGGCGAGAAATACCCTCCCATCCATAAAAAGATAATATATAGCAATAACTTTCTAATCACACGCTATTGGGGTAACTTAAAGAATGATTTCCACAACTTTACGACAAATTGCCCGAACGACATATATCCATCACTCTCACGCACAGCCACCTTATTATTATAATCCATATAAGTTGTATCATCGCCCTTGTACTCAAAATGCACATCATTGTCTATCGGCTGCGAGTTATGGCGTTCAGCAATTACCTCAACCCCTTTCATGCCACGTTGAAAACTCCTACCTTGATCATCCCATCCGATGTTACGCACCTTTGAAATCGTTGGTGTAATAACATATTTATCGTGCAAAATAAGGTATGCTGTTATCGCCCCGTCATTTACCGATGCGTACCCTTTATGATAACAATGATATATATACGTAAACAGACGTAACCAACCATGTTCAAGGGCTTTTAACATATTCTTGGTTGAAAAACTTTTACGAAATCCACCTCCCTTGACAAAGTCAACTGTTTCTGCAAAAGTCTTATTCCAAGTCCCATATCCCCACCCCGACATGTCTGTATTATGACGATAATGATTATTCTGTCCAAATTTAAACTGGTAAGGATGTGCATATCCTACTACGCCCCAAACAGAATCATCATGCTCATACTTTTCCAATCCCTTGTTTATGTATTCAAGGAAATTCGGGCTAAAGACATTATCATCCTCCGTATAAATAATTCTGTCGTACGACTCATTAATTACTTCGCGCAATAGAGCAACATTGCTTTTATGGGGTGGCTTAACGCCAATCCCGCAATTATAATCGCGTCTATATACAACTAATTTATGGAAGCCATTATTCTTTTCCTTTTCTGCAAGGTACGCATCTATCTTCTTCCATCCCGCTATGTACTTTTCAGAAGGAGGATAGTCTAACCCCACAAAAACATCAGTACATTCAGCGCCACTACATTTCTCCAATGACTCTAAACATTGATAGAAATGCTCGTAACGATTCAGTGTCGGTATTATAACGGGAGCACAATTCATAAGTCCGCTATCTCCATTTTTCTTGAATTAGCTCAACTAGTTCCCGAACAGCACCACTTCCTGCATTTCTTTTACAAACATATTTTGCGACTCTTTTCACTTCCTCAGCTGCATCAGCAGGGCATGCTGTCAATCCGTTCTCAATATTAACTTGCTCTATGCAAAATATGTCCAACAAGTCATCACCAATGTAAGCGACATTAGACGGGGTGTATGTCGTGTGGTCTTTTGAACTATAGGAGTTGAGAATTTCCATAAGTTTTGCAAACTTATTACGACACGCTTGATGAAGTTCTGAAATTCCTAGTTCGCGGCAGCGATTCTCCACAATACGACTTTCGCGAGCCGTTATTATAATGGGCTCAATGCCCATTTGGGGGAGCATCTCCTTCAAGGCATATCCATCTTTTACATCAAATGCCTTGAATAGTTCACCATCCGCCCCCATATAGATCTTGCCATCGGTTAGTGTGCCGTCCACATCCATTACAAGAAAACGTACCATATTATCAAAAGTAATAACACTACATAAATTAGACATTATCAAATGACTGCTAAATCGACCGATTTATCCTATTCGTTCTTGTTTCACGACTAAAATAGCACAGGCAAACACATATAGCGCAATATATCAATGACAATAGAATTCCCACAAGCAAATTAATCATAACATTCTGGACATTGATAAATGAATAGTAATGCCTGTGAATTATGAGGAAAAAGGTGTGTCCGATGTATATCCAAAGAGAGTACGCTCCATATTTAGCCCCCCCAGCGAACATTCTCGAGAGTCTAACAACCGCAAAACTCATCAAAAAAGCATTACCGGTTTGCCCAAGCCTAACCAAAGCAGAACGAATGCTATCATAAGGGCTATTAGGGATATATCTAGGCAATATACACGCCACCATTGCTCCTATTATCAAGACAACTATGCTAATCACATAAGGAGATTGCTCTATTCTTTCCATAAAATTGTTTTTCCGACAAAGATAACCTATCGCGAAAAACGGGAAAAAAGCAAGAGTTCTTTGAAATGAAAATTGTAACCCGATTGGAATCACTCCCGAAATGGCACAAATAACCACTGAAAAAAGGAGCAGAAACTTATCAGCAACTCTGCATTGAGCTATTGCGACAATAGTAACCCTCCACACTACTAAACTTATCAAATACCATAATGCATAATACGGCTCATAAAGGAAGACACGCCCTAATACATATCCTTCTCCCAATATATATGATAAGATATTCTGGGCTGACTGCGCAATTGCGTATATTAATAATATCCGCATCACCCATGACGATAGCTTTTTAGTATTGACATCGACATTGGTGAGATATCCTGATAAGAAAATAAAAACAGGCATGTGAAATGCATATATAATATTTGCCACATATGTCGATAACACATCATCTGATAATATTAACACATGACCATACACAACCAAAAAAATCATGATTGTTTTTAGCCCGTCTATTTTTATATCTCTCACCTTATACTTCTATCAAGCAACCACCGATTACTGCTATACCACACAACTAATAATCTGGGCGTGTCATTCTCATTATGGTGACAATCTCACTCTCGCAGGATTCTCAACACCTTATTTTGTAAATCATCATTTAGCAGCGGCATTATTTGACCCGTTTCCCACTTGATTTTCGGGATTAACAGCGTATCCTCGGGCATCGAGATACTAATAAGACATGGATTGCTGTCTGCTAACCATGCAACACATCCATCTAATTCGTCATAAGAGGCTAAAGTAATCGCATTTATTCCATATGCATTGGCAATCTTCTCAAAATTCGGCACCGAATATCCACTTGACCTTGTTGTCTGCGCATAGCGTTTTCCGAATGAACCTGTTTGAATCTCCGTTATCTTACCTAACGCATGATTATTCAACACTATAATCTTTATTGGAAGATGCTCACGAGCCACGGTTTCCAATTCTTGGATATTCATCTGTAATCCGCCATCGCCAGTTATACAATATACTACTCCATTTCCAATGGAGATAGAGGCTCCGATTGCGTATGGCAACCCGCAGCCCATTGAGCCATAGCCTCCTCCTATAAGAATGCGTCCCTTCTCTCCTTTAAGATGAAGGGATTGCGCAGCCCAGCATTGGTGTTGCCCTACATCTACTGACACAATAGCATTCTCTGGTAGCAACGATGATATTTTTTCTATCACATCATTGCCTAAAACATTATCGCACCCATCCAGCATGCGTTTAGCCTCAGAGCATTGATCGTGCCACACTTGATAGTCGGGCACTTCTTCAGTCAGGAGCTGTTTCATAAAAGATGCAGCATCTGTCAGATAGTCTTCTTCATCGTTCTTAACTACGCGACTCATCTCAGCCGGATCGATATCCACACGAATCAAGTGTGCTTTTGGAGCGAAGTTCTCGCGAATATGCCCAATCTGCCTCAAACCAAGGCGAGCGCCAACCGATATGACAACATCGCATTCGTCCATGATCATATTAGCCACACGATTACCATAGGTTCCTATAAAACCTATACGAATTTCATCCTGTGCCAAGTCCACTGCATTCATCGTGGTTAACACTGGAATATGCGTCTTCTTTGCAAACGCATAAACTAACTCAACTGCTCCGGCAGCACGAGCTCCATTACCAACCAGTAATACTGGCTTTCTGTATGTTGAACGGAAAATCAATTAAAACTCCTCCTTTCCTACCTATTGTTGCCATTTTATATGCACGTGATACCACCTCCGGAAACTCTTCAGCACTATTAGGAGTTACGGAATACTTCGTGATATGACGTGTCATGGATACTATATCCATTTCTTGAAAACCATTTTGGCGTACTCCCGCGAATCCCTTCATCTCATTCGTTGGCACATTTCCGCAAATACCCATCACCGGCACCCCATCAAACCAAGCATCGGCCAAGCCGCCAAAGGCATTGACTGCACCAGGACCGGATGTAGTGAAATATACACCCAACTTGCCACTAGTTCGTGCATAGCCGTTTGCTGCAAACGAACAACCTTGCTCATTGTAGCAAACATGAACTCTTATTTCTCCCTTGCGAGCATAAAGCGCATCCATAAATGGCGTAATATACCCACCTGCATATCCAAACACGTCTTTTATGCCATTCTTAATGAGAAAATCAACCAAATATTCTGAACAATTCATGGCTGTAATTATTTGTTCTTATACTCATCTAACTTCGCATCTAGTTGCGAGAAATCTGTTTTCGAATATCCTGCGCCATATCTTGTTCGTTGCTGCGGACTCAACATCTCAATCACATTAAATACATCCGTGATGGTGCTGTCAGTTGTCTTCTTCAAGTGATTCACGTTATCCACATGAGAGTGCTTTGTTCCGCAGATAAACATAGGCAGATCATAGCCCCAATGAATATGATCCAATGCCGGTACTATATACTTATCTATCGTCTCAAGCAGTATAGGAATATTATAATTCGTTCCACAATGCTTATTCAAGTAATCTGCCAACAACTCTGTCTTGGCATTTCCGGCTCCGCGTCCCATACCGAACAGTGAACCATCGATGCATATCTCTCGACCTGTTTCTTCTGACATCTCAACCATTCGCTCTGCCAATGCACACGAAAGTCCTAAGTTATCATGTGAGTGCAGACCAATCATTATATCCTTATCCAGCAAATCATCGAACTGACAGAAGATTGTTAGCAAATCTGTCATATACATCGCGCCAAACGTATCTACGATTGAGAACACGGCCGGTTTCACTTTGTTCACTCTCTCTATCAACGCTGCGCGTTCTTCCATCGTATAACTGATGCTATCCATTGGATTGAACTGCACACGATATCCCTTCTCTATAGCTGCTTTGCAGAATCTCAACGAATCCTCTATCTCATGTTTAGCAAACGAGATACGAAGCCACTTAAAGGACTTGCCGTCATATACATCCAATTCTTCCGGAGTATATCGACTATTATCACAGAATCCGAGATATGTTGTCTCCTTTGCATCTTTTGGCAGGTATTTGATAACATCTTTCGAGTTGTGATAAACAATTGTTTCTCCCCCTACTTTGCTTTGCAGAAAACCGGTCTCCAAATAATCAATTCCGGCATCTACCAAACCTTGAATAATTCCCTTCACAAATTCCGGATCGGAGTTCTTGTCAAACAAATATCCTCCATCACGAATCGTGCAATCTACTATATGTACTTTTGCTTTCATAACTTTATATTTTCTTCAAATTCTTGTATATGGACTGCGCCACAAACATATCAGATTCTGTGTCTATATCTATACTTTCCATCGGTTCCACCTCGACCAAACAAGGCTTAACTCCTACTCGTCGATTGTATATTTCAAATACTTCCTTACTGAACACAAACGCACCGGACGTTTCCTCATATATTGGCTCCATATCTTGAGTACGGATAAGATGATCTGCTCTAAAATTATGTGGCTTTCCGTTTTTCCATAGATACTTTTGAAGTTTCGCAACGGTAAACGCCGAGTCATACTCCTCATTTTTTAGGACGGCGTCAATACATTTATCAATACTTTCCGACTTCGTAAATGGTGCCGTCGTATGAGAAACCACATAATAATCTGCTTCTACCACTTTCACAAACTCGCGGATTATGTCATTGCAGCTGTAGTTATTGCCATCTAGATACTTTGGGCGCTTCAAAAACTTAACTCCGTTGATCAAATAACCCTTGATGCGCTCACTACTGCAATACACATATACATCATTCACGTACTTACTTTGTATCAATGCTTCCAAAATAAAATGTACCAACGGCTTCCCATCAAAGAACGGTCGTATATTCTTTTCCCTCACTCGTTCACTTTTCAACTTTATAGGAACTAATGCTACAATTTTCATTATATAACGATTATATTCTTTTTAGTTCCTTTAAATATTGATACACAGCACAAGCTATCTCCCAATCCTCTGGATAATCAATATCCAAATCTTCTATTGAGCCCACGTAATGACGGTATGGATGCTTACCTACTCTTTGATTCATTTCTTCGAAAACTTCACGGCGGAAGACATATATACCGGTTGTCTCTTTAGCTATCTCTGGCAAATTCTGAGTACGTGAAATGCTGGCCGGATCAAAATTAATCGGTTTGTCGCCCATCCAAAGGAAATCCCCCACGCGTCTAACACATTGAGCAGAATCATAGTCACCGCTTGTAACATGTTCGACACAATCAATAATTGAGCCTTCAGATATAAAGGGAGTTGTTACATGATAAAATGCCACCACCTCTGCCGAAACCAGCGCTAATGCCTCGCGCATAATATCCTGGGGACGCGCTTGCGGAGTATCTAGAAATTCAGGACGCTGTAGAAAATGCACTTTGTCACAATTTTGCGGGAAATAGTCTTGCACTTCAGGTCGACTACAGAAAACACATACTTCATCAATATTAGGAATCGCATTCAATTTTCTCAATGAATGCCCTAATAATGTCTCACCATCAGGAAACCTTTTCAAGTTCTTTCCGGGCGTCCGCTCATTATTGAGTTTTATTGGAACAATTGCTACTACTTTCATATTTTAAAAAATTTAACAAAATTACATATAACGGCTGCTTCTTTTATTGCACCTGGCATTCTCTATAGAAATCATTACTGCTCATATATTCCCATCGAATATCTATATATAGATGTTGCTTTCCTGAAATATGGAACGCACATACGCCTTTGGCTTTGGGGAAATAATGCATTCTACTTAAATCAGTTGACAATGGTATTTCTGTCCCATTTACAAGCACATTTTTAATACACGCAAATCCTGCAACATCATCCAACGGATAAAAATCTACTCTTTCTGTAACTTCATTTAATTCAATATGGAAATGACGAATTGTATCTTCAATCTTGTTCAAACGCCAATATGATTTGCCGTTTACCACAATGCGTGAGGATGCCGTGTTATAATCAATATCGAAATCTTGTTTTTCCTCCAAAAGGATGTTGATTAGTTCTTCGTCACAGCCGCGACTTTCCAAAATGCTTTTGAAACGGCCATTTTCATTACTATTTGTCCATATTTCATCAGGTAAACGCAATCGCGACATGTAAAAATCCAAATGGCGCAGATATATTTCTTTTTCAGTTGGGTTGGTCAACCGCCAAAACCAATACTCGTTCGAGAACATCAAATCATTCGGAACAAGATATGCGAAAAGATAGAAATTCAAAGCATGAAGGTTAACTTTCTTTACTGATGAATAATCTTTTTCACATAAGAAAGAATACCCTAATGTATCAGGTTTAACAATAGCAGTTCTATCCCACAATAGGAATTTCAATCCAATTTGGGAGCGAGCAGCAGTCAATCTGCGACAGCTCAATATCCATGCTGCGGGGTCATTATGTACCGTACTCCTATCCAGTTGCATATAATCCACTTGCAGCGAATGATTGCGAACGGTTATTTGTGATTTATCATATAATTTTTCACACTCATATCGAACATCATCATCCGTTGTCTTATCATGAACGAAGAATTGCGGGATTACAGAAAAGCATTCCGTACATATACCCATTTCGTACTTTGGTTCTGCTTTCATCAAAGGAATAAGCGGTAAAGTTCTATCTTTGCCAAATATCGCTACTAATTCTCTATTGGAAAAAATAGGAATATCTGCTACTCCCTCACTGAGATAATTCTCATAACGTCCCTTTGCCTCATTAGTCGAATAGAGCGATGTATGAAGGTTACAATGGTACAATGTCTGCCGGTAACCATGCAGTTTCCTAAAAGCAGAAAATGAATAGGGAATAACCGGAAACTGATTCTTTCGGCCGATAGCATAAATGGTCTCCCACGCTTCAAGACAATGGAACATCCCATCTATTTTTTCAGAAGGATGTCTCTGGTGTATTTGATCAACAATTTGCTGGAGAGCATGAGCTAAAAACCCATTCACTGATGATGAGAGTTGGTATAGCATCTCGGTGCGAGAGCCACACTGCTGTTCCATCTTTTCAAACAAGGAGTCAGGCAAATAATACTGCTCTACGTCCTTTATCTCATCTGCTGTAAATGGACTTATCTCCCAACTATCAAACAATGACTGAGATATTTCTTTTTGCATTTGCTCCCAATGATCACGCATATACTCATGCGTTATCATAACCCACCCATTCTTCTTACAATGATATAAGGTTTTCAGATACCACTTCGATCGCGAAGCAATATCCATGTACTCGGTATTTAAGACTATAGAGATATACATTATTTACACTATTCTATTTTTGCCTTGGGAACATTTTTCTCACTGTTTCCGCTATAGATACTTGCGGATGCCATTTTGAATCATTCATAAACGACTCGGAGTTCCACCCCACGCACAAATGAATATCCTTCGATTCTACTGATATAGTCACATCTCCGTACCCAAGTGCTTTAGCATGATCCGCGACCATATTCGCAATATCGGTGATAAGATAACGTTCCTTATTTAATGTGACATTATAGATCGGCTTCCACTTTTCCACATGAAGTATCGCCACCATGGCGGAAATGGCATCTTCTATATCTATCCATGAGAATTGTTGCGTGCCACCAACAATATTAATTTGATGATTAGCTATCGCATTCTCAATAAACACGGGAATTAGACGTTGACTTTGTGCTACGCCGCCTAATCTTAAGTTTGTAATCCTCTCTCTTGAATCTTCAAAAACAGAATTCAACAACACTTCCGAAGCATATTTAGCCATTCCATAAAGTGAGTCCGGACCTACAGGGGCACTCTCGTCTATAAAATCATCGCTGGGGGCGTATACTCCTACGGTAGAGATGTTAACTACTCGACAAGAGGGATTAGCATATGCCGCTTTGAAAACCTGCTCTGAGAAATCTATACTTGTAGCTATATCGGTATTTGAACGAAAACGGCGCGCAAAAGCAAGGTGAACGAGTGCATCTGCTTTTATGTCTGGCAGGATTTGCCGAATTTGATTATTACGATATTGTTTGATCCTATCTTCACCCTCCCATTTTGAAATAGTTGAAGACGAAAAGGTCACAATATTCCAGTTTGTTTCCAAAAGAAGGCGCTCAACAAGTTGTCCTCCGAGATTTCCACTTGCTCCGGTAACTACAATCGTCTTCATATCAATCCCATATCGGTCCTCGCAGACCATTTTTAGTTAACACTTTAATTTGTATTGTATCTTTTAACGTTTGCCATATCTTATCCAAATCATCGCGTGTATCTCCTTTTATGATAATTGGTCCAAATCTTGATGACTTGTCTTTTACTGGCGGAATCTTATCTCCTACACATATAGGCTTCAAATTTGTCTGAACAACTCCGGGTATATTTGCGACTTTATCCATCCCATCAACTCGTTCAACTTCGCCTTCTGGAAGCAAGAAGCAATAAAAGGCTGCAGCCTTATTATCAAAGTGTTGCTCCTTGAATATGCCTTTGCTATCACCCATTGCAGCCTTTACCAGATAGGGCTGAGAGTCCACCCCATATGCAGCCGGCAACAGATGTGACGTGACATACGCCCCTGCCCCACGGATGGCTGTTTCCACAATGTATAACGTATCCGTCTCTTCATTATATATCCACTCTGCCCACACGTGTCCAAAAGGTATATGTGCTTGGTTCACGACTTTACTGAACATGTCGGACATCCTGTCCTGTAATGATTTACTAATTTTAGCCGGAAAAGCATTCGTATAGGGTATTGCCAAATGCGGTATGTTGAAGTAATAGCGATCCGAGAAAGCATATAGCGTCAACTCACCATTTTCCACGAATCCCTGACAAAAATACTGTGGCCCGCTGACAAATTGCTCTACAATAACAATTTTAGATCGGGAACAATTCTGAGAGTTTGTATACAATTCACGCAACTCTTTTTCGTCATATATAACAAAAACGCCTCGTGAAGCAAACGCATCAGCCGGCTTAATAACTACCGGGTAATGAATAGCATTTGCAGCGTCTATCGCTTCTTGCAACGTTGTGGTTGCTGCACTCAATGGCACAGGCAAACCTAAGCGCTTGTACAACTCGCGCATTCGTGCTTTATCTGTAAAATCCAACGCATTTTGATATCCCCATGTAGGCAGACTTAATGCTTCAGCCACCTGTGCCACTACAGGCGCTATCATATCGGATTGGTCTGACAACACACCATCTACTCCCTTCTGCTTAGCATATTTGATAATTGCTTCTACATCAGAGACATCTATATAAGCGAACTCATCCGCTACTTCAAACCCGGGATACGCGCCTTGCACACTTACCACAATGACATAATAGCCCAACCCCTTCGCTATCTGAATTATAGGAAGTTGGTTTATGCCGGCACCTACAATAAGTATTTTCTTTTGCTTTTTATTCATTTTTATACTTCTTCTGACACACCGTATCATACGTGTTCCACCCTTTTTTTTCAACGCAATCAAACCATATCTTTTCCTGCTCTCGCATGAATGACAAGCGCTTCAACATATTCTCATCTATTTCCTCCTTTGGAATTACGACCACGCCACTATCATCTGCCACCAAAATTGCACCTTCGAACTTGGCACGCCGCGACTCGGCTTGATCAATTATTTCCTTTGTAGGCTGAATGTTTTTGTTAAAACATCCCATAGGAGTGATTCCTTTACACCAAACCGGAAAATTGCGCTTCTTCAAGCCTTCCAAATCCCGCATCTTTCCGTCAACCACAATTGCAGGAACTTTGCATTTATCTATAATATACATTGATACCAATTCTCCGAATATAGCATAGTTATCTACATCTATTGCATCAACAAACAATACTTTATCCGGCTCCAGAGATCTTATTTGTTCATGTACCGGCCAATTGGTATTACTATGGGCATAAATATATTGTATTTCTCCTACAGCATAAAGACCTGGTGCTATTGGAAACACATCATTAACAACACCTGTTTTCCCCAACACATCACCTATTTCCTCCGTACTCATATGGTTAGCACGGATATACTCAACAATTTGTTGCTTAATATTATCCATTATTGTCCAAAATTACATTTATTATTCGTTGTATATCATTGCTCGATAACTCATGATGCATCGGCAAACATATCACCGTATCCGCCATCTTATGCGCATTCGGCAAGTTATCCGGACGCGAAGACTCCAGCCCCTTATATGTCGAGAACGTGCTGATCAGCGGATAGAAGTACCTACGACCTAATACGTTCCGCTCCTTCATCTTGAAGTATAGCTCATCACGAGTCATGCCGTACTCCTCTGCATCCACAAATATCGGGAAATAACTGTAGTTATGCTTAACACCCGGCATATCGTCAAAGAACATTATCCCCTTCACCGGCCGCAACGCCTCACGATAGGCAATAGCCACCTGATGACGAGCCTCTATAGCGGCATCAACCTGCTTCAGGTTCAGCAAACCATACGCAGCACGAACTTCATCCACCTTAGAGTTGATGCCTGGACCAACCACCGTCGTCTCTCCTGCAAAACCGAAGTTCTTCAGGTAATCTATCCTCTTCTTCGTCTGCTCATCATGCATAACCATTGCACCACCTTCTATCGTATTGTACACCTTCGTGGCATGGAACGACAACGTACTCATATCTCCGGCATTCAATATACTCTCACCATTTACCTCTACACCGAATGCATGCGCAGCATCATATATGACGCGCAACCCATATTTATCCGCAATCTCTTGTATGCGCTTGGTGTCACACGGCTTGCCATATACATGCACCGGCATGATGGCTGTTGTACGAGATGTTATAGCCTCCTCTATCCTGTCCGGATCAATATTGCCCGTTGCCGGATCAATATCAACAAACACCGGCTTGATTCCGTTCCACCATAGCGCATGCGTCGTGGCTACAAACGAATAGGGCGTTGTTATCACCTCGCCACTGATATGCAAAGCCTGCAATGCTGTAATCAGCGGCAACGTACCATTTGTAAATAAACTAACATATGGCACCTTCAAATATGCTGCCAACTCTTTCTCCAATTGCTGGTGGAACGAACCGTTATTCGTTATCCACTTCGAGTCCCAAACCTGCTTCAACAGGTCATAGAACTCATCCAGTTTAGGTAACAGCGGAGACGTTACAAGTATTTTATCACTCATGTCTTAGAAATGTATTTTGTACTAACTCAATAACCTCCTTCAGTTCCGGAAGCTTGAATATATATGCGCCCGTGATGAATACCACAAGTCCTATTGCCATTCCACCGAACAGTTCCACATACATGTTCTGAACAAAATAGTTGAATAGCATAACAATGGCAAACATTGCAATCGTTAGCAACAAAGTGGGAAGAATATCTTTCATCTGCAGCAAAAATCCAACATTTATCAATCGCTTGGTATAATACGAATTGATTCCTAAATTAATGACTGACGCGACCACACCACCTAATGCCAAAATTACCAATCCGAACTTTATTGTAGCCACCAGAACTAATAAACTAATAATCTTTTTGATGATTTCAAGTCGCAAAAACAAATCGGATCGCCCAAGTGCTTGCAAAGGATTCAGATTAATAGCGTGAATGGGGGTCCACATCTTATTAAAGCAGATTATTATCAACAAGTCGGCCACAAACTCCCATTGCTCGCCAAGTAGCACCAAAACAAACGCATGTGAGACAGCTGCAATCCCAAGCATAATCGGAAAAACGACGAAGGCAGACAAACGTATAAAATTCCTATACACTAAAGATAGGCGCTCCTTCTCATCCTGGATCTTACATAAAACAGGATAAACCACGCGTTGAATTATCTCTGTCGTTCCATTCGCCGGTAAATCTGAAAACTGTTTTGCTTTCGTCCAATACCCCAAATCTGTTGCAGAATATACCTTGCCAATCACCAACTGATATATATTACTAAATGCCGCATTCAGCAAGCCGGAAGCCAATAATTTTGAACCAAACCCAAACAGCGACCTGAAAGAAGACCACACAAAAAAGTGTTTCGGCCGCCATGACGAAAACGCCCAAAACAGCAATGTGTTAATCAACAAATTCGATAGTTGCTGTCCTACTACCGCCCAGACCTTGCAGCCGGCAAGAGCCATTCCGATACCAATAACTCCCGAAACAAGTGACGCTGTAACTGATGCTTTGGACTGCGTTTTAAAGTCCACATTAATGGTGTACAACGCCCTCTGAACCAGGCACAGAGAGTTGACAATGATAGACAAACCGATTACTCGCGTTATAGGCGTAAGTATAGGCTCATTATAGAAATCAGCTATTAGTGGTGCAGTAAAGAATAATATCAAGTAGAACAGAATAGCGACAAACAAGTTGAAGAAGAACGCCGTGGAATTATCCTCCTCCGTCCTGTCCTGCTTACGAATCAATGCCTGCGAAAAGCCACTATCAACAAATGCTTGAGATATACCTATGAATATTGCCACCATCCCCACCAATCCGAAATCAGCCGGCGTCAGTAAACGCGCCATAATTACAGCAACCACAAAGTTAACCACCTGGTTAACAATGCGCTCAATAGCACTCCATTTGAGGCCGGTTGCTGTCTGCTGTTTAAGGGACTGGGGCATCTTCTTGTAAGGATTAGAACGGCTCTATCATCGCACGCCAATCATAATCTTCTTTCTGGAATGTCTGCAAGAGCAAACGACTCAGTGTGCGGACTACGTATGCAAACAGAATAACGCCAATCATTATAAGTGGAATATTCCACGGGAAAATGTGGTTGAGCCTTGTAGTAAACACAAAAGCCTGTCCTATAAGGATTTCCAGGCACAATCCACCCGCAAATCGCAACGGATAACCAATGCATTTTGTGTTCATCATCTTTACACAAAACGGCGTATTAGCCATTCTCCATAAGAACCAGTTTGCGGCCAATAATGGCAGAATAGTAAACAACTGATAGGGTTCCCTTTCTATTGATTTCTGCGTATAAAGATAGATTGCATAGAATGCACCAATTGACAGAACCACACCCATGAATGCGATGAATGTATTGGGAGTTTGTCTAATGTGCCACTTCTTGAGCATCTCCGGCTGAATACGCAAACGGCCACAAACAGCACCAAACAGCATAAACAAGAAATACACACTCCACTTAAAATATGTCGCTCCGTATATGTTTCCGGAAGACATAGCCTCCACTCCTATCGAGAAATACCACGTAAGTATAATGACAACTACTCCTAAAATCACATACCGAATATAGTTAGATGCATATTTCTTTATCGGATATAACAACGCATAGAACAAAAATATACATAGTATGAACCAAGAGGTTCCCATGTCAGTCAATATCGAATAATGATACTGATCCACAACATACGCTGCACCTATAAGCGAAATGATTAGCACCGAAGGGTATATTCGCTGTATCCGGCGTTTGTACCAACTGAAGAAGCTTTCCTCTCGTTTACTTAGGAACAATGCATACCCGGAGCAAAAGAAGAAAAGTGAGTCCCCTATTGCACCGCCTGTCCCTAACCATGCATAGTCACCATACATCGCATCCATGTGACTATTCATGACAAGCAGAGCGGCTAGAGCTTTCAATAATTCAATACTCAAGTCCCAACGTTTAGAAGATTGTATTTGATTTGGTTGTTGATTACTCATGATTACATCTTTATTTGCATAACCTTTGCAATTACCAGGGCCATATCATAGTATGCATAGTCAGCGAGGTGACCACCTAAAATAAAGTCTTTCTCTTCTCTCGGTTGTCTCTCGGTCATCTCTCGGTAAATTGCTGTCATTAAGCCAGCGACTGCTTGTACCAGTCGAACAGGCGTTGCACACCATCTTCAATCTCAACCTTGTGCGTCCAACCGAGGCTATGCAACTTGCTCACATCAATCAGCTTGCGCATTGTGCCGTCCGGTTTGGTGGCATCAAACAGCAGTTCGCCTTCAAAGCCAACCGTCTTTACTACCAACTCCGCCAGTTCGCGGATAGTCAGTTCCTTGCCCGTACCCACATTGATGTGGCAGTTCCGTATCTCACCCAATGACGGAATGGCGCCACCGCGACCGGTCGAATGATTCCTGTCCACAGCACCATCTGCCGCCACGCCGTAGTGCACCTGCGAATATTTCTCCACTCCAATGATGTCCGAGAAATTCACATTCAGCAGCACATGCACACTCGCATCCGCCATATCCTCGCTCCAAAGGAACTCCCTGAGCGGCGTGCCTGTGCCCCACAACGTCACCTTGTTCGCCTCTATGCCATAGAAGGCCAGCACCTTACAGATCAGCGCCTCATCACTCTCGCCATCTACCACGTATCGCACTACCTCACCGTTCTCGCGGATATTCGCGCCCACAGGACGGATTGCTAAATCGCGACGGATCTTCTGCCAATCCTGCTCTGCCAGCAACTTCGACAGATAGATCTTACGCATCATCGCGGGCATAACATGCGAGTTCTCCAGATGGAAATTATCGTTCGGGCCATAGAGATTCGTCGGCATAACGGCAATATAGTTCGTACCATATTGCAGGTTATAACTCTCGCACATCTTCAGTCCGGCAATCTTGGCGATGGCATACTCCTCGTTGGTATATTCCAGCGGCGAAGTAAGCAGGCAGTCCTCTTTCATCGGTTGCGGCGCGTTCTTCGGGTAGATACATGTCGAGCCGAGGAACAACAGGCGTTGCACACCATGCTTGTATGCCTCCTCAATCACGTTGCATTGAATCTGCATGTTTTTCATGATGAAGTCCGCACGATACAGGCTGTTAGCCATGATGCCGCCTACAAAAGCCGCAGCCAGCACAACAGCTTCCGGCTTCTCCTCATCAAAGAATGCCCGTACAGCCGCCTGATTGGTCAAGTCCAGCTCGGCATGCGTTCTGCCTATGAGGTTATGATAGCCCCTCTCCCACAGGTTCTTCCATATCGCCGACCCGACCAGTCCGCGATGACCTGCTACATAAATCTTTGTACTCTTGTCCAACATGGTTGTTCGGGTTATTTTACGAGCCCTTTTTCAAGGTATTCGGCAAGGTTCACGTGTTCCTTGATGGCATCGGCAGCAACCTTCTTCATGTCGCTGTCCACCATGAGTTCAACCAGTTGCTCAAACGTGGTAGTCTGTGGGTTCCACCCCAGTTCGGCACGCGCCTTGGTCGGATCACCCCATAGGTTGACGACATCCGTCGGACGGTAGAAATCCTCGCTAACGGCAACAAGTGTCTTGCCGATAATATCCTCTCCGGCAAGTCGCTTGACAGCCTCGGATGCGCTGACGCAGATGCCTTTCTCGTTGATACCTTCGCCTTCCCAACGCAGTTCGATTCCTGCATGGTGGAACGCCAGCGTCGCGAACTCACGAACCGTATGCTGCACACCGGTAGCGATGACGAAATCTTCCGGCGTCTTATGCTGCAATATCAGCCACATGCACTCCACATAATCCTTGGCATATCCCCAGTCACGGAGACTGTCCAGATTGCCGAGCAACAATTGCTTCTGCTTGCCTTGGGCAATACGTGCGGCTGCAAGGGTTATCTTGCGCGTAACGAACGTCTCGCCACGGCGCTCGGATTCGTGGTTGAACAATATTCCCGAGCAGCAGAACATATTGTACGCCTCGCGGTACTCCTTCACAATCCAGTAGCCATACAATTTGGCAACTGCATACGGGCTGTATGGATGGAACGGCGTATTCTCGTTCTGCGGAACCTCCTCAACCTTGCCGTACAACTCCGATGTCGAAGCCTGATAGATGCGGCAGCTCTTCTCCAGATGATTGGTGCGAACAGCCTCCAGGATGCGCAGAACGCCTACGGCATCCACATCCGCTGTGAACTCCGGCGCATCAAAGCTCACCTGCACATGACTCTGCGCTGCCAGGTTATAGATCTCCGTCGGCTGAACTTTCCCAACCAACTTCACCAGCGACATCGAGTCACTCATATCCGCGTAGTGCAGGTGAAAATGCGGTTGCCCTTCCAGGTGAGCAATCCTCTCACGGAAGTCCACCGACGAACGACGGATTATACCATGTACTTCATAACCTTTAGCGAGCAAAAACTCACTCAAATACGAACCATCTTGTCCGGTAACACCTGTAATTAATGCGATATTTTTTGACATATTACAAATTGATTTTCTTTAAAAACGCCTTGGGGACGTAAGCGGTGGATGCCACACAAATCCCGTCTAGATTAACCAGCACACATGTTTGCCCGTGAAGCCGCGCTACATGGCCGCGAACACCGGCAAACTTTCCCTCAATCACCTCCACATAATCCCCCTGCTTGGCGGAAAACGCGTCATTCAGGTAGATCCGCACATGCTCATCGTGCTGCATCGTAACACGTATAAAATGACGCATCTGCTCGAAAGGAACAGTCATCTTCCTATCATAACCCTGGTCGTTCTTGCGTGTGTGATCGTACATGAATCGCAACTGCCCGGGCTGCCAATCCGTATGGTTCTTCAGCACGATCGGCCGTTCCTGCCAGTACAGCAATTCCTGCTCACGCGCGTATGCAAAGAACATATTCGGCAATGCGGACTTCTCCACGAACGCGCGCTTGCCATTGCGCACCAGCGCCAGCGTCTGCACGGGCGCGTATGAAAAAAGCGTTGGAGATTGTATGGATGCAGCCACCTCGCGCTCCTTGCCATACGGCACGCGGAGCACAAACCATTGATACCCTTCGGGTTCAACAAACGTTGGGGATAGGATATAGTTTAGGGACACCCCCGATTCGTCATCTGTCGAACAGAGGTTGTCCGGCAGCACAGCTGCCTTCCTAACTGATTCTTCTTCTATTGTATTCACAGCCAACAACTTAGCCTTATGAACACATGAAATATTTTTACTTTCTCTCGAGGCATTTTTAACACCTCATTTGGGACCCATGACGAAACTTACAAGGCAATGTTTCGGTGGGGGAGCACTGATGCAATCGCGTTAATAGGCGTGTTCATCACGCTTAAGCAGAGTCTTTATCGTCAAAATAATTATCTGCATATCCAACATGAAACTATAGTTCTCTATATACCAAACATCCTTCTCTATACGCTCCTTCATCTGCCACAAGTGTTCGGTCTCGCCACGTGCTCCGTTAACCTGTGCCCAACCGGTAATACCCGGTTTAGCCCAATGGCGAACCATGTACTTGTCCACCAGTTGTGAATACTCCTCCGTATGTTTCAACATGTGCGGACGTGGTCCTACAATCGACATCTCTCCACGCAGCACATTGATAAACTGCGGCGTTTCGTCAATATTTGTTTTCCGAATAAAATCACCGAACGGGAACTTGCGAGGGTCATTCTTCGTGGCCTGCAGCACATCTGCCTGGTCGTTTAGATGCATCGAACGGAATTTGTAACACGTAAACTCTTCACCACGTATGCCTGTTCGCCTCTGTTTAAAGAACACTGGCCCCTTGCTGGACAGCTTGATTCCTATTGCACAGAATATATAAATGAACGGAAAAACCGTACACAAGAATAGCAGCGAAACAAGGATGTCAAACGCACGTTTCATCACTCTATTAACCGGCTGATTCAGTGGTTCTTCGCGGAGCGATAGCACAGGCATATTCCCCAACATCTCCACCTGCATCACATGGTGTACATAGTTGCGCACATTAGGCACTGAATAGAAGCGTATCAAGTGATTCTCGCAATAGTTCATCAGCTCCAGTATCTCCTTGTTATGCCTACTCGTCAGGTTGCAAAAGATGATATCTACCGGCTGCTTCTTTAGGTAAGGTTCGATATCCGCTATCGCGCCCAAACGTGGCAACACATCCGTAAACTGATTATCCACACTTTCATCAAAGTATCCTTTTATACGGAAACCGGTGGTCGGGTTCTCCGACATTTCATCATACAGATATCGAAGATTATGCCCGGCTCCTACAAATAACACACGCCTGTTACTGATTCCATACGTTCGGAAGCGGCGGATAATGCCACGCGTACCCATACGACTGAGGAATATTGCCAACGCCAAAGCTATCCAAATAATCGGCAAATACCACAATCTTTCGATTGGCTCATATACGCGCGCGGAATACACTGTAATCACATATAGCAGGAACAGCAACACCGAACTCCATAGTGAGTGGTTAGCGACTTGCGCAGCCTTGGTTAAGGGCAAGTGAGCCATAGGCGGATAAAACACGAAAACCAACACATAGCAAATACCGAGCCAAACATACCACCCCTGAATCATAGGAATAAAACCAACAGCCATCCCTCCCCAATAGAAGAGATAGATGACTATTAAGTCAACCAATGCGACCAGCCAGCGCCATAGTGATTCTGTATCCGAAAATGTAGGCATTACTTGTTATCCTTGTGTTTCTCACCGTAGTACCCATATCCATAACCGCCATAACCATACCGACCGTAACCATAGCGACCGTAACCATAGCGGCCATAGCCATAGCGGCCATAGCCATAACCACGTTTGCCGCCTGTTGATGCATTCAGGATACATGCCATATTATGCATCTTTTGGCTGGCATATATATCTTGGATATATGGAAGCATCTCGCGTGAAATATAGTTAGCACGCGTTACGAATATTGTCATATCACCATACTTATCCAAATGGAAAGTGTCTGATACCAAATACAGCGGAGACGTATCCACGATAATATAATCATACCTTTCCTTCAGCGCATTAAACAGCACCTCCATATTAGCCGATTGGATAAGCTCACCGGGGTTTGGCGGGATAGCGCCGGAAGGCATTACATCCAAGTTATCCACTGCTCCGGATGGAATAATTAATTCATCCAACGGCATAGTCGGATCAAGCAAGAAAGATGTCAGGTGACCTTTGAAATCAATATGCAGGTACTGCGACAGAGTCGGCTTGCGAATATCTAATCCCACTATTATCACTTTCTTTTTCAGCAATGCTAACGAAGCGGCAATATTGATGGCCACATACGACTTTCCCTCACCATTCAGCGCCGAGGTCACCAAAACAATGGGTGACTTCTTATCCGGTAACATAAACCGCAGATTCGTTCGTATCGTTCGGAATAGCTCCGCTTGTGCCGAATTGTTATGGCTGTCCACTGCAACTACATTATCAGATGGCATGTACAGCACATGCCCCAGGAACGGAGCTTTAACAATCGACTGGAATTCACGCAGATCCTTTACCTCATCGTTTAGATAATCCATGAGGAAAATAATCAAGAACGGCAAGCCTAACCCGATTGCAATAGCAATCATCATGATTCGCCTTGTTCGAGGGGAGATCGGTCCCTGAATAATCGGTGAATCTATCGTTTTGGCTGGCATAACTGTGGATGCCAAGGTCAATGCGTTCTCCTCACGTTTTTGATACAGATAAATGTATAATTTCTCCTTTATCTCCTGCTGACGTTTGATTTCCACATATTTACGTTCCTTCTCCGGTGTTTTGTATAATTGCGAAGAAAGCTCGCGGTCCTTCTTGGCTAAATCGGATTTTTGGATCTGAAGACCGCGACGAATATTTGTTATGGACGACAATATCGCCTGACGCAATGTATTTGCTTGTTCTATAGATTGTGTATAAGTCGGGTTCGATTCTGTAGCGCTACGCGCTATACGCATTTGCTGGAGCAGTATTGCATTATAGTCATTTATTAATTTTTGCAATGCTCCATCTTTCACACCCAGATTAGAGGGAATCAATACATGCTCGTTACCCGGTTCATTGAGGTAATCTGCAAGGAAGTTCAACAAATTAATCTGGGTTTCCACTTCAGCCAACTCCCGTTGATAGGTGGTTTGATTTGATAAAACGAGGTGCAATTCTTGCGAGATATCAGTAAGGCCGTTCTCCTTCATATAGGCCTCCACGGCCGTCTCAACCTCACCCAATTCATTTTCAACGATTTGCAGACGTTCGTTAATAAAGTTGGCTGTATTAGTAGCCATGATATTCTTATCCACCACAGCATCAAGATTATAGAGCTCTACAACCTTGTTTATCACATCTCTTGCCCGAGATGGCATATCGCTGTTCATAGAGATGATTATCACGTTGCTCTCCTTCTTGGCTGGACGACATGCTAATCCACCAAGTTGCTGATTAGCACAAGCAACCACAGGCGAAGTAACTATTCGCATTTTATCTCCCGCTTTGAGAGGACGCATCTCGGTTAACGATAATAAGCCCGCTGATGTAGGAATCGGATCGAGTAAAGAACTAATATGGTAAGTAGTCGTTGATTGTCTATATGTTACCCCTAAAATGTAATCGAACTCCGTTCGCTCTAACTCTAATCCAAGGTATTGAAGAGTATCTAACACTCCAGGCTGAAAAGTAAGCAACACGTCCGGATTAGGATACTGCCCCACCCAACGCAAGCCGACTTTCTTTCGGTACTCTGTCTGCAGATTCAATGCGCGTACCGCTTGCTCCATAATAGCATGAGAGGTTATAATCTGAATCTCATCATCAATGATCTTGCTGGTCTGATATCCCATCAACTCCAACATATCCGTTTGTAATGATGAACGCGACATGTTGTTATCAGTTCGAATCATGATGGTTGAAATTGTGGAATACACGTTTGTCTTGCGCTGCAAATATAACATAGCCAACCCAACACAAACTGCCACGCACAAAGCAAACCAATACCAATAATGCAGACAATGGAAAAACAGTTTGACATAATCAAACTCCTGAATATCCTGTTGTTTTTGTTGTTGAGCCATTCGATTATTGCCTTTTCAAAGCCTGAATTGTAAGGGAGTTTGTATATACCGAAACAATAACAGTTGCCATTGAACCTAAAGTTGTTATCACAGACAGATACAATGGGATATTCTGCGACGAGATAGCCCGTGCATTATTAGGTTCAACGTAAATCACATCATTCTGTCGAATATAATAATATGGCGAAGCAAATATGGATTGATCATTTAGATTTAATCGGGCAAACTCCATCTTGCCATCCACTTCACGGGATACGAGTACATTATTGCGCTTACCGTATATTGTTAAATCACCCGCCAAACCTAATGCCTCAAATATTGTCATCCCTTGCGTATTTACGCTAAGACGTCCCGGATTTTTCACTTCCCCCAAAATGGTAATATAAAAGTTCATGAAATTGATATTAACAATCGGATCTTTTACCGATTGAGATATCAATCCCGTAAGTGTATCTTTCAACTGAGTGGTTGTCATGCCCTCCACGTGCAATTTACCCAAGACGGGGAAATCAATATTTCCCTCCGGATCAACCCAATAGCCTTGCAATGTCCCACCACCAGGCGAGGTCGCCACCGTCCTTGAGCCAAGAGTCTGCACATTGGCCACAGGCATATTGAATGCCTGAACCGCCTCAACATCCAAGGCATTGACAAAGATAGAGAGCAGATCTCCTTGCGTTATGCAGTTTTCATTTAGAGGCTTGTAGGTTTTGTTGATAGAGTCCGCTGAGGATGCATCCACATCATGCAAGTACGATAACTTGCGCTGTGAGATGCAAGAACTCAACAGAACTACGCTACAGATGATAATGCTATATAGTACATGCTTCATGACTAGTACACCCTTCATGATTCAATCATGCCTACATCTTACTCCTCATCTACATCCAGATTGACCGTGTCCGGAATCACAATCTTCGGTTTCTCAACAGGATAGATAATCACATGCGAAGCACGAGCCATCTGGGCATCGCCCTTGATGATCTCTATCTCCGTTGTAATGTTCTCCGGATCCACGCCATTGTCAATGAGCACCCGCTTGATGGTTTCTGCACGACGCTGGCAGAGACGCTCGTTCACTTCCTTCGCGCCGGTCTCAGCATCCGCCGTACCGATTACCTTGTACATGTGGATGTAGCTCGGGTCGTTTAGGCTAATCAGACGCAGATACGTATTCATATGCGCTTTCTCGTGCTGCGACAATTCCGACGAGTTAATTGCATAATATACAGTCAGCTCCATCGTATCAGGCACGCCATAGAACGCTGTATCTTTGGTAATGGCAGCCACCAGTTGGGCGAGCTCTTTACGCTCCTGTTCACGCTGGCTTACGGACTCTTCCAGTTTCTCGTTGTCCTCCTGCATCTGAGCACGTTTCTGATCCAACTCAGCATTAGCCGCACGCAACTCTTCCAGAGTAGCCTTGTAGGGGTTCTCAACGGTTTTCCTCCAGCCCACTTTATCAAAGCGATAGGTCACGCCTATCAAGGCATGCATATTGAGCGCTATACCGGACTCCAAACCATACTTGCGAGCCGTAGTAACCGTACCACGCAAGTCCAGATTGATCAACCAATGCTCTGCCACGTGAAAACGATTCAAGAAACCCAAACCGCCACCAACACCTGCGCCAAATGCCTGATTAGCCACAACACCAAAATGCAGGTAAGGGACAGCATCATATATACGATTCGGTTTGTAGCCGCCAAACTGTGTGGTCCAGTCCCACAAAGCATCCACATGCACGTAGTTATCCATGTCTGCAATCGGAAAACTCGATTTATTATTCTTAGCTTCTTGTGAAGGCAGATAACCGGCCAACCAACCTATACGCAACGCTGCATACGGGTTAAACCACTTGGTTGCGGTAATCTCACCGGCAGCGCCCAAAGCATCAAAAATCCTACGATTACCACTAATGATCGGGGCAGATGTAGTTGCTTCATTGTGTCCCATACCATTGAACAACAGACTCACACCACCGGCGATGTTCAGTTCCCAGTTGTCAATAAAGCGGTTAGGAACATACTTCAACTCGATTTCATCACCTTCGGCAGGCTCGTTATCTACCGGCTCCTCTGCCATAGCATCATTGGCTAGCAGGTCATCCTCCGGCACAGCCGAATCATCCGACAAGAGCAGGGACTCATCCTCCGGCTTTTCCGACTCACCTGCAACCAGGGTCGTATCACCGGCTGTAGCCGATGATTCGTCAGTTGCGGGGGAAGAAACAAGTACAGCCGGGTCAGCCACAAGAACGTAGTCATTTCCATCAACTACTGCTACCGAATCAACAGTCGCAGAACTCTCTACCTCCTGCGACATAACAGGTAAGACACAAGCGAACACAGTCGCAAACAAAAGTGTAAACTTTTTCATTAGAATATCTTTCTACTAGTTAATATTTTCACAAAATTGTAAAACGAACCCACAAAGTTACAATTTTTTTTTGATAAATGCAAATATTTTCTTAAAAAAATCACTCTTTTCCGCAAATATCTGCATTTTATGCTATCTTTCTTTACCTTTCTGTCCCTAAAATCATTTTTTTGAGCGAGGATGGGCTTGTTGGTAGGCTTGCTGTATTTGTTCAAAGGTTGTATGGGTATAGACCTGTGTTGCCGCGAGGCTGGAGTGCCCCAGCAAGGTCTGGATGGTACGGATATCCGCACCGTTGTTGAGCATCGTGGTGGCAAAGGTGTGTCGGAGCACGTGCGGGGAGTGCTTCTTCAGGGTGGACACCTCGCCCATACGCCGGCTTACCATCTGATAGAGAGCCGATGCCTGCATCGGGGCTATCGTGCCATCGCGCTTGACGGAGGTTAGTAGGTACTTCTCCGGCGACTCAAAACCTCGCCGCACCTCCATATACGCCTCAATCTCGCCTATCAGCCGCTCGCCAATGGGTACCACACGTTCCTTCCTGCGCTTACCGAACACGCGGATCTGCCCTTGCTTGAGATCCATATCACCATCTTTCAGACCAACGATCTCCGCGCGTCGCATACCCGTCTGGTACAGCATGGAGATGATCAGGTTGTCACGCGTAAGCTCAAACACCTCTCTGGGCGACGCCTTGCCGTCAGGCTGATGCATCAGTTCATCCAATTCGCGCTCACCGATAGCTTGTTCGCGTTCCATTTCGCTCTCGCGGAAGAAGACGGGCAATGGTTTGTCGGTCTTCGGAGCAATGACGCTCTGCGTTATATCGCGCCTGACAAGCCCCAGCCGCAGCAGATACTTATAGAACGAGCGAAGCGCCGACAAGCGGCGCTTAACGGTTCGCGGCGACAGGCCCTGGTCAAGCATATCAACCATCCAGGTCTTCACATCACCCGTGTCAGGTTTATCCGGTTCAAAGGCTGCCTCAGCTAACCCCAGGAACGCTGCAAACGCCCGCAGGTCATCGCCGTACTCGCTCACTGTTCGCAACGAGTACCGACGCTCATACTGAAGATAATCGAGGAATCTCCGTATCATTTCTGCCTGCTGACAACTGATTGCTGATAGCTGATTTCTTATTGAATCTCCTTGCCTGTAGATTCGGTAGGCTCAAACGGGAACAGGCCAAACAGCTCGGCATCTATCCTGTCGATCACTGCCTGAAAGTCCTCCGGGCGATCGCCGAACTTGATCTTGTCACCATCCACAATCAGCAGTTTGCCTTTGTAGCCGGCGATCCACTCCTCGTACAGCTCGTTCAGTCCCTGCAAGTAGTCGATGCGGATACTTGCCTCATACGCGCGTCCGCGTTTTTGAATCTGCGAAACGAGGTTAGGCACCGTGGAACGGATATAAATCATCAGGTCGGGCATCTTCACCAGCGACATCATCAGGTCGAATAGGTCAGAGTAGTTGTCAAAATCCCTATCCGACATGAAGCCCTGTCTGTGCAGGTTAGGCGCAAAGATACGCGCATCCTCGTAGATCGTACGGTCCTGGATGATGTACTTGTCGGACTTGGAGATATCAACTATATCCTGAAAGCGCTTGTTCAGGAAATATATCTGCAGGTTAAACGACCAACGGCTCATGTCCGCATAAAAATCCGATAGGTAGGGGTTATACTCCACACTCTCGAAGCGCGGTTCCCAACCGTAGTGTTTGGCCAACATACTTGTCAGCGTGGTCTTTCCACAACCGATGTTTCCAGCTACTGCTATATGCATAGTTTTACAATTTATTTCCAGTTCTCTTCCGAGAATAATCCGAACAGTTGCGCATCAATCTTGTTGATGATCTGCCGGAAGTCCTCGGGGTTGTTCTCAAAATCCATCTTATCGCTCTCGATAACGAGCACCCTGCCCTCGTACTGCTTGAAGATAAAATCCTCGTAGCGCTCGTTCAGATCCTTGAGATAGTCGAGCTGCATGGTCTGCTCGTAGTCGCGTCCGCGTTTCTGTATCTGCGCGATGAGTGTAGGTACGGATTTGCGGAGGTAGATCATCAGGTCGGGCAACTTCATCAGCCGTTTCATGTGCTCAAAGAGCTCCATGTACGTCGTGTAGTCGCGATCGCTCAGGTCGCCGCGGCGGTAGTTGTTCGCCACGAACACATACACGCCCTCGAATATACTCCTGTCCTGCACTATCGTGTGCTCCGCAGCATTGACTGCAAGCATGTCTTTGAACCGCTCCTTCAGGAAGTATGTCTCCAGACAGAACGACCAGCGCTTGATATCTGTGTAGTAATCCTCCAGATAGGGGTTGAAGCCCACGCTCTCGAAACGCGGCTCCCAGCCGTAGTACTTCGCCAACATCTTCGTCAGCGTAGTTTTGCCGGCACCTATATTTCCTGCTATTGCTATATACATCTACTCATTAACCATTTAGTCATTTACTATTTGGCCATTTGTCCAAGCCATTTATGCCTTGCTGCGCCGCATAGTGCGCTACCTGCTGCACTATATTCCGCTCTTCGGCACTCATCCCTTCGGGCATATATTTGCATCCGAGGGCAGACTTACCGGTCAGCACTTCGAGCCACAGGCACGCCATTAGGTAACGTCCTGCTGTGTGACTCAGGTGGTAGCCATCGCGGCAGAGGGTGTCACCGAGCTTCGTTTGCCGCGCCATCTGCACCGCCACACCGCCCGGGATGAACCCGTCGAAACGCTTACTCTTCAGCACCTGTCGGTTGCAGCCTACTATCTCATCATACATGTACGCCTGATCACCGTTGTAGTACGGCACGAACGCCGGATGGGTGGCATCCTGTTGGTACGCCCAAGTCATATACCAGTAAAGCTTGGCCGCGGGGCTCATGTATGGCCGCACGCTGTCAATGAGTTCGGTCAGCCACGGCTCGTAGGTGCTCCATTGGCCGCTGTAGTGACTTGCCTGCTGCATCGTTATCACATCCCACTCGTCCCAGGTCAGCACATCGGCGATGGCTATACTGTCAAGCACCACTCGCTCGTACATGCCGCACGTACCTTCGTCATAGGTCTTGCGTATCAGTCGGCACGAATAGACTGCCGAGTCGCCGCGCATGTTCTTCGCGTGGCGCTCCAGCGAGCAGCCGCCTATGTACATATTGGCTATCACCACCTCCACACCTCGTTCGTTCGACAACTGCGCCAAGTTCTGCTCCACCGCATCGATGGAGAAGCTATTGCCAATGCACAGCACACGCAGCGGCTGATGCAACTCCTGTGACCGCAGCCGATGCGACTGCATGGTAGCAACGGCTATGATCTCCGCTACTGCCAGCAGGATAACAAGGGTTATATAGTGCAGCCTCTTCATGCCTGTTAGCGCGTGTTAGTAACCTGCGTTCTGTTTGGCTTCGGGGATAGCAGTCATGAACTGCAGACGCACACTACCCCGCTTGGCCAGCACAGCCACGCACAGGAAAAGAGATACGAGAACTGACTTTTTCATTGTAGTGTTGTGTCTTTTAAGGTTATTGTTGTTCTAACCAACTATCTACCGATCGGTTTCAGCGGTTAATACATGATCCCCTCAATGCGGTTAACGAAGCGTGTAGGCAACAATCTGTTCAGTAGGCAGAAGATGCGGTAGGTCAGTCCGCCTACGTAGTATGGTGCGGGGTGACGACGGGTGGCCATCTTGTAGAACAGCTGCGCCATCTGCTCGGGTTGCATGCCGTTCTGTTCATCTTTCTCCATGGCGGAGACGGCTTTGTTGACGTTCTGATAGACCTCAACACCCTTTTCGGACTTGTCGCGTGCTGCAGTGAAGCCCGTTGCCACATCGCCAGGCATCAGGTACGCCACGCGTATGCCGAACCCGCGCACCTCGTTAGCCAGCGCCAACGCCATGGCGTTGATGGCGGCTTTCGATGCCGAGTAAAACGCCTGGTAGGGAACAGGCAGCACGGCTGCCACAGAGGATGTGTACAATATACGTCCCGCGCCATGCGTACGCATCACAGGCAGCACAGCCTGGGTGATGTTCAGCGCGCCGAAAAAGTTGACATCCATCTGCCGCTTGGCATCCTCCAGTGCCGTAAACTCCACCGCACCCGATATGCCATAGCCCGCATTGGAGATCAGTACATCAATCGTCTCAGCCTGACGCAGCACCGCTGCCACGGCCTGCTGAACCGAGTCCGGCTGAGTCACATCGCAGTCAACGTGAACTACGCCGTCGTGACTCGCGCCATGACGACTGAGTTCAAACACCTGCCAGCCTTTGGTGCAGAAAAGGTTAGCCGTGGCTAACCCTATTCCGGAACTACCGCCTGTTATAACCAATGTCCTAACCGCGCTCATCGGATCTTATGCTTTCGGCAGTTTGACACCTTTCTTCAGTATCTTTGCTATGATCTCCGCCGCCTCATCGATTACAGGCTCGGTGTGCGTTGCCATCAGCGTGGTGCGCAGCAAGCACTCGCCCTCCACGCACGCCGGGGCAATAACCGGATTGACATATACTCCGGCATCGAACAAGGCCTTACCGAAATACAGTGTATCAAGGGTGTTGTAGGTGAATATCGGCACGATAGGCGTCGGAGCCTCGATAATCTTGATGCCCTTGGCCTTGAGTTGCTGACGGAAGTACGCAGCAATGTTGTTCAGTCGCTCGGGACGCTTGTCATCCTCAATCAGCCGGTGCAGTGCACGCAGCGAGGTAGCTGTGGATGCCGGCGTCATACTGGCGGAGAAGATGAACGGACGCGACACGTGGCGCACATAGTCCGCTACGCGGTGCGAAGTCAGCATACAGCCTCCGATAGAAGCCAGTGATTTGGAGAAGGTGAGCATCGTTATATCCACCTTGTCGGTCAGTCCGAAGTGCGATGCCGTACCGCGACCACCCTTGCCCAGCACGCCGAAGCCATGGGCGTCGTCCACCATCACACGTGCACCGTACTTCTCAGCCAACCTGCATATCTCCGGCAGCTTGCATATGTCGCCGCGCATAGAGAACACACCGTCGGTGATGATCAGCTTACCTGCGCTCTCGGGGATGGTCTGCAGCTTGGCTTCCAGATCCTCCATGTCCGAGTGCTTGTAGCGCAGCACGGTTGCATAACTGAGGCGGCAGGCGTCGTAGATCGAGGCGTGGTTCTCGCGGTCATTGAGGATATAATCCGACTTGCCGCAGATAGCCGAGATGATTGCCAGGTTAGTCTGGAATCCCGTGGAGCAGCACATCGCCTCCTCATAGCCGGTAAACTCGGCCAACTCCTTCTCCAACTGCAGGTGCAGATCGAGTGTACCGTTCAGGAAACGACTGCCCGAGCAACCTGTGCCATACTTCTTCAGGGCATTGATGCCCGCCTCTACAACCGAGTTATCTTCAGTAAAGCCAAGGTAGTTGTTGCTTCCCAACATAATCATCCGCTTGCCTTCCATGGTTACCACTGCGCCCTGACGGGACTCCAAGCAGTGGAAATACGGGTAAATTCCCAAATCACGAACTTTGTTCAACAAATCAAAGTTACACTTGTCAAATAGATCCATAGGCTGTTTTCTAAGGTATTTTATTTGTTCGCGGCTTCCATTGTTTTTCCCTTCTGACTGCCGAAATGGATAGCCGCACACTTACGCAATATAAATATGTTTGCAAAGATACAAAAAAAAAATCATTTATGCAATAGTTCGGTGCATTTTTTTGTGCAAAATGTTACTTTTTTATCCGTTTGGCACTTTTTTTGTGGTGATTTGGACATAAATTTTATAAAAAAATTCTGAATTTTGAAAACCGAAAACTGGTTACTGATATGATTTATAAACTTGCATTTTCGTGCGACGAGGTGAATCGTTTTCGTCGCGTGTTTGAGGCGGACAGTGATGCCACGTTTCTGGAGTTGCACAAAGCCATCCTGGAGTCGGTGGGCTTTCCCGACGACCAGATGACCTCGTTCTTCACCTGCAACGACCGCTGGGAGAAAGAGCAGGAGGTGACACTGGTGGAGATGGGTGCCGGCATGGACTACGACAACATGGTCATGGATCAGACCCGCTTGAGTGACCTGCTCACCGACCAGGGACAGCGGCTCATCTACATCTTCGACCCGATGTTCGAACGCTGCTTCTTCGGCAACCTCAAGGAGATCAAACCCGGTCACCTGAGCAGCATCGAGTGCACTGAATGCATCGGCACGCCGCCCAAACAGCTCGAGACCGAGGAGAACTTGGATGCCATCCTGGGCAAGGACGGCAAGGGCGACCTTGATCTCGATGAGGATTTCTACGGTTCGGGTTACGACGATGGCGACATCGACGCCGAAGGCTTCCAAGACCTCTCCTTCGACGACGGAACAATGTTCTGAGCCATCGGCAACAGCCTATGGCTTGGTTTGCATCGGGAATCCCGGAATGATTGACGATCCATGTATAAGTTGCTGGTTATATGCGGTCCGACGGCTGCCGGCAAGACGGAGCACGCGCTCCGTTTGGCTGAGCAGTGGAACATACCCATCCTTAATGCCGATTCGCGGCAGATCTACCGCGACCTGCCTATCGGCACCGCAGCCCCTACGCCCGACGAACAGCGGCGCGCCAAGCACTACTTCGTCGGCACACATGACTTAACCCAATCATACAACGCCGGCACCTTCGAGCGCGATGCTCTCGCCGTCATCCAACAACTCATCGCCGAGCGCGAAAGCCGCTCACCCCTTAACCCCTTAACCCCTTCACCCGACCGACCTATTGCTATCCTCTCCGGCGGCAGCATGCTATACATCGAAGCCGTGTGCCGCGGATTGGACGATATACCATCCGTACCCGAAACAATTCGCCGCGAAGTGAAGCAGCTATACTCCACGCAGGGCTTGACCGCCCTGCAGCAGGCTGTACAAGCTGCCGACCCCAACTACTGGCACATCGTTGACCAAGCCAACCCCCAACGGCTTATGCACTGCCTGGAGATCTGCCGTGCCACCGGTGGCACATACTCCGCGCTCCGGCAGCAGAAGATCGTCCAACGGCCGTTCACCATCGAGCAGCAACTTATCACCCGTCCGCGCGATGAGTTATACGCGCGCATAAACGCACGCGTATTAAATATGGTAGAACATGGGCTGATCGACGAGGCTGACCGCGCCTTCCGACTCACCCTGGGCGACAACTACCGCGCCATGCCCCACGAGCAGGCGTTTGCGCTGCTACCCAACAGTTTGCGCACTGTCGGCTATCAGGAACTGCTGCCCTATCTGCTCGGCCTATGCTCCCTCGATCAAGCCCTCAACCTCATCCAGCAGAACACCCGCCACTACGCCAAACGCCAACTCACCTGGTGGCGCAACCGCTGATTTCTGATTGCTTTAGTGCGCAAAAAGCACACAATATGCAGCGATATGTGCATTTTTTTGCAAAAAGATTTGCATATATCAGAAAAAAGTTGTACTTTTGCAATTGCTTTTGACCAAAGCAACCCTCTTGAGTCTAACGACCTATCGGGGTCTCCGACACAAACCAACAAAGTGTTTGTGGTGGGGAGAGCCGAGACAATGGAGTGCTTTATGTAGCAGCGCGACATCCCAAAGCACCATTTGTCGAAGGCGAAAGGAAAGTTGTCTGAGTGGTCGAAAGAGCCACACTCGAAATGTGGTGTACCCATTGCGTGGTACCGGGGGTTCGAATCCCTCACTTTCCGCAAACTAAAGAAAAAACCTGTCTGTCCAAGTTTACTTGAGCAAGCAGGTTTTTTGTTTTGGTTGCACTGGATGCCATCGGCAGATTGTAGGGCTCAGCAGCAATCCCTCACTTTCCACAAGAAAGTTCGAGGTCGGCGAGTTCTGCTCGCTTGGTGCCCTTGAATCCCTCTTTCTCAATACAGGCGTTTCGTCGCGTCATAGCTTTCGATGGTTTTGGTCTGGATCATGCAGCTGGCGTTGCCGCTTGATTGTTTCTAACTTGATATGTACCATGTTACACCTCCTTTAACTTTTCTTCGGCTCATAGATGGGCCGTAGATGGGGCATAGATGGGGCATAGATGGGCCATCCTCGGATCATTGTCGGAACGAAACGCCTTTTTCCCCTTTTCTCCTCCCTGCGAATGGCGGCCAAATGAACCAAATGAAAACCAAATCAAAAAGGATAACAATATTGTCGTAGCCATATTGCTTCATGGTCGGGAAGAATGCTTGGATTCTCTCTAATACTTGTTTCTTGTTGTGCTCTTGGAAGTTGAGCGCCTTTAGCTCGTGGGACTTTTTGAAGAATGCGGCAAATGCAAAACAAGAAATGACGGCACAGCCGTTCGACTGGACTGATGGGTACCGGGCACAGCGTTTAGGCAAGCAAATATGACACAATTGTCGGAAAAACGACAGGAAAAAATCTTTTCTTATAGAAAAATTTGCAAATATGTAAACTTTTTCGTAAATTTGTGCGTCTTTATGCGCTGGTCATTGCGCAGTCAGGATAAAACAAACGAAAAATATTAACTAAAATTACATACAATTATGCAAATCAAAGTAAGTAACGCAAGTCCTATGCAATTCCATGAGGTAACCGTACAGGCACACCTGCCTCAGAACCTCAACAAGTTGCGCGAGCTTGCATACAACCTCTGGTGGGTTTGGAACAGCGATGCGAAGAACCTGTTCCGTCAGATTGACAACGAACTGTGGCACCGTGCCCAGTCGAACCCCGTTCTGCTGCTGAACATGCTCGGCTATGACAAACTGGTCGAACTGAGCAAAAACCGCGTGTTTATGGCCCAACTGGACTCTATATATGAGGAGTTCCAGGAGTACATGAGCGTTCCTCATGACGCTGCGCGTCCGTCTGTTTCGTACTTCTCGATGGAGTACGGCTTGTCGAGCGTGCTGAAGATCTACTCGGGTGGTCTGGGTATCTTGGCCGGTGACTACCTGAAGGAGGCATCGGACAGCAACGTGGACATGACGGCTATCGGCTTCCTGTACCGCTACGGCTACTTCACACAGACCCTCTCGCCGGAAGGTCAGCAGATTGCCAACTACGAGGCGCAGAACTTCAACAACCTGCCTATCCAGCAGGTGAAGAATGCCGACGGCAGCCCGATGGTGATTGATGTACCCTACCCCGACCGCTACGTACATGCTTACCTGTGGAAGGTGAACGTAGGACGTATCTTCCTGTACCTGCTCGACACCGACAACGACATGAACTCGGAATGGGATCGTCAGATCACGCACCAGCTGTACGGTGGTGACTGGGAGAACCGTATCAAGCAAGAGATCCTGCTGGGTATAGGTGGTGTGCTTGCCCTGAACAAACTCGGCATCAAGACCGATGTATATCACTGCAACGAGGGTCACGCAGCCCTGATGGGTCTGCAGCGTATGGTTGACCTGGTCAACGAGGGACTGAACTTCCGCCAGGCACTGGAGGTTGTTCGCGCCAGCGGCCTGTACACCTGCCACACGCCGGTACCCGCAGGCCACGACTACTTCGAAGAAGGGCTGTTCTATAAGTACATGCACACCTACGCCGACAAACTCGGCATCGAGTGGGGTGACCTGATCGGTCTGGGTCGCGCCAATCCTGAGGATGGCAGCGAGAAATTCTCGATGAGTGTATTCGCGCTGAACACCTGCCAGGAGGCTAACGGCGTATCGTGGCTGCACGGCGAAGTGTCGAAGAAGATGTTCTCACCCGTATGGAAAGGCTACTACCCCGAAGAGCTGCACGTAGGTTACGTAACCAACGGCGTACACATGCCGACATGGGCTGCATCGGAGTGGAAGAAAGTATATAAGCAGAACTTCCCGAAGGGCTTCTGGGGCGACCAGTCGAACCTGGATATGTGGCGTGACTACCTGCATATACCCGATGAGATGATCTGGTCAACGCGTATGTACATGAAGCGTCGTTTGATCGACTACATCAAGCATAAGTTCCAGGAGGACTGGATGAAGAGCCAGGGCGATCCTGCACGTATCGTTCGCGCGCTAAACGAGATGAATCCGAACACTTTGATCATCGGTTTCGGTCGTCGTTTTGCCACCTACAAACGTGCTCACCTGCTGTTCACTGATCTGGAACGTCTGGAGCGCCTGGTGAACAACCCCAACTACCCCGTGCAGTTCCTGTTCACGGGTAAGGCTCACCCCGCTGACGGCGCAGGTCAAGGACTGATCAAGCGCATCATCGAGATCAGCCGTATGCCGCAGTTCCTGGGTAAGATCATCTTCCTGGAGAACTACGATATGGACCTGGCTAAGCGATTGATCTCCGGTGTGGATATCTGGCTGAACACGCCTACCCGTCCGCTGGAGGCCTCCGGTACATCAGGCGAGAAAGCCCAGATGAACGGTGTGCTTAACTTCAGCGTATTGGACGGCTGGTGGTACGAGGGGTACGTACAGGGCGCAGGTTGGGCACTGACCGACAAGCGCACCTACGAGAACCAGGCTCACCAGGATCAGTTGGACGCTGCCACCATCTACCAAATGCTGGAGGGCGAGATCATCCCGATGTACTACGCTCGCAACCCGCAAGGCTACTCGCCTGCATGGGTACAGGCTATCAAGAAGAGTGTGACCGAGATCACCCCGCGCTTCACCACCAAACGAATGATGGACGACTACTTCGACCGCTTCTACTGCAAGCTGGCTAAGCGTCACGCCACACTCGCTGCCAACAACTACGACCTGGCTAAGCAGATCGTGGCTTGGAAAGAGAACATGGTTAACCACTGGGACGAGATCAGCCTCGTTAGCAGCAATGTGGATGAGGTACTGGCCTCGGCACCGATGGTAGGTGAGCAGTATAAACTCGAAGTGATCCTTGACACCAAGGGTCTGCAGGATAAGGGCATCGGCGTTGAGCTGGTGGTTATCCGTTCGTCGTTGCACAACAACGATAAGCTCTACCACGTTCAGGAATTCGACCTGAAGAAGGCCGTAGGATCAATCCTGCACTTCGAGACCACCTACGTAGCCAACTACGCAGGCGCACTGAAGTTCGGATTGCGTATGTTCCCGAAGAACGACCTGCTGCCGCACAGAATGGACTTCTGCTACGTTCGTTGGCTGTAAATTGACTTTGGCTATTGGCCATTGGCTATTGGCTAATGGCTAACGGCCAACGGCTAATGGCTATGATACATGTAGAGCATCTGAATAAGCAAATCGGACAAACCTCCATCCTCAATGATATCAATCTGCATATCGGCGAGGGGGAGGTTGTCGGATTGCTGGGAGTGAACGGCGCCGGCAAATCGACGCTGATGAAGGTGCTCACAGGATTATGGCAAGCCACTGGAAAGGTAAACGTCTGCGGCGTGAATGTGCTCAGTAACCCCGATGAGGTTCACCTGCACATAGGATACCTGCCCGAGCAGAACCCCCTCTACACGGATATGTACGTGCGCGAGTACCTACTATTCATCGCACGTATACGTTGTAATAGTCGAAAGTCGAAAGTCGAAAGCCAACAGTCAGATTTAGAAGAACTGATTGAGCGAGTAGGCTTGAGGCCGATGGCTAACAAGCGCATCCGCGAACTGAGCAAGGGTTACAAGCAGCGCGTTGGGTTGGCGGCTGCAATGATGGGCGATCCGGAGATACTCATACTCGATGAGCCTACAACCGGTCTCGACCCGAACCAACTGGAGGATATACGCGCCCTGATACGCGAACTGGGTAAACAACACACGGTGATCCTATCCACGCACATCTTGCAAGAGGTGAAAGCCATCTGCAACCGCGTGATTATTATCGACCACGGACACGTTCGCCTCGACAAACCCCTCGCCGAGATAGACGACTTGGAAGCCACATTTAGAGAAAACACTAATTAGGCTTTCGACTTTTTATTTTCGACTAAAAAATGAGTGAATTTGATATCCGCAGCCAGATGACCGAGAAGGAGCAGGACAACGCCCTGCGGCCTTTGCGGTTTGCCGACTTTGCCGGACAGACGAAGATCGTTAGTAACCTGAAGATCTTTGTGGAGGCAGCTAAACTGCGCGGCGAGAGCCTCGACCATGTGCTGCTTTTTGGTCCTCCGGGTTTAGGCAAGACGACCTTGAGTAACATCATCGCCAACGAACTGGGCGTAGGGTTCAAAGTCACCTCAGGACCAGTGCTTGATAAACCCGGTGATCTGGCTGGATTGCTGACCTCGCTTGAGCCGAACGATGTGCTGTTCATTGATGAAATACATCGTCTCTCCCCCGTAGTGGAGGAGTACCTGTACTCCGCGATGGAGGATTACCGCATCGACATCATGATCGATAAAGGCCCCTCGGCACGCACCATTCAGATCGACCTCAATCACTTTACTCTGATCGGTGCCACCACGCGTAGCGGTCTACTGACCTCGCCATTGCGTGCACGTTTCGGCATCAACTGCCATCTCGAATACTATGACGCGGATATCCTGTCCGCCATCGTGGCACGTAGTGCAGGACTGCTGGGCGTACAGATCGACAGTCATGCAGCTGCCGAGATAGCCCGTCGCAGTCGCGGTACGCCGCGTATAGCCAATGCCCTGTTGCGCCGTGTGCGTGACTTTGCGCAGGTGAAAGGCGATGGTGCCATCGACCTGGATATAGCCCAATACGCCCTCGAGGCGCTGAACATCGACACCTTCGGACTGGACGAGATAGACAACAAACTGCTCACCACGATCATCGATAAGTTCAAGGGCGGCCCGGTAGGATTGAACACCATAGCCACCGCCATGGGCGAGGATGCCGGTACGATAGAGGATGTATATGAGCCCTACCTGATCAAGGAAGGCTTCATCAAGCGCACCCCGCGCGGACGCGAGGTGACCGAACTGGCATACAGACATCTGCACCGCAATCCTCTCAACCGCGATGCACAAGGGTCGCTGTTCTAAAGCTAACCTACTGTTCCTTCTAACGATACTTGTAAGAGTTTTTGTGCCTCCACGGCAAACTCCATCGGGAGTTTGTCCATAACCTCTTTAGCGTAGCCGTTGACAATCAGTCCGACTGCATCTTCGGCGCTGATGCCTCGTTGGCGGCAGTAGAAGAGTTGATCCTCGGAGATCTTGGAGGTAGTGGCCTCGTGCTCCACGGTAGCCGTAGGATTGCTGATCTGCATCACGGGGAATGTGTGCGCACCGCACATATCGCCAATGAGCAGCGAGTCACATTGGGAGTAGTTACGCGCATTGTCCGCCTTACTGCTCACGCGCACCAAGCCGCGGTAGGAGTTCTGACTCCGGCCGGCAGATATACCTTTGCTCACTATCCGTGAACGGGTGTTCTTGCCCAAGTGGATCATCTTGGTGCCGGTGTCTGCCTGCTGGAAGTTGTTGGTGAGAGCCACCGAATAGAACTCGGCGGATGAGTTGTCACCACGCAGGATACACGACGGATACTTCCACGTGATAGCCGAGCCGGTCTCAACCTGCGTCCAACTGAGGCGTGCGTTGGCGAAAGTTATGCCACGCTTAGTAACGAAGTTGTAGATACCACCCTTGCCCTGCTTGTCGCCCGGGTACCAGTTCTGCACGGTGGAGTACTTGACCTCGGCATTGTCGTGGACGATGATCTCCACGATAGCAGCGTGCAGTTGGTTCTCATCGCGGCGCGGCGCCGTGCAGCCCTCCAGATAGGAGAGGTATGCACCCTCGTCGGCAATGAGTAGCGTGCGCTCGAACTGACCGGTATTCTGCGCATTGATGCGGAAATAAGTAGAGAGTTCCATCGGGCAACGTACGCCTTTGGGGATATATACGAATGAGCCGTCAGAGAAAACAGCCGAGTTCAGTGCGGCATAGAAATTATCAGAGTACGGAACGACTGAACCCAGGTACTTGCGCACCAGTTCCTCGTGCTCACGTACAGCCTCGGATATAGAGCAGAAGATGATGCCTTTCTCGGCGAGGGTCTCGCGGAAGGTGGTCTTGACGGACACGGAGTCCATGACGGCATCCACAGCCATGTTCCCCGCCAATGCGGCACGTTCCTCCAAGGGGATGCCGAGCTTGTCGAAGGTCTTCATGATCTCCGGGTCGATAGCATTTACCATTTGGTCATTTACCATTTTGGCATTTTGCTTCGGCGCAGCGTAATAGGAGATGCTCTGGAAGTCAATCTCGGGGATATCCAGATGCGCCCACATCGGCACACGCATCGTTAGCCACTTGCGGTAGGCTTTCAATCGGAACTCAAGCAACCACTCCGGCTCACCTTTCTTGGCAGATATAGTGCGGATAACATCCTCGCTTAGTCCTTTGCTGAGGATGTCGGTCTGCACATCGGTAGTAAAACCGTATTTGTACTCACCGGTAGTGATGTCTTCTATTATCTTGTCTTGTTCCAATTGATAGATGTCAGATATCAGAAGTTAGATGCTAAATATCAGATAAAACAAAGCCGCCAATGTTGGCGGCTCTTTGAGGTCGGTAGCAGATTCGAACTGCTGTCCCCGGTTTTGCAGACCGATCCCTAACCACTCGGGCAACCGACCAGACGCATTCGGCAAATTGAACTATCAGATGGCGCTCTGCGCCATAAAGCGCACGATTGCCTCCGTTTTTCCCCACCACAAACAGCCTTCGGCTTGGTTTGAGTCGGGAACCCCGTTTGGGGAGTCTTGCTAAACGCGGATGCAAAGATACAACAAATAATTGAAATATGCAAATATTTTTGCAAAAAAGTGCAAAATAATTGCAATTTCTTATCTTTCTTTGCTCCTCAATGTGTCAATTGCACGTTTTGTGATATCATCATCACGCTCAAAGAGCGGGAAGAACCCCTTGTCACCCATGATATCTCGCACTATATATGCATTGACTATGCGGATGAGCAGCTGTTTGGATTTAGCCAGTTGCTCATCATTGGGTTCAACGCCCTTGTCCTGGCAGAACTTGACGAACTCTGGTAGCCAATTGGCAGCCAGCAGATGCGCCTCGAGATCTTGCCAGCGGGTAAACTTGGTCAGTTGCTTGCGATGTGTATCGGCATACCGATAGGCAAACTGATACGTATAAGCCCTGTTGCCGACAATATTGAAGTAGGGACTATAAAGCGAGGTGTCACGTCCGACAAAGATATCGGGCATAATTCCTCCACCGCCATAAACGATACGTCCGTTCTTGGTCCTGTAGGTTGTACTGTCAGCATAGTGGATGCTATCGGCTGAGTAGAACTCGCCATGATCGAAGCGCTCCTCGATGTCATGTCGGTACGCTTCGTTATCGCCCAAGGTGTAGGGTTTTTGGATGCATCTTCCGGAGGGCGTGTAATAGCGGGCTACTGTCAGTCGCACGGCACTACCGTCTGCGAAGGGGAACTGCTGCTGTACCAATCCCTTGCCAAACGAGCGACGACCGATGATAGTGGCACGGTCGTTATCCTGCATGGCACCGGCGAAGATCTCGGATGCCGAGGCGGAGAAGTTGTCGATAAGCACTACGAGCGGTACATCCTTGAATCGTCCGTTGCCATTGGCACGCGCCTCGTAACGCGGGTAGGCGCGGCCTTCGGAATAGACGATCAGGTCACCGGCCTGCAGGAACTCGTTGGCCATCTTAACAGCCTGGTCAAGATAGCCGCCGCTATTCTCGCGCAGGTCAACGATATACTCTGTTGCACCATCGGCGCGCAACTCAGCCATGGCGGAGATGAACTCCTTGTAGGTTGTCTCGCCGAACTTGTTGACACGGATAAAGCCTATCTTGGCTTGCCCCTTGGTGGCAGGTGCAATAATGAACGAGGCATCGACAGAGTGGACAGGTATATCGCCACGGGTGATGGTGAAGTTGAGAATCTCGGGGGTGCCGTTGCGCTTGATGCCGAGTTTGACTTCGGTGCCTTTGGGTCCGCGCAGGGTGTGCATCACGCGTTCGTTGGTCGTACCTTTGCCTACGAACGTTGAGTCGTTGACCATGACGATCTTATCGCCGGCCAGCACGCCCACGTGCTCGCTCGGGCCGCCGGAGATAACCGCCACGATATTCACTGTGTCACTTTGGATAGTAAACTGCACACCTATGCCCGAGAAAGAACCGGACAGCTCGGAGTTGACGAGCTCGATGTCTTTCTTGGGGATATACGAAGAGTGCGGGTCAAGCTGCTTGACGAACTCATCGAGCACAACATCGGTCAGCGAGTCCACGTTGAGGGTGTCAACATACGACTGCTGCAGCAGTTGTAACATTTGGTCGGCCTTGGAGGATGGCGCCATCATCAACTGCCCGTTGCGGATATAGAAATGCTGCGCATTGACCTTGTTGCTGATAGCATTGCCGATGATAAAACCGACAAGGATGCACAGGATAGAAACAGAGGGGAGTATGTATTTCTTCATCAGAGTATTAAGCTTTCAGTATTCAGTATTCTTAGCTCAAACGGGGCACAATTATTTCAGTATTCAGTTTTCAGGAGTGTCTGGCAGAAAATCCACTTGTATGCCGGCGCGTTGGAGCAGTTCGACGCCATCCATCAGGCGGTACTTCTCGCCATACACTACGCGTTTGATGCCGGATTGGATGATCAGTTTGGAGCACTCCATACAGGGCGAAGCCGTTACGTACAGCGTAGCACCATCCGAACTGTTGCCGGAGCGTGCAACCTTGGTAATGGCGTTGGCCTCGGCGTGCAGGACGTAGGGTTTGCTTACATTGTTGCCATCTTCGCATATGTTCTCAAAGCCCGAAGGGGTGCCATTGTAACCATCGGATATGATCATCTTGTCGCGCACAAGCAAGGCACCCACCTTGCGGCGTACACAATAACTATTTTCTGCCCACGTGCGCGCCATGCGCATGTACAAAAGGTCACGTTTGTCTTGTTTATCCATAGTAAAAGGGATTTGTCGAATTCTACTATTTGCTGTCTACATTCAATTGGCCATTATCAGCTATTACTGCGCCGACTCCAACTTGCGCACCTGCGCGATGGTCTGTCGCATGAGTCGCTTGCGCTTGTTGATCTCGTCGGAGAGGATAGGAATACGTGCCTGGAGTGACGCGCGCGTCGAATCGTTGGCGTCGTAATACTGCTGACGCAGATGATCCAACATTTCTTCGGCCTGCAGCTGGATTTGCTCCATCTTGATATAATTCTTGTAGAGGCTTCGCGCCGAGTCGTTGCGGAAATCAGAGAGGCGCGTGTAGGTCTCGGAGTCATTGAGCACGAAGAAGATAGAGTCCGCAGCAGCATTGACGCCTGCAGAAAGAGGCTTTTGGCTCGCTTTAGAGTCCGTGTATTGTCTAGGATGGGAAGGGTTGCCCTCCGCATCCACTCCGATGCCCTCAGCAAATGGCTCTCCCACTTCGGTGAGCAGGGAAGCAACGCTGTCGAGTCTTGCGAGCGCTACGAGTTCGTTGTGAGGCAGTGAGCGTAAGAACGAACGTTCCCCCAACGTAATCTGATAGACCTCGACGGAGTCGATGTTCGGGCAGTGGCGGTTGGTGGCGAAGTACGCGCAGCCCTTGGCTTCATCGCAGGCGTAGAGGTAGTCATCAGCAGGCGAGTTGTATGGCAGACCAATATTCTCCGCAGGCATCCATTGCCCGAGTGCGGCGTTATAACGGGTCATATAGATATCCAATCCGCCCAACCCGCCCTCGCGGTCGGATGCAAAATAGAGCGTTGCGCCATCGGGGAGCACGAACGGATAACTGTTGGTCGTACCACCATTGACCGCCGGGCTCAGTGTGTCGGGCGCCTCCCAATGCTCGAGAAGCCGTTGCTGGTTGACGATGATGGTGCGCGAGGCGGTCAAGCTATCCACGACCTCGGTCGTGCGCACCGCGTAATAACGTCGGTCGGCACGCTGGGTAGTGAACGTGCTGCCGAGTGAGTCGAGCTGCAGCAGGCCGTTGTCCTCACTCAAGGCATAAGCGCTGAGCAGATCGGCTTTGTGTACGCGCTGCGTACCAAGCACCTCTATGCGGGAAACATGCTTGAGGTATCGTGCTATGAGCTGCGCATAAGCCATGCGCTGCTGCACGAGCGGACGACGTTCGTTCTGCTCGTCAACCGACGACAGGAATGCTTCGTACGAAACGAGAGCCTCATCCATACGCCATTGTTGGTAATAGATCTCACCGAGAAAGAAGTTGCGAAGCGGGTATTTGGTGCCAGCCTTGATGAACAACTCCTCAGCCTGAGTAAGTTGCCCCTGCTCCTGCGCGCAACGTGCTGCACGGTACAGATACAACGGATGATTCGGCTGCTTGCGCAAGAGCGCATCGTAGATGACACCCGCCTCGTTGTAACTCTGCGCAGCAAACAGGTCATCCGCCTGCTTGGCACTCTGAGCGTACAGTGAAATGCCGGAAAACGTCAGAAAGAATACTATAAATAGATATCGTCGCATAGCAAACACACTAATCGGGCGCAAAGATACAACTTTTTTTTGATAAAAACAAAAAAATAGGCAAAATAATTTGCAAATATCAACATTTTTTTGTATCTTTGCACCGTGAATACAAATTACGGGGTATTAGCTCATCTGGTAGAGCGTAACGTTCGCAATGTTAAGGTAAGGGGTTCGAGTCCCCTATACTCCACGGTGACCATATAGGCACAAATCATCGCAGTTAGTCCATCTAACTGCGTTTTGCTAAGGAACATCAACACAATTCAGATATGAAAAGATCATCTATTATTCTTGCCTTGCCCTTGCTGCTTTCAAGTTGCGGCATCACGCGCATCGTTACCGTTGCTCCTGCACCGGAACCTGTTCCTACAACCGTTGTTGTGGCTCAGCCCGCTCAACCCCAGCAGACTGTTGTAGTAGCTCAGCCGGTTCAAGCTCAGCCCACTCCGCTCTATCCGCAGCCGGTTAGCACTACCGTGACCTATCCGGGTTCGCAAACCACACGCACCACGGTGATTGATGTGACGCCAATGACCTCGGATATCAGTCTGTATCTTGACCTGAAGGCCGTAGCAGCTGCCTTTGCGCAGGCCTACTCGGTTGAGGAGTTTGAGACTATACTGAATTCCAACTCGTACATGATCTCCAACCTCGACCTCAATCGCGACGGGTTCATCGACTACTTGCGCGTACTGGAGACCCTTGAGGGACGTACGCACGTACTGCTCATCCAGGCCGTGCTGGCAGCAAATATCTATCAGGACGTAGCCACACTGGTGGTTGAGATGGGTTACGCCACGCCATACGTACAAGTTATCGGCGCTCCTTATATCTACGGCTCGAACTACATCATCGAGCCCGTTTACTACAAGCGTCCGCCGCTGTTCGACCGTTTTGGCCGTCCGACATACGCCTACTGGCGTTCACCGTACTACTGGGACAACTATCCGCATCACTATGGCCACCATGCTCCGTACCATCTGGGACACTACCAGGCATATGTATCCACGTACATGCAGAACCACCACTACTGCCACGATGTACACTACGTAGATCATTATCACTATAGCAATTACGCCGATGTATCTCGTCCGTTGTCGCGTGGCGACTATGCACAACAATACCCCGAGCAGTCGTTCTCGCGCCGCACAACAGCTACATACGTTCCGGCAGGCGGTCAGAACGCTACGCGCGTAACCAACGCCAATCAGCTTCGTCAGGCGATAGAGCAGTCGGGCGCCATGCGTACGACCACGAGCACACGCAGCACCTCATCGTCTGCCCCGTCGCGTTCAACAACAACTCAGCAGACCTCCGCTTCGCGCTCAACAACAGCCCAACCCAGCTCGGCCGGTCAGCGAACATCGCAAACAACCACCGCTCCGCAGCAAACTTCGTCACAGCGCTCAACGACAGCTACCCAGCAGCAGTCATCATCGTCGCGCACGACAACCACAGCTACGCAACAGCCGTCGTCACGTACAACCAGCACCCAACAGCCGTCGCGCACGGCTCAGCCTGCAGCCAGCACTACCACAACGCGCGTGCGCACCTCTGGCACAACGAGCACAACACGCACCTCATCGGCAGCATCTGCGCCCAGCAGAAGTAGCGCTACGAGCAGCCGTTCGAGTTCGGGCACTTCGAGTTCGCGCAGCAGTAGCAGTAGTTCAAGCTCACGTTCAGCAGGTGCAAGCACCGACACACGCAGCGGCACATCAACACGCAGATAAGTGTCACTTCGCAACGCTTTATATCGTGCATGGAGCTATGTGCGTCACGTGTTGACCGCGTGGCACACAGGCGGCGAAGGCGTGCATTCGCCAACACTGTTCTACATCGTTCGGATGGTGATGTACGACGACAACGCCTACTACGCCTTTCCGCACATCGAACAGCAACGAACGCGCCTGCTACATAGCACAAACAGGCTACAGCAAACAGATTATGGAACGGGTGCGCGCGCGAGCAAAGGAAAGCCATCCGTGGCAGAACGCCCTGTGGCAGAGGTCGCGCGCAGACATCTAGAGTCACCACAGACAGGCGCTCTGTTGTTTCGACTGGCGAACTACATGACCACCACGCGCCATGAGCCCCTGACCATCGTCGAGCTGGGCACATCGCTCGGCATAACAACCGCGTACCTGGCATCCGTCAGTCCACAAAACACCGTATGGACGTACGAGGGCGCCGAGCACGCGGTAGAGATAGCGATGGACGTATGGCGCAAAATCGGACTGACGAACATCACGCCGGTAATAGGGAACATTGACGAAACCTTGCCCCTATCCGACGTCAAGCATATTGACCTGGCGTACATCGATGCCAATCACACATACGAGGCTACTGTGCGTTACTTTAAGCAACTGCTGCCGGCTGCCGGACAGGATAGCATATACGTGATTGACGACATCCACCACTCGCCAGAGATGGAACATGCATGGCAGGAGATACAAGCCATGCAGCAAGTGACAAGCACCATTGACTGCTATCACTTGGGGTTAGTGTTCTTCAACCGGCACTACCTGCGCAAACACTACCGCATGAGAATTTGAAAGATTATGATATACACCAAAACAGGGGACAACGGTACAACCTCGCTGGCCAACGGCAATAGAGTGAGCAAGTGCGACCTACAGATAGAGACCTACGGTACAGCCGACGAACTGAATTCGTTCTTCGGATGGCTCAGAGCATTGCTTGAGCAGATAGGCAAGCATATTCCCTTGGATGAGCCCTTGAGCGAAGTGTCGATACACACCGGTCAAATAGCCACTATTCAGAATAAGTTGTTCAACCTAGGTGCCTTCCTGTCGTCTGCCCGGGGAGAATGGCTGAGCGAGAACGATGTGCGTGAGGTAGAGCAATGGATCGATGCCATCCAAGCCGAACTGCCCCCGCAACACGCCTTTATCCTACCGGCAGGCAGCGAGGCTATCGCCGCAGCACATATCTGCCGCACAGTGACCCGACGTCTGGAGCGACTGATGGTACGTCTGGCTGAGACAACTGCATCCGAAACGTCCGAAACAGAACAAACGGAGCAACTACAGACTGCCATCAGGTGGGTTAACCGTCTGTCAGATTACTGCTTCGTTTTAGCCCGTAAATGTACCATTTTACAAAAAAAATCACCTGTAGAATGGAAAAAATAAAAAAAAATCAAAAAAAACTTGCATATTTGGATATTTTTTTGTACCTTTGCGCGAACTTTTGCGTACTATGCATGTACTATGCGCCTTAAAGCGCACCGTTTTGCGTATGATAGTATGCGGATTTATGCGGCATAGAAGGCCATAAATTACGGTTTTAGGAGAAGGTGAACTAACGACATTAACACTGCGAATATGTATTGGAATCTGGAATTAGCATCAAAGTTGGAGGATGCTCCTTGGCCTGCAACGCGGGACGAGTTACTGGATTATGCGCAACGCACGGGTGCGCCCATGGAAGTGATTGAGAACCTCAACGAAATTGAGGACGACGAAGAAGAGTTTGAGTCGATAGAAGACCTATGGCCGGATTTTCCGACCAAAGATGACTTCTTCTTTGATGAAGAAGAGTATTGATCCTTGCGGATTCGATACAAGCAAATTAGTATTGGCGTGAAGCGACTGGTTCTGTTGTTGGGTGTCATAACGTGTTGCGTAATAAGCGTGCGCGCGCAATTTGACCCGCAAATAGGCCAGTACATGTATCTGCCAACAGCCTACAACCCCGCAGCGGCGGGTGAAGACGACCTGATGAAGGTGGCGGGAATGCACCGCATGCAGTTCACGGGCATCAAGAACGCACCGATGACTACATACTTCAGTTTCAGTTCGCCGTTTGTGATAGGCAAAACAAAACATGCTGCAGGAATACGATTCCTCAACGACCGTTTCGGATTGTTCTCTAACCAAGCTCTTCACGCACAGTATGCATACAGACAGAGGTTGGGCAAAGGAACACTGGCCGTAGGCATTGATCTGGGGTTTGTGAATATCAGTTTCGCCAACGACAGCGTCAACCTCAAGGATCTGAGTGCCGACTACTTTTCGACCTCTGACCCAGCTCTACCAACCGGTCAAGGCGGCAACGGGATGACCTTCGACATGGGAGTGGGTATTTGGTACTCGGCACCAAGCTTCTGGGTATGTGCAAGTATGAGCCACCTGACGTATCCCACACTGCACTGGAGCGATGAGTCGGACTTCCACCTGAAAGGAACGATGTATATCGCCGGAGGATACAATTGGCGGCTGAAGAACAAGAACTGGATACTCAAGCCATCCATACTTGTGATGTCGGATTTCAGGGAGTGGGATATCAACCTGACCATGATGGCCGAGATCAAAGAGAGGTACCGCTTCGGAGCAAGTTACCGCATTCTGGGGAACGTAGGAATATTGCTGGGCATGGATATAATATCAGGACTACAGATAGGCTACACATACGAGTTGCCGACGTCCAAACTGATATACGAGAGTTACGGCTCTCACGAACTCTTTCTGGCATACGGATTTGATATACTCAAGCCAAAACGTACGAACCGATACAAGAGTGTGAGATATTTGTAACAACAATAACGAAAATTCATAACAATCAACGAATGAATATGAAACTGAAAACTATTCTGCCGATTCTGGTGCTCACGATAGCACTGGTAGGTTGCAACAAGCCTGCAGGAGAATTGGTTGGTGCCGGTAAAGCAAAGAAATTCTCTGAAGCCGACCCGTTTGGCATGTTACTTATCCGCAAGGGGAGTTTCATGAAAGGCGAGAACACGCAGTCGAACCTGTTCACCTTGCCGGATAACAAAATTATGTCCACAGTGGACGCTTTCTGGATGGACGAGACCGAGATCACTAACAATGAGTACAAGCAGTTTGTACTATGGGTGCGTGACTCCATCGCCATGACCTTGCTTTCTCGTGCAGCTGCTGCTGACGAATATGCAGATGGAGCACAGTTCATGATTGTGCCGAAGGATGAGTTTGTCGAGGATATCGTTCCGGATACAGCTCTTAACTGGGCTGCGGCACATAAGATTCCTTGGAAGAAGTACACGACTGACGAAGAGGTTCATGCCGCTTTGCGTCCGCTGTTCTATTCCGATCACTCGTTCAACACCAACCGTATGCACTACCACTACTCCTGGAAGAACTACGATCAAGCCAAGTTGCAAGAGAACAAGTTCGACGTAGCCAAGGGTAAGTATCCCGACAATGCCAAGGCACGTGTTGACTCATTCTGGGTGGACGAGAACGGTGCTATCTATGACACCACCATTGTCCGCAAACTTGTTGAGCCGAAAGACCTTAACACCGAGTGTATTATCAACATCTATCCGGACACGATGGTCTGGATTCGTGATTTCCAATATGCGTACAACGATCCCAAGATGCTCAAGTACTTCTCACACGAGGGTTACGCTAACTACCCAGTTGTGGGTGTAACCTGGGAGCAGGCACATGCTTTCTGCCACTGGCGTACGCAGATTATGCACGACAACACAACAATAGATGCGCAGAACTACCGTCTGCCGACCGAGTCAGAGTGGGAGTATGCCGCTCGTGGCGGTAGAAAAATGGCAGCCTACCCGTGGGGTGGCAACTATGTACGTGACTACAAAGGTTGCTTCCTGGCTAACTTCAAGCCCTACCACGGCGCATACAACGATGATACGGGCAACGGCCCGATGGCTGTAGCATCGTATCGCCCGAATGACTTCGGATTGTTCGACATGGCAGGCAACGTGTCAGAGTGGACAATGGAGTCCTTTACCCCGACAGCAAGCGCTATCATTCACGACTACAACCCTAACCACGCGTACATGGCACGCAAGAACGACCCCGACCAGCTTAAGCGCAAAGTTATCAAGGGAGGTAGTTGGAAGGACGTAAAGGACTATCTGCAGTGCGGTGCACGCGACTATGAGTATCAGTATGAGAGCCGTCCGTATATCGGCTTCCGTTGCGTTCGCTCGTACATCGGTGAGTAATTTAAAACAAATAATTAACATAAGTTATACAATTAAAAAAATCCCAAAAAAATGGCTAACACAGAGAAAAAAGGTGGATTCATGGCTTGGTATGAGTCCTACAAAGGTAAACGTGTCACTGGTATCATCTATTCAGTAGGTGCTGCTGTCGTAATTATCGGTGCATTGTTTAAGATCTTGCACTGGCCAGGTGCATCAGTCGTACTTATGATCGGTATGTTCACCGAGGCATTCCTCTTCACCATCGGTACATTGGATGCTCCTCACCCCACCTATCACTGGGAGCAAGTGTTCCCGCAGCTCGTATCACTTGAGAGTGGTTGCGAACCTAACCTGTATGCAGAAGTATCGAAACGCGAGAAACCGACCCTGCTCGGCTCGATGGGCGGAGGCGGAAATGCCGGCGGTGTAGCTGGTGGTGGCGCAGGTCTGCCCGCAGGTACATTGTCAGACAAAGATCAGGCAAGTTTGAGCGAAGGTATTCAGAAGTTAGCCAAGACGGCTGCCCAACTCAATGATCTGAGCAGCGTTGCTGCATCTACCGCTAAGCTCGGCGAAAAGATGGAAGTAGCAGGCGTTGCTATGGAGAAGTTCGCTGCTTCAGCTACGAACATGTCCGGCCAGACTGAGGCTTATGAGAAGGGCCTGACCGCAGTTAACGCCAACCTGAACAACCTGAACGCTGTATATGAGCTCCAACTCAAGAGCGCTCAGTTACAAGCCGAGAAGACCAGCGAGGCTGCCGGCCAGATCGACGCAATGGCAAAGGATATCAAGAAAGCTGCCGAGGCTACCGCTGCTGCAGCTAAGAGCAGCGAGACCTTCCAGACGGCTGCTAAGGAGTTGGCCGATCACGTGGCTAACCTCAATAAGGTTTATGGAAATATGCTCAATGCAATTGCATAAGTAATACCATTTCTTGAAGTATTAACTATCTATTAAAACAATTCAGAAATGAGTGGAGCAACCAACTGTCCGGAAACTCCGAGACAAAAAATGATTGGTATGATGTACCTCGTGCTTACTGCCATGTTGGCATTGAACGTAAGTACGAACGTGCTTGATGCCTTCAAGAAGGTGGACACCAGCTTGCACGTCACGCTGGATAATACCGTTGAGCAAAACGCCATGCAGTATCGCCGTTTTGAGCGTGCATATGCTGAAAACCCTGCTAAGGTAGGCCAGCTGTACATTCAGGCAGACTCATTGCGCAAGGCATCAGACGAACTCTATGATTATATCCAGAACTTCAAGGTTGAGGTAACCAAACTGGTGGACAAGGACAACTATGACTCGTTGGCCCGTAACATCATCAACACCTCTGACTTTGATAACCCGGGTACCTATGCACTCGTTATGATCGACCCCGAGACAGGTCTTCCTAACGGCGAGGTGCTGCGTAATAAGATTGAGAAGTACCGCGAGGATCTGATGGATATCCAACACTGGAGCGAGCGTGCCCGTAACGGCAAGCCCAAAGAGATCCTGTTCGGTATCTTCAATACCGATAAGGGTGTGAACAACGATGGCGACTCTATTCCTTGGGAAGCATCGGTGTTCGATGGTATGCCTGCAGGTGCCTGCTTGGCTATCCTGACCAAGTACCAGAACGATATTCGTGCTTACGAGAACCGTACTCTGACCCGTCTGTGGCAACGAATTGATGCCAACGACTTCAAGGCCAACGATATACGTGCGTACGTGATTCCTAAATCATCGTACGTGATACGTGGCGACCAGTACGAGGCTCAGATTATCCTTGCTGCCGTTGACTCGACGGCTAAGCCGGATTACTTTGTTGGCGATGTCGAACTGGGTGAAGATGGCATCTATCGTTGCACCGCTACCGGTTCGGGTGAGCAGACCTACTCCGGTATAGTGAAGTTCAAACAAGGTCGTGACACCGTCAGCCTGCCGTTTTCTTCATCCTTCACCGTTGGCGAGCCTTCGGCTTCGGTCATGAACGAAGACCTGAACATCATATATCGTGACTTCGACAACCGCTACGTAGTATCAGCTCCGGGTATGACTGACAACCAGTTGCGCGTAAGTGTATCGGGTGCTGACGTCAAGCGTCAAGGCAAGTTCTACATCCTGCGTCCGAAGTCCGATGCCAAACAGGTTAAGGTTACTGTGCTGGCTGACATGAACGGTCGTACGGCTACCATGGGCGAGCGTATCTTCAAGGTACAGCGCCTGCCGCAGCCTATGCCTTACTTCGTGGACAACGGCAAGCAGGTCAACTCCAGCAACACGCCCCGTAAGAGTTTGAATAAGAACACCATCCTCGAGATCGGTTATGGTGAGGACGGTCTGCTCGAAGTACCTTTCGAGATCACCAGTTTCGACACCTATATTCTGCGTAAGACGGGTAAGTCTGCAGGCAACAAGTTCTCCGCCGCACAGCTAAAGCTGATCGGTCAGCTTAAGAGTGGCGATATGGTACTTGTACAAAACATCAAGTATCGCACTAAAGGCGGTGCTGAGACGCTGTACCAAGGTAACTTGGCACTTATATTAAAGTAAAAACATCTTATGAAGAGAACACTTTTAATCATCGTATTGGTAGGTGCTGCGCTTGGTATGCAAGCGCAACACCGTATCAATTCGTTCTTCAACGAACTGGGTACAGTACGTATCGAGACGCAAGAGTTGGATGAGAATGCCGACACGATAGCTACGATATTTCACCGTACAGACGATATCGTTTGGTCGCGCGTGGTGTATCGCATCATTGACATGCGGTACAAACAGAACTTCCAGCTCTATTTCCCTACCAACCCCGATGACCCGAAGTATTGGAGTCTGTTCCGATTGATCATGGATGCCGTGTGCAACGGTCGCACCACGCTGGATGGTCAGCAAGAGTATCTGACCTTGTACAGCGCCAACCCGCGTGGCATCAAGCCAATGTTTCCCGACTCAATGATCATCCCTCGCAACAAGGAGATGCAGACAGCATTTGCTGTTCGCCCAATGAGCGAGATCATTGATACGGATGACCGTGACGAGTACCTCATCACCTTCGACGACTCGGTTAATCACCGTCTGGACATCAATACGTACGGCTACCAGAACTACGTGCGCAACCAGATCAAGTATCTGACGATGGAGATTGTGTTCTTTGATAAGCACACCTCCCGCTTCTACTCCAAGATCATGGCTATTGCCCCGCTGCAATCCGCTATGGCCTCGGATAGAGATCCATACGACAACTTGGTCAATCAAGTGCGCTTCTGGATTCTGTTCGATCATCTGCGTCCGTTCATGGCACGTAAGTACATGATTCCGTTGAACAATAGCAGCAAGCGTGTAACGTTTGACAACTTCTTTGCCGAGCACCTCTATACTTCGTATATCATCGGCGACGACAACATGTACGACCGCATGATTGTGCAAGGACAAGAGGCCTTGACCGAGGAGTTCGTTCATCGTGATCAAGAACGTATAGCCAACGAACTGCTGAATACAGAATTGGATCTGTGGGAATACTAATCCATCGGGCAAACAAGAGCAGGTTAACAGCCTGCTCGTTTGCGTTTTGTAGGTAGAATATGCAAAAGAAACGTAGATTTTGGAACATGTACGTCACTACCTCTGTGAGTATCACTCTGGTACTCTTTCTGGTAGGACTGATAGCAATGGTCACATTGTCCGCTCACCGAATGATTGAGCAAGTGAAGCACAATGTGACACTGACTGTTGTTATATCGCCGGAAGCTGACTCGGCTCAGGTGGCTCTGTGTGGTGCAGTGCTGAAGGCTTCTCCTTACTGCCACGCGTGCAGATATATCTCCAGCGAGGAAGCATTGGAGGAGCATGTGCGTTCATTGGGTGATGACCCGGCGCAGTTCTTAGGCTATAACCCTTTGCTTGCTTCGTACGAGGTGAACCTGACCTCAGCTTATGCTAACCCCGACAGTATAGCATCGGTTGACCGGCAGATAGCCAGCCTGCCTTACGTTAAGCAGGTGATGTACCAGAAGGATCTGGTGGAGTTGCTGGAGCATAATGTCAGCCAGGTTACACTGGTACTTCTGGGCTTGGCTATCATGCTGCTGCTGATAGCGTATGTATTGATCATCAACACGATCCGTCTGCACGTGTATAGCCACCGCTTCCTGATCAACACGATGCGTCTGGTAGGCGCAACGCCATGGGTGATCAAACGTCCGTTTGTGGCGCGCAGCTTGCGCATGGGATGCTGGTCGGCTCTGCTGGCTCTACTATTGCTGACAGGATTGTTCTACTACGTACAGTACTCGATGAACATCGTGCTGATGCCCGTCACGCCAATGAATATTGCTGTAGTGGCTGCTGTGGTTATTCTCACGGGTGAGATACTCACCTTGGTAGGTTCGCTCATCGCTGTCAACCGATATATCCGTATGGATACCGAACGGATGTACGCCATCTGATTTCTGACTTCTGATTTCTGATCACTCTAACAATGAAACAACTATCTCGATTCAACTCCATTCTTATAGCTGTTTGCGTGCTGATTATTGTTATCGGTTTTGCACTGATGACTGGTGAGCCTTCCGGCGCTACGGAGTATAATCCAGACATCTTTTCCTTCCGTAGGATTACCTTGGGGCCGATGATTTCGTTGGCAGGATTTGTGCTAATGATAGTAGCGATTCTCTTCCCGCGGAAGAACAAGGAGGACAAACTGAATAACGACAAACGATAACCGTATTTACCTATTATGAGTTGGTGGGAAGCATTGGTGTTAGGCATCATTCAAGGCCTGACGGAGTTCTTGCCGGTTTCCAGTTCCGGTCATCTTGAAATTGGTCACGCCGTATTAGGCACAGCGAGCGAGGAGAACCTCACGTTCGCTATTACGGTTCATGCAGCCACGGTGTTGGCTACTATTGTTATCCTGTGGAAGGAGATAGCCCAACTGTTCCGCGGCACGTTCTATACGTTGCAGTGGAATGCGGAGAAGGACTATGTGGCCAAAATCGTTGTGTCCATGATTCCGGTGTTCATTGTAGGCATGTTCTTCAAGGACCAGGTCGAAGCATTTTTCGGCAACGGTCTGCTACTGGTAGGTATATGCCTTATCATCACAGCCAGTCTGCTTTATCTGAGCGAATGGCTTAGCAAGCGTCTGGCCGCCAAAGGTCGCGAAGGTCATGAGGTGACGTACCGCGATGCGTTCTTAATTGGCATAGCTCAAATGTGCGCCGTGCTGCCGGGTTTAAGTCGTAGCGGCACGACTATAGCTACCGGATTGCTCTGCGGCGTGAAGAAGGAGAGTGTAGCGCAGTTCTCTTTCCTAATGGTGCTTATACCTATCCTGGGCGAAGCATTGCTTGACTTGCTCGATCTGCTCAAGGGCGAGCTGACTACGAGTCTCGGGCTCGTGCCGCTGCTGGTAGGATTTGTGTCCGCGTTCCTGACAGGCTGCTTTGCATGCAAGTTCATGTTGAATATCGTGCGCAAGCAGAAGTTGGTATATTTCGCCATCTATTGCGTTTGCGCCGGTCTGTTTGCCATCATCTGGTCAGTGTGCTAACATCCCCATTACCAAATGATCAAATCAATGACCAAATGGTAAATGAACAAATGAATAAATATCTCGATGGCGAGATACTGGCATTTGACAAGCCGCTCAACTGGACGAGTTTCGATGTAGTCAACCGCGTGCGCGGCATGCTTTGCAGGGCGCTGGGAGTGAAGAAGCTCAAGGTGGGTCACGCCGGCACATTGGATCCATTGGCTACAGGTGTGGTGATTGTCTGCACAGGCAGGCAGACCAAACGCATCGACGAGCTGATGAACCACTCCAAGGAGTATGTGGCTACGCTCCAACTGGGTGCTACCACCCCTAGCTACGATCTGGAGCACCCCATTGATGCCACCTACCCTACGGCACATATCACGCACGAGATGGTGGAACAAGTGTTGCCATCCTTTCTTGGCGAGCAATGGCAAGTGCCACCCGTCTATTCAGCAGTGAAGATTAACGGCAAGCGCGCATACGAGTACGCACGCAAAGGACGGCAGGACGAGATAGAGATCAAACCCAAGTTGCTCGTGATTGATGCCATTGAGCTGCAGCAGTTCGATGCCGAGACGATGAAACTGACCATACGTGTTGGATGTTCCAAAGGCACGTATATCCGCGCCCTGGCACGCGACATAGGTCAGCGACTGCAATCTGGCGCGCACCTGATTGCACTCCGCCGCACACGCGTAGGTGACTATACAACAGACAAATGCCTTACCATGGAACAATTTCAACAACTCCTGGCAAATGAAACCATGGTAAATGACTAAATAGTAAATGACAAAATAGTAAATAACTATATGAAACTTAGTGAGTTTAGGTTTAAGTTACCTGACAGCCAGATTGCTCAGTTCCCGCCTCTTCATCGCGAAGACGCCAAGTTGCTCGTTCTGCACCGTAACACGGGTAAGGTAGAGCACCTGCACATATCGGATCTGGTTAACTACTTTGATGAGCACGATTTGATGGTGTTCAACGACACCAAGGTCTTTCCTGCGCGCCTGTACGGCATCAAGGAAAAGACGAATGCGGAGATCGAGGTGTTCCTGCTGCGCGAACTCAACCACGAGGAATCGTGCTGGGACACGTTGGTGGAACCCGCACGCAAGATCCGTATAGGCAACAAGATCTATATGGACGACGACAATACAATCATCGGCGAGATTGTTGACAACACCACATCTCGCGGTCGTACTATTCGTTTTGAGTCGGATTATGCGCCCGATAAACTCGTCGAGCAGCTTTATGCTATGGGTACCACGCCGCTGCCGGAGTATATCCGCCGTCCGATGCGTGCAGAGCCATCACGGCAGTTCCGCAAGGAGTTCATGATTGAGGATGATGCCGAACTGGAGCCTATCGTTCGCGAGATGGACGTAGAGCGCTATCAGTCGATCTTTGCCAAGAACATCGGAGCAGTGGCAGCTCCTGCCTCATCGATGCATATCAGCAAGAACATGCTCAAGCGCATTGAGATTCACGGTATCAGTTACACCACGCTCACCTCGCATGTAGGGCTGGGTAACTTCAAGATCATTGATGTCGAGGACCTGAACAAGCACAAGGTGGACTCGGAGCAGATCATCATTGGCAAGGAGTGCGTAGAGGCAGTCAACCAAGCCCGACTGAACAAGAAACGCGTATGCGCTGTAGGCACGGAGGTATATCGTGCGCTTGAGTCCGTTGCCGGCACTACAGGACTGATCAAGGAGTACGAAGGCTGGACTAACCTGTTCATCTTCCCGCCATACGAAACGCTCGTACCATCGGCACTACTGGTGAACTTATACTTCCCGCTGTCTGTGCAGTTGATGACCGTAGCAGCGTTCGGCGGTTACGATAACGTCATGGGTGCCTACAAGGAAGCTCTTAAGAAGGACTATCGCTTCGGCGACTACGGCGATGCCATGCTCATTGTTGATTAACTGTCAAGTATCAAGTATCAACTATCAACTATGCAAGTTCGTATTGACGAATCGTGGCGTGCGGTGCTCCAGCCGGAGTTTGATAAGCCGTACTTTGAGATCCTCACCTCATTTGTTCGCCATGCATACAGCACAACGACCTGCTATCCGCCTGCTAAGTTGATTTTCCATGCATTCGATGCGTGTCCGTTTGACCGGGTGCGCGTCGTTATATTAGGTCAAGATCCCTACCACGAACCCGGACAGGCTGAGGGATTGGCTTTCTCGGTGCCCGAAGGTGTACGTGTGCCGCCCAGTTTGGATAACATGTACAAGGAGCTCCAACGCGACCTGGGTATTCGTCCAGCATCGTCCGGTCATCTTGAGCGCTGGGTGGAGCAAGGTGTGCTGTTGCTCAACGCTACGCTCACTGTCGAGGCGCATCGTGCAGGCAGCCATCAGAACAAGGGCTGGGAGGAACTGACCGACGCGGCTATCATGGCGCTCAATGAGCGACGCGAACATCTGGTGTTTATGCTCTGGGGCAGCTACGCGCAGCGCAAGGGACGCTTCATCAACCGACGCAGACACCTGGTGCTTGAAGCGCCGCACCCCAGTCCGCTGTCTGCCTATCGGGGATTCATCGGATGCGGACACTTCTCCGCTGCCAACCAATACCTGCAGCAGCACGGGCAACCACCTATCAACTGGTAAGACAACTGACATGATACAAAAAGGACTCCTTCTGTTGGAGTCCTTTCAGTTTAGCTAATAGCCTTGCGACTATGTGCCTTATAAACAAACGTCTACGTGATTACTCTTGGTTGAGAGTTACGCGGCGGAAGTCGGTAATAGTCACGCTCTGCTTCTTCAGGATGTCCTTCACCAGTTCCTTGCTCTCGCTCATGATGTAAGCCTGCTCAACGAGCGTGCTCTCCTTGAGGAACTTACCCAGACGACCTTGAGCGATCATCTCGATCTTCTTCATGTTCAGGTTAGCCTCAGCCTCAGCGGGTACGTTAGCGCGGATGTCGCGAGCTATCTGTGCCTGCTCCTCGGTGAGCCAACCCTTGGCGGTGTTCGAAGCGATGTGATCGTCGCTATCGCAGTGAGCGGGGTTCAATCCGGCCTTGCGCAGAGCGTTCTCGATAGCCTTGTTCACCTCGTCCTGTTTGGTTTTCTCAACAGCTACAGCGAGCTCCTTGGCCTTCACCTCTTCGGCTACGTGGTCAGCGTCCAGTGCAATAGGAGCCATAGCGGCTACCTGCATTGAAATGCCGTGAACGGTCTCGCGGTCAGCGCCTGCGTTGGCTGCTACGAGCGACGAGAGCTTGTTGCCCAGATGGTTGTATGCGTCAACGATCTCACCCTTCAGGAAGGTGTAGTCGCTCAGTTCCATCTTCTCACCCGTAACGCCCGAGCGCTCGGTAACGAGATCCTGTGCGGTAAAGTCTCCGATCTTCAGAGCCTTCAGTGCCTCCAGATCAGCGGGACGGTTGTTGAAAGCAGCGTCGAGAATAAGTTTAACCATACCTACGAAGTCAGCATTCTTGGCCACGAAGTCCGTTTCGCACTTCACGCCTACGATAACGCCGAAGCCATTCTCAGCCTTAGCCAGCACGCAGCCTTCCGAAGCCTCACGGTCGGAACGCTTGGCGGCGATAGCCTGACCACGCTTACGCAGCAGGTCCTTTGCGATCTCGAAGTCGCCGTTAGCCTCTTCCAGGGCTTTCTTTACGTCCATCATGCCTGCGCCTGTGATGTCGCGCAGTTTTTTGATATCAGCTAATGTTACAGCCATTTTGATTTTCGATTTACAGATTTACGATTTACGATTACTCAGCGGCAGCCTCTTCCTCGGCAGGAACATCTACCTTTACATCGGCAACCTTCTCAGCCTCAGTTTTGGGAGCTGCTTTGCGAACGCGTGTACGACGCTCACGGGGAGCGGGAGCCTCAGCGTTAGCCTGAACCTGTGCAGCCTCTTCGTCAGCTTTCTCTACCTTGCGCTCTTCCAGACCTTCCTTGATAGCCTCGCATACAGCGCCTACGATTACCTCAATCGACTTCTGTGCGTCGTCGTTGGCAGGGATAACGTAGTCGATGGGATTAGGATCGGAGTTCGTATCAACGATGCCGAATACGGGGATACCCAGACGGTTAGCCTCAGCTACGGCAATGTGCTCCTTCATAACGTCAACAACGAACAATGCGCTCGGCAGACGGGTCAGGTCTACGATGGAGCCGAGGTTCTTTTCCAGCTTCTCGCGTTGACGGGTGATCTGCAGCTTCTCACGCTTCGAAACGTTATCGAGCGTGCCGTCGGTCATCATCTTGTCGATCTGGCTCATCTTCTTCACAGCCTTGCGGATGGTGGGGAAGTTGGTGAGCATACCACCTGCCCAACGCTCGGTGATGTACGGCATGCCTACTTCCTGAGCCTTAGCTGCGATGATCTCCTGGCCTTGCTTCTTGGTGCTGACGAACAGGATCTTGCGACCCGAACGTGCAATATTCTTCAGAGCCTCAGCTGCCTCCTCGATCTTGATGGCGGTCTTGTTGAGGTCAATGATGTGAATGCCATTGCGCTCCATGTAGATGTACGGTGCCATGGCGGGGTTCCATTTGCGCTTGAGGTGACCAAAGTGGCAACCTGCCTCAAGCAACTGGTCAAAGTTTGTTCTCATTTGAGTTTGATTAGTTTGAATAATTTAATTATTGCTCCGTTGATTATACGGCGTAGAGAGTCACGCAGCATAACAATCTTCGGGTAACTGCCAACAGAGCAGGTCCCGAAGATTTGGAGTTGTTTTAACGTTTCGAGAATTGGAAGTGACGACGAGCCTTGGGCTGACCCGGCTTCTTTCGCTCAACCTCACGGGCGTCACGTGTCATGAATCCCTCAGCCTTCAGAGCCGACTTATCATCTGGGTTAATCTTCACCAGTGCGCGAGCGATAGCCAGACGCAGAGCCTCTGCCTGACCTTTGAATCCGCCACCGTCAAGGTTAGCCTTGATATCATATTTCTCAGTTACTCCCAGTTTCTCCAGCGGTTGCTTAACCACGTATTGGAGGATTGAAGAAGGGAAATAAACGTTGATATCACGACCATTGATCGTGATCTTACCGGCACCTTCTTGTACATAAACGCGTGCCACTGCGGCCTTACGACGACCTAATGCATTGATTACTTCCATTGCTTCAATTATTTAAGGGTGTTAATGTCAATTACTATCGGTTGTTGAGCCTGTTTGTCGTGCTCTGCACCGCCAAATACGTAGAGGTTGCCAATCAGTTTGTCGCCCAGACGGTTCTTCGGAAGCATGCCCTTTACCACTTTGCGAATCAGTTTGTCAACGCCCTTGTTCTTCAGATCCAGCGGAGTGAACTCGCGCTGCCCCCCCGGGAAACCGGTGTAGCGTACGTACGTACGGTCGGTCCACTTGTTGCCGGTCATTCGAACCTGGTCGGCATTGATAATAATCACGTTGTCACCGCAATCCACGTTCGGAGTGAACTGGGGTTTGTACTTTCCACGCAGAAGGTTAGCCACCTTCGTGCACATACGACCAAGGATTTGGTCTTTCGCATCGATTACGACCCAGCGTTTGAGGTCGCGAGCAGCTTCTTTGCTCACCGATACGGTTTTGTAATTGTTGTATTCCATTGTTTTGTTTGTTTTAGGCTGGATCGACAGACCTCTATTGAGCGCTGACGCGCACTGCCCAATCCAGCGATTAAATAGTAATTATCCGGCATAGCGCCGAAAAAAGCATACAAAGGTAGTATTTTTTTTTGATATTTGCAAATTTCCACGTACTTTTTCGGCTCTAACGTACAAATCGCGCACTTGATATGACAAATCGGCAGGTATAGAAATCCTCCACTCTCAACATACGCGCGAGAAGCGGAGGATTAGAGTTTCACCATGTTAGGCACGATTTTTGTACGTAGTATTCAAAAGGAACACGGATATGAAAAAGACCTTTTTAAAACATCTGAACGCTATTCTCGGGGCGGCGGTGGTGGGACTGACCGGTGCGGGCACTGGCTGCAAGACGGTGAAGGTATCGCAAGCCGAGCAGAACAAGGACCGCATCATTGAGGAGCTGCGCATGGAACTGGAGCAGTGCCGACAGGCACAGGAAGAGCGCGAGATGCCGCGCGTTAGGCTGCTTTACGGTCCGCCTCCCGCACGATTCGAGGCCACTGAGAGCACCCACGAAGCAGGCGATACTCCCCTAACCACATCTACTGAATCCCCCTCCGAACAATGAATATCCGGCTGCGATTAGCCTTGCGTCTGGAGCAATTGCGCCAGCGGAACATGTGCGAGCTGCATCCGCTTGAGCAACTATTCTGGGAGAGCACACTGCGCTGCAATGTGCATTGTCTGCATTGTGGCAGCGATTGCATGTCAGCGGCAGAGGTGCGTCCCGGGGTCCCCACAAGCAACACACAGTGGAGTGGCAATGATATGCCGGCTGAGGATTTTCTGCACGTGATAGATACCGAGATCACGCCTCATGTTGATCCGCACAAGGTGATGATCATCATCTCGGGCGGTGAGCCGCTGATGCGTAATGACCTGGCTGCTGTGGGGCGCGCGCTGTACGACCGCGGCTATCCGTGGGGGATGGTGACCAACGGTCTGGCGCTGACCGAGGCACGGTTCCGCGAGTTGCATCGCGCCGGACTGCGCTCGATCACTGTGTCGCTGGACGGCTTGCAGGACGATCATGTGTGGCTGCGTCAGCACCCCTTGGCCTTTGATGGCGCGTGCCGTGCGATCAGGCTATGCGCCGCCGAGACGAACTTGGTATGGGATGTAGCCACCTGTGTCAACCAGCGCACGATAGACCGGCTTCCGGCTGTCCGTGACCTATTGTGGAGCCTGGGCGTACGCGACTGGCGGGTGTTCGGCATCGATCCTATGGGGCGTGCCGCCAACAATCCCGAGCTCTTGCTGACCGATGAGCAGTTCAAGCGGCTGATGGACTTCATAGTAGCCGAGCGCGAGGCGGGCAGACATGTGTCGTACTCGTGCGAGGGGTATCTGGGCAGCTACGAGGGCAAGGTGCGCGACCATCTGTACCAGTGCGCCGCGGGCGTGACGGCTGCATCCATACTAATTGATGGTAGCATATCCGCATGCACTAGCATACGCGGCAAGTACTACCAAGGGAACATCTACAAGGACTCGTTTTGGCGCGTATGGGAGGAGGAGTTCAAGCCCTACCGCGACCGCCGTTGGATGCGCCAACTGGAGCCCTGCAAGAACTGCAAGGCCTTCGACTATTGCCAAGGGAACGGCATGCACCTGCGTCGCGAGGACGGCAGCCTGATGCTTTGCCACCTGAACAGACTGGGGCAGAAGAGCTAATACAAACTATTGATTACAACGGATGCAAGCATGTGACCAAAGATGGCCGTGATGTGTGCTATACTCCCGTTGATGCGGTCGTCTGATTCGTGAGCATTGGGTAGCACCTCATCGCTATAGACGCACAGGAAGCGACGATCGGGGAAGACACCCAGCGACTTGAACTTATGCCTTAACGTGCGCGCCAACGGATCGCCCGTCACTTTACGAAAATCAGCTATCTTTATCCGGGTAGGATCGAGCTTACGCGCTGCTCCCATGCTGGATATGAGTTGCACCCCTTCGGTGCGCGTGGCATGGTTGATGAGCATGGCTTTGTCGGTGAGCGAATCGATGGCATCGATCACGAAGTCGTAGTCCGCCAGATGGAAGGTGTCGGCTGTATCGGCATTGTAGCGTCTGACCACAGCATTGATCACAGCTTCGGGGTTGATCAGTTGCAGCCGCTCACGCAGCACACCTACCTTGTACTGCCCAAGTGTGGCAGTGGTGGCCATGAGCTGGCGGTTGATGTTCGAGGGGACGACCGTATCGCCATCCACCATAGTCAGATGGCCTATGCCCGAGCGGATGAGCGTCTCGGCACACCATGAGCCTACGCCGCCCACGCCGAACAGGAGGACGTGACACTCAGCCATGCGAGCCATGCGCTGTTCGCCTAATAGTAACTTGGTGCGAGAAAATATGTCGTGGCTATAGTTCATTTAGTGCAGTTTGTTTAGTCGTTCGGCATCGAGGCGGAGCAGCACGGCCAACAGCAGGGTGAAACTTATCATGGACGAACCTCCGTAACTGAAGAACGGCAACGGAATACCGATAACAGGCAACAAGCCCAGCACCATGCCCACATTGATCGTCAAGTGGAAGAAGAAGATGCCAGCCACACAATAGGCGTAGATGCGCGAGTAGTTGTCGCGCTGGCGTTCGGCTATAAAGATCAGTCTTAGAATAAAGATCAGGTAGACGATCAGCACCCCCGCCGAACCGATGAAGCCCCACTCCTCGCCTACAGTACAAAAGATGAAGTCCGTATCCTGCTCCGGCACAAAGCGGAGCTTGGTCTGTGTACCCTTGAGAAACCCTTTGCCGGTAAACTGCCCTGAACCGATAGCAATAAGCGACTGGTTGACATTGTAGCCTGCGCCTGCCGGATCGTCCTTGAGTCCGAGCAGCACCTCAATACGTGTGCGCTGGTGCGGCTGGAGCACCTTGTCGAAAACCATCGTACACGCCTCGCAGAACAGCAGCGCGACGGCAACATACGCCGTGACAATTAGCAGACTGAAGTGCCGGCGGTAAAGAACAACGAAAGTAAAATACGCCAACGCCAGCACCAAGGCAACGAGAGAGATAAGGTTGAAGTTGACCGTGAACCAAATATTCGCGATGAGTCCAGCTGCATAGGTCAGAACGATGATACCACACAGGATGAGCGTGTTCTTCCCGTCCTGCTCCTGCAGCCACATGAACCCAACGACCACCGCAATGAGCACCAGGTAACAGATGAGCACACCGACACTGCCTGTACCCAACGGCAAGGCTACCTCGCCAAAGCGGATAGCACAGATAAACAGCAACGCGAACGACAGGCCACCGGTTAGCACGTAGCCCGACATACCAGAGCGGTAGAACATTATCAGGAACGAGGCAAACACCAGCGCTGAGCCGGTCTCACTCTGCCACACCATGATGATGCCCGCTGGCAAAGCCAAGAGCAGGAAAGGTACCATTAGATCGCGCCATGAACGCACACGGTATTCGTAGCGGCCCATATACTTAGCCAACGCCAATGCCGTAATCATTTTCGCCAACTCGGCAGGCTGGAACTTGAGCGGTCCCAAGTCAATCCACGACATCGAGCCCTTGGTGTTATGCGCCAGCAAAGGCGTGATGAGCAACACCACTATCCAAAACGCGTACAGCAGGTAGGCGATGACCTCATAGGTTCGTCCCTCAACAAACAACACAGCTATACCAAGCACGCAGGCTACACTGATCCACAGGAACTGCTTGCCGGCACGGTTGCTCAGGTCGAACAGCGAAGTCTGGTCGAACGTGTAACTGGCACCATAGATATTCAGCCAACCGAACAGGGCGATGACGAGAAAGAGGATGATAGTCCACCAGTCGATACCTGATATGACGCTATTGCGGGTCATTGTTGTTCGCTTGGGTGTTCGAGGACGGTGTTGACCATCTTGTTGTATATATTTTTTCGGCGGATAGTGTCAGTCAGGTACTGCTCCATCATCAGCGATGCGACAGGGGCAGCCCAGGTAGCTCCAAAGCCTGCGTTCTCCACGACGACTGCCACGGCTATCTTCGGCGCGTCCATCGGAGCAAAGCCAATGAAGATAGCATGATCCTTGCCATGAGGGTTTTGTACTGTACCGGTCTTGCCGCACATCTGCAGGCTATCGATATTGTACCAACGGCCTGTACCATGTGTCATTACCTGATGCATGCCTTGTGCCACAATCGAGAACCATGTTGTATCCATACCTGTCACGTGGCGCAGGTCGGGGTTGCTGGTCAGTTCGGTATTCAAGTGCGGGGTGATGTAGTAGCCGCGGTTAGCCAACGTAGCCGCCTGATTCGCCAGCTGCAGGGGCGTAACGAGCACCTCGCCCTGACCAATACTGAGCGAGCGAATAGTGATAGCCTTCCAGCCTTTCTCGCCATATGTCCTATTGTACTCTCGTTCATAGGGAATCTTGCCGGCAGCCTGTTCGCCAAGATCAGTGTTCTTGAAGCGCTGCCCGAGACCGAATTTCATCACGTCGTTACGCCAGAGATTATAACGCTTGCGGAACACGGCATTATCATCACCGTAACCGTCTTTCTGCAGCATGTCGCGGAAGGCGCACCAGAAGTAAGGGTTGCAGCTCTGCTCGATAGCGTTGAGTAGACTGACCGGCGAACCGTGATGGTGGGTGCACTTGATAGGCGATGAGCCGGGACCCGAGCACGGGTACTTCGTCTGCGGTGTGATGCCACCCTCCTGCAGGCAAACAACGGACTGGATAGTCTTGAACGTTGAGCCCGGCGGATAGGTAGCTTGCAGCGCGCGGTTGAATAGCGGCTTGGTAGGATCGTTAAGCAGACGGTTGTACTGCGTGGAGCGCTGCTTGCCTACGAGTATCTCGGGATTCCACGTAGGCGATGATGCTAGGGCGAGTATCTCGCCTGTAGCAGGTTCGAGTGCTACCACACTCCCCACCTTACCTTGCAAGCATTGCTCAGCCAGCGCCTGCAGATGGATATCCAATGACAGATGGAGGTCAGTGCCCGTAACCGCTTCAACATCCTCCGCGCCATCATGATACGAGCCTTGGATGCGTCCGCGCGAGTCGCGCATAATCACCTCCACACCTTTCTCACCACGCAGGCGCTTCTCGTAGGTACGCTCCAAACCATCGCGCCCCGAATAGTCGCCGGCTTGGTAGTACACGTCGCGGTCAAGGTCCGCTTGCGAAACCTCGCCTACAGAGCCCAATATATGAGCAGCATAGGGATAGTTGTAGCCACGGAGCGTACGTTTGCGTATGCCCATGCCGGGGTACTTATAGGACGTCTCACGCAGGGATGCAACATCTTCCTTGCCAAGTTGCGCCATGAAGATCTGTGGCGTATAAGTGGAGAATCCGCGGTTGCGCTTCTTGTCGCGAATGGCGGCTATACGCTGGTCAAATTCCTCACGGTCAATGTTTAGGCATTGACAGAACGCCACCGTGTCAAAACCGTGGCGCATCTCCTGAAAGATAAGTGTGACTTCGTAAATAGGCTGATTGATGACCAGCAGTTCGCCGTTGCGGTCGTAGATCAGACCGCGCGATGGATAAACTACCTGACGAAGCAACGCATTATTGTCCGCTTTCTGCTTTTGGGACTGGTCGATGATCTGCAACCAGAACAGGCGAGCAATAAATACGAGCACCACTATCACCACGGAACCCATGATGATAAACGGTCGCCTGCTGTACGGATCATTAGTCATTGACAATTGACTGATTTACGATTGACGATTTGGCGTTGCTTAGGTGTTCTTGCGGACGTATTCAAACATGAGGATGAACGCATAGCTGAAAGCACTGCTGAGCAAGATTTGCAGGAGCGTGTAACCGAAGTGATGGAAAGTGAATGCCTCCAACATAAAGACCACGGCGTGATGCACCATCACCAGCACAGCCAACATCCTGAAATAATTGCCCACACCGATGGCATCGATGGTGATAGCGCCCTTCATTCGCTCAACATCCTGCACATAGTTGGCGGCCAACAGTGGACGCAAGTAAGCCGCCATGACGCAGCCTGCCATGTGAATACCCGGCGCATGGCTGAACAAATCCATCACCATACCGATGGCGGTACCGATAAGCATCTGCGCCCAGCGTGGCAACTCAATCGGCAAGAGCAGGATAGCCCACAAATAAACAAACGGATGGATCAAGCCCAACCAATGCAGATTGTCAAGCAGCAGCACCTGTAAGAACAGGAGCAATATGAAGATACCTATGTATTTGAGCCAGTCAGACATCCTATTGACAATTTACGATTGATGGTTATTGGGCTATTGAGTCGAGTTCGGCGCGATGGTTGAACTGAAGCACATGCACGGTGCGCAGGCTATGGAAATCGGTAGCGAGTTGTACATCCACATCATAGTAGGAGTCGCCCTCACCCAGTTTGACATCGGAGATGACACCTACCGGCATATTGGCGGGGAAGATGGCGCTCAGTCCGCTGGTAACGATAGTGTCACCTGCCTCGACCTGCACATGACGCGCTACATCCTCCAATGCAGCGTGGCGGATATCAGGCATATGCCAATGCAGGGTGGCCATATAGCCGTTCTTGCGGATCATGGCGGAGATGAATATTCCCTCGTGGATGACAGGTGCTACGACTGCGAAATGGTTGCTGACGGACTGCACAACACCTACGATGCCGTCCTTGCCGATAACACCCATGTCGGGTGTCACGCCGTCACGCGCACCTTTGTTAAGCGTGATGTAGTTGTGGTGGCGGTCGTCAGAGAACGCAATGACACGCGCGGGGATGAATGCGTAGTCCAAGTCGGCACGGATGTATGGTGTTTCCTCCGACGAAAGCGGCTCCCGATTACGTGTCGTTAACGTGTCGTTTACGTCTCGTTTACGTGTTTGACCGTTCTGAAGTTCGAGAATCTCGGCATTGAGTCGGGCATTCTCTTCAAGGAGTTGGGCATTGTCGGCGCGCAGATGGAAGTACGAGGTGACGTTGTCGTGCGCGAGTTGAATGCTGCCTGTGACAACATTTGCCGCACCGGATGCTGCGACCTGCTGGTACTTGTTTCCGTGGACAACGAAAACAAAAGCAACAACTTCAAGCCCCAAGAGGAGCAAGAAGTTGCTGTAGCGTACTATCAGTTGCAGCAGATTGTGCATAACAATTTACAATTTGACAATTTACAATTTACAATTGGAGTTATTTCGAGTTGCTTGAATTGTAAATAGTAAATGAATAAATGTCAAAATGATTTAGCGGATCAGGAAGCCGAAACGGTCGTAGTTCTTGAGGGCGATGCCGGCACCGCGTGCCACGGAGAGAAGCGGATCTTCGGCTACGTGGAACGGGATGGTAATCTTGTCCTGCAGACGTTTGGCCAGACCGTGCAACATAGCACCACCACCAGCGAGGTAGATACCGCGCTCCACGATATCGGCGTAGAGCTCCGAAGGCGTGGATTCGAGTGCGGCGAGTACAGCCTGCTCAATACGCGAAACGGATTTTTCGAGGCAGTGGGCAATCTCCTGATAGCTTACGAGCACCTTCATCGGCAGAGCGGTGACTTTGTTAGGACCTGTTACGAGGTAGTCCTCGGGTGCTTCTTCAAGTTCGGGGAGAGCTGCACCAACGGCGATCTTGATACGCTCGGCTGTCGGTTCGTCGATACGCATATTGTGCATGCGGCTCATGAAGTCGATGATGTCACGGTTGAAGTCGTCACCGGCAGTCTTGATAGATTTGTTTGCGACAATACCGCCGAGGGAGATAACAGCGATCTCGGTTGTACCACCACCTATATCAACGACCATACAACCTTTCGGTGCTTCAACATCCACACCGATACCAATAGCGGCTGCCATCGGTTCGTAGAGCATATAGATCTCACGTCCGCCGGCATGTTCGCAACTGTCGCGTACAGCACGGATCTCGACTTCGGTACAACCCGAAGGAATACCTACTACCATTCGGATGGCAGGTGTGAAGAGTTTGTTCTTTTGCGGGATCATTTTGATGAGTCCGCGGATCATCATCTCGCAGGCCTGGAAGTCGGCAATAACGCCTTCCTTGAGAGGACGAACGGTACGGATCTGCTGACTGCCGCGGCCAATCATCTGTTGCGCTTTGCGGCCTACAGCTAAGCACTTGTTGTCCGCCACAGATATAGCTACCACACTGGGCTCGTTAACCACAATTTGATCCTCATACATAATGAGGGTGTTGGCTGTGCCGAGGTCGATTGCAATTTCTTGCGTAAAGGATAAAAAAGCCATAAACGTTACGTTTATAATGTTGATGATTAAAGATTATACAGGGTCAATCGCTTGTGCGATGGAGTTGGCTATCTCGGCCATCTCTTCAGTATGCAACTGAAGCTTGGGGTTGGTGAACGACATATCTCGCTCCGAGTTCATGGGCACGAGATGAATGTGCACATGGTTAACCTCCATGCCCAACACAGCCACGCCTACGCGTTTGCATCCGGTGGCTTTCTTTATACCGGCAGCTACTCTCTTGGCAAAAACCATGAGGTTAGCCAGCAGATCGTCGTCGAGGTCGAAGATGTAATCGGCTTCGGGTTCGCGCAGTTTGGGTACTACCAGCGTGTGCCCTTTCATTAGCGGATTGATGTCAAGGAATGCGTAGCAATGCTCGCTTTCTGCCACCTTGAAGCTGGGGATATCGCCATTGATGATGTGCGTGAATAGTGTCATGGGAATTCGAAGATTTTGCAGATTTGTAATTGACGATTAGAGTGAAATCTCGAGCACTTCAAGTTCCAAGATACCAGCCGGCACAGATACTTGCGCAACCTCGCCTACTTTCTTGCCGAGCAGACCTTTGGCTATAGGTGTAGTAGATGCGATCTTGCCTTCGGCGATATTGGCTTCGCCTTCGGTTACGATCTGATACACTTTCTCCGCACCATTCCTTTTATTACGTACACGTACGCGGGTGAGGATCTGTACCTCGTCGGTGTTGATAGCTGTTTCATCAATGATACGCGCATCGACAATTTTGCTTTTGAGGATAGCAATGCGTGTTTCCAAATGTCCTTGTTCCTCCTTCGCTGCATCGTACTCGGCATTCTCGCTAAGGTCACCTTTGTCACGTGCCTCGGCGATAGCCGCAATCACACGCGGGCGCTCAACGCTCTCAAGAAACGACAGCTCTTCTTTCAGTTTTTGCAGACCATCTGCAGTCATGTAAGTTGTTGCCATATATGCTATTTGATTTATTTTCTGTAGCGGTTGGAAATTTCCTTAGTATTTCCTATTCAAGATTTCAGCGGCAAGGAAGGCCTTCCGAAATTCATCGGGTTCGCTCAAGTCAAACAACACTTCCTCTACAGCCGGTGCGCTTGCCGACGGCTTAATGATTCTATATTGTTCGACCGTCTTCGCTTTTGCCTTTTTCTTTGCCATAACTCAAATATATTAAAGCGATGCAAATGCTTGCATCGTTGACTTTTTACGTATCAAAACACAAAACAAAAAAGTCTTCACAGCCAGGCAAATTTTCTTTTGGTTCTAAAAACAACAGGAAACTTCCCAGCCTCCTGTTGCCATTAAACCTAAACCTTAACTATGAAAATTTTATTTGTTTTCGGTGCAAAGGTAATATAAATATTTTAAATATGCAAATATTTTTCAAAAAAAATGCACTTTTTTTGTTTTTTTTTGCATTTTTTGGTCAAAATCGGCATTTAGGGGCACACGGAATGTGAAAAATCACCACATTTTTTTCTATTCTCCGACCAGTTCACCTTTGAGTGTGGCAGCAGAAGCGGATATTATTCTAACCTTGACGAGCTCACCGATGTGTCTTCCTTGTCGCGGGAATACGACAGTCTTGTACTGTGATGTACGTCCAAACATGTCATCGTGGCTACGCCTGGAGTATCCTTCCACCAGCACCTCAACCACTTTGCCCACTTCGCGCTGATTCGATTCGAGCGAAAGGGTGTTCTGCAGAGCGATTATCTCATTGAGTCGACGCACTTTCTCCTCCTCGCTGACATTATCGGGCAAGTGCCGATGCGCATAGGTACCCGGTCGCTCGGAATACTTGAACATAAACGCAGTGTCAAACCCCACCTCGCGCATCAGAGATAGCGTCTGCGCATGATCTTCGAGCGTCTCGTCATGAAAGCCACAAAATACATCCGTACCGATAGCGGCATCAGGCAAAATGCGCCGGATAGCAGCAATACGCTCAAGATACCACTCACGCGTGTATTTGCGGTTCATGAGTTTGAGAATCTTGTTGCTGCCGCTTTGCACAGGAAGATGGATGAACTTGCAGATATTGGCATTATCCGCAATTACTTGCAGCGTTTTGTCGCTCATGTCTTTGGGATGCGAAGTGGTGAAGCGAATGCGCATTGCGGGCACAGCGGTTGCAACGATCTGCAACAGATCAGCGAAGTCGATACATTTACCATTTTGACATGTACCATTTATCATTTGGTTATTTCTCTCCCAACGGTAGGAGTTAACATTCTGCCCCAGCAGAGTCACCTCCTTGTAGCCGCGGCGCTGGAGATCGAGCACCTCATTGAGAATGCTTTCCACGTCGCGCGAGCGCTCGCGCCCGCGAGTATAAGGAACAACGCAGTAGGAGCAGAAGTTGTTGCATCCGCGCATGATACTCACGAAGCCGGATATCTGCTTGCCCAATCGGGCAGGAAGAACCTGAGCATAGGTCTCAGTGGTGCTGAGCTCAACATTGATAGCCTGATGACCGGCCTCGCATTGCGCGAGCAAGTTAGGCAGGTCGAGATAGGCATCGGGGCAGGCCACAAAATCCACTTTATAGTCGCGCAACAACTTCTCGCCCATACGCTCAGCCATACAGCCTATTACACCTATCAGGCAGCGTTTGGCGCGCTTGCCACCCGCAAGCTCTTGCAAGCGATGCAACACGCGTTGCTCGGCATTGTCGCGGATGGAGCAAGTGTTGAGCAGGATAATGTCGGCTTGGGTAATGTCGTCTGTGTACTCGGCATCAGTGGTCTGCATGATGGCAGCTACCACCTCACTGTCAGCCACATTCATCTGACAGCCGTAGGTTTCGATATAGAAGGTCTTTGCCATTTGAAGTATTCCAGATTGGAAGGTTGAACTCTCACACCATCAAGCGATAGGCCTTCGGAGTGACCGTGGTGTGGGTTTTGAAGAAACGGTTGAAGAACGCCACATTGTCGAAGCCTAATGACAGCGCGATCTCCTTCACCTGCAAATTCGTGAGCTTAAGCTTGGCCTTGGCATCGGTGATGATGGCCTCTACAATCAAGTCACCGGCAGTCTTGTCGCTTACCTGCTTGATGGTAGCGCAAAGGTGCGGCAGAGTGATGTGCATCATTTCGGCATATTTGGATACATGATGCCACTCGTGGTAATGCTTGAGCACAAGATTGCAATACTCGTAGTAAATCTCGTTCTTGCGATCCTGCGGACGAAGCGTGGTGTCAGATTGAGCACGGAAGAAGCCATTGAAGGTCATCTGGAAGATATTATACACATTGACCATCTTCTCCGTGTTGAGCAGCGATGGTGTGCAGTTGGTGGCGTCAATGAGCAGTTTGCATGTGCTAACCATGATACCCGCCTGCTCGGCCGTCAACGTAACAATAGGCGAGTGCATATGCATGGCATTGACTGTCAGACGAGTCTGGAACGTGTTCTTCTCCATAAACGACGAGCTGAACAGCACATAATACACCAGCGCATCCTCCGAGAATTCGTGAATCAGCAGGAACGAACCGGACTCCAGCAGCAACGCATCGTTCTGATGGAAGTCGTACTGGGTTACGTTGATAGTTGCCTTGGCGGTACCACGCGCCAGGACAGCATACACGGTGCACTGAATCTTACACGGGAAACGACCGTACTCATTCATAATTTTACCACTGGCATCGCCAATCAGGTAGTCCTTCGGGCAGTCCAACAAGGGAATAGTATTATCTTGCATATGCGTAGTAATTAGATAGTGACAACACGCGATTGTTTATAGCGAGCACAAAGATACAAAAATATTTCGATTTTTAATAGCATTCTTAAAGAAAAGTGCATTTAGCCGGCAAAAAATATACTTTTTGTAAGATAGGCTTAAAAAAAACGCAAAGCGCGCAATCAAGTTACTCAGCCGGTATTTGGTGGAATATAAGGCATCTATTTCATCTGCGGGAAATGAGACGTTTTGGCTACGAAATGTGTCAAAAGATAATAAAAAACGCATCCGGGTGCACTTTTTTGCTAAAATATTTGCATTAATGGGATTTTTTGCTTACCTTTGCAGCTGCTTTCCCAGAAAAGAGGGAGCATAAATGCAGCGATGTTGTTACCCGAGTGATACTGCATTGCTGTGATTGTTAAACTTCAAATATTCTACAAGTCATGTATTTGACATCAGAGAAAAAAGCAGAGCTTTTTGCCAAGTTTGGCAAGAGCGCTCAGGACACAGGTTCGACCGAAGGTCAAATCGCATTGTTCACTTTCCGCATCAATCACCTCACCGAGCACCTGAAGCTGAACCGCAAGGATTTCGGCACAGAGCGCGCCTTGACCAACCTCGTTGGTAAGCGTCGTCGTTTGCTCGACTACTTGAAGGCTAAGGACATCGAGAAGTATCGTGCACTGATTAAGGAACTGGGTATCCGTAAGTGATCTGCAAAACGAAGGAGTGGCAATCGCCACTCCTTTTCTATTCCACATCGTATTAAACACGGGGTTCAAGTATCTCTTTGCCTCGACAGAAGCGATGAACAATCTGCCGGTCGTCACCGAGGTATATGAAACGCTCCAGACGGTGAAGCAGACTATAGTTGTCGAGGTTGAGTGAACAATCATCAACAACCAGCGCATCGAACTCGTAACCCGGCTCAAAACTACCCACTTTGCCAAAGAATTGTCCGGCTGACTTGGTGGCAACCCAGAATACTTCGGATAGGGTAAGGAAAGGCAACGACTTATCTTGGCAATAGAGCATCTTGCTTACCTGAATCGCATAAACCATCATCTTGAAGATGCTCAAGTCGTGTCCTCCGCTGATGTCACTACCCAAGCCGACAGGTACACCCTGATTGAGGAACACGCGTATAGGTGCCGTGCCCGAGGACAGATTAAGGTTACTAGTCGGGCAGTGAGCTACCATGACTTGCTTCTCGCGCATCAACTCGAGTTCCTCTCCCTCCGTCCATACGCAGTGCGCCATGATTGTCGGTGTATCGCCGAACAGGCCATAACGGCGGTACGCATCACCATAGTTGCGGCTATCGGGTTCAAGTTCTTGCACCCAGGCTATCTCGCTGCGGTTCTCGGACAAGTGTGACTGTACAGGCAAATGATGCTTGCGAGCCAGGTCACCACAGGCTTGCAGCAGCTCGGGCGTACAAGAGGGCACGAAGCGTGGCGTGATGATTGGCCTGACCAAAGCGTCCGGTTCAGTGCAATCGGCGATGAGTGCTTCGTTATCGCGAATAGCGTCCTCCACTGTCTCACAGAGCGCATCCGGGCAGTTGCGGTTCATATCTACCTTGCCCACATGTGCGCTCATGCCAGCTTCGCGGAACAGGTTCATCAACAAGCGCGTGCTGTCGCGATGAACCGTAGCAAAGGCTACAGTACGCATCGTGCCGAAACGCCACAAGTCACGCACAAAACGGCGGTACATCCGCTCGGCATACGCCGTATCTACATACTTGCTCTCCTCGGGGAAAGTATAGTTTTGCAACCACGGAAGAAGCTCAAGATCCATAGCTATACCCTGATTGCGGTACTGCGGTGCATGCACGTGCATGTCACACATGGCCGGAATAAGCAACTTGTCGCCATAATCCGTTATGGGCTGACCAGCCAAAGAGGCTGGCAACTGCTCATACACACCGACCACCTTGCCACCATCAACAGCAATATAACCATTGGGAATAACATCAAACTGCGTACGCTCTTTCGTGAAGAGGATATTTGCCTTATAGATTTGCATGGTATTACGACTTGAAAGTTTGAAAATTGGAAAATTTGCATATTTCGGATACAAAGATACACATTTTTTTGCAAATTTGCAAATTTTTCGCTATCTTTGTGGTCAAAATATAAAAAAGAATTCATATTTAACACAATATACGGAGAATTATGCTGTTTTCAGAGATTGTTTATGGTCTTATTCACTCTCGCCGGTTAGGTGCATCGTTGGGCATGAACCTGATGCCGACAAATGGCAAGTTGTGCACGTTTGACTGCATCTATTGCGAGTGCGGCTTTAATCAACCGTTTGCTCACCCTGTTCTGCCGACCCGTGCAGAGGTACGCGAAGCGTTGGAGTGTAAGTTGCAGCAGCTCCAGACCGAACAAGTCACGCCGGATGTGATCACCTTCAGCGGCAACGGAGAGCCAACGTTGCACCCTGAGTTCGAAGGCATAATCGAGGACACCTGCAGGTTACGCGACCTGCTCTGCCCATCGGCTAAGGTGTCGGTGCTGACCAATTCCACGCAACTGGGGCGGGAGGATGTAATGCGCGCGCTGCGGCACTGCGACAACCGCATACTCAAGCTCGACAGTGCAATCACCACCACTATGCGTGCTATTGACCAACCTGTGAACAAGCAGCTCACCGTGGAAACTATCATCGGCTACCTGCAACAGTTCGACGGCGACTTCACCTTGCAAACATGCTTCCTACGGGGCACGCTACCTGATGGTAGCGCAGTGGACAACACTACGCCTGACGAGTTGGACGCATGGTACAAGTCGGTGCGCGAACTACGACCCAAGCAGATAATGATATACGTGATCGACCGCACCACACCGGTCAAGACATTGGAGAAGATCAGCCGCGAACAGATGGAGCAGATAGCTGCGCCACTACAAGCAGAGGGGATGGATGTCATCATCTCTGCATAAGAGACACACACCACAGACAAGGCAAGGAATAAACAAATCATGAGAATACTCGTCGCACCACTGAATTGGGGATTAGGTCACTCCTCTCGCTGCGTGCCGCTCGTTGAGCGGCTGATTGCGGAAGGTTATGAGGTCGTACTGGGGGGTGACGGCGAGTCGTTGGCGCTACTTAGGAAGCATTTTCCCTCCCTGGCTGTTCTTCAATTGGCTCCACTCCGCTTGCATTATAGTCAAAGCGGACGGCAGGTGTGGGCAATACTACGTGCCTTGCCCAGCATCATCCGTTCGGCACGACAAGATCATGCATTACTGGATGAATATCTGCGCTACGAGCAGTTGGACGAAGTGATCTCTGACAATCGTTTCGGACTATACTCCTCCAAAACGCGTTGCTTGTACCTGACTCATCAACTCAGCATTGCTCTGCCTCGTCCATGGGAATGGCTGGAGCCACTGGTGGCACGATTACACCGACGAATCATACGTCATTACGACACCTGCCTTATCCCCGACGAGCAAGCCGGTCATGGTCTGGCCGGCAAACTTTCACACCCCGCTATCTTGCCGCCCAACGCCAAATACATAGGTGCATTATCGCGCTTTGCGGGCAAGACGTACACACCGGATACGACCTACAAGATTGTAGCTGTACTATCCGGACTGGAGCCGCAGCGCACACTCCTGGAGCAGGAGTTGTGCCGACGCTATGAACACACCGACGAAACGGTGCTCATCGTACGTGGTAAGCTTCAGGAACCGCCCACCATAATCAAACATGGAAAACTGACTATCGTGCCATGGCTGGACGATAGCCACTTGGCAGCCTATCTATTAGGTGCCGAACGAATAATCTGCCGTTCCGGCTACTCATCGGTGATGGATCTGTACGCCTTAGACGTGATGCAGAAAGCCGAGTGGCATCCAACACCCGGGCAGCCGGAGCAGGAGTATCTGTACAGTATTCTTACTTAAGGAAATAGGAAACTGTTGTTACCACACGTACATGCTTAATCCATGGCTGGTACTGGTCATTTTCGACAGTGAACTGGCCTTGACTAGCCTCCTTAATGCTACCCAACCGGCACTGAGCATCCTCTGCGAACTTCTGTGCTACAGCACGAGCGTTCTGCGTAGCCTCCTGAATCATCTCGGGCTTGAGTTCCGTGAGACCATTGTACTGGAAATCAGTGTTCCAATCGTACGACTGCAGGATAACGCCTTTCTTCAGCAGTTCGCTCTGGCAACCCAGATTGGCAATTACGCGTTCAACATCAGCAGTGGAGATGATCAGCGAGGTGCGCATCGAGTAGCGGAACTCGGGCTTGCGCTCGTAGTAGCCTGACCAGTTGTCATCAATCGAGACGTTTCCGCGAGTGATCTCGCTCTCCTTAAAGCCTTTGTCCATAAAAAACGCACGTGCTGACTTCTCAATCACAGCCAAGTCGGCATACAATGAACTAATATCATTGCCGCGCACACCGAAGTCCAACGGCCAAACGACATAATCTGCCCGCACGTCACGAGTAGAGAGACCTTTCACTACTACGGCGCGGTCTTTGGAGGCCATCTGATGAATGCCGCAATAAATAAACCAACCTGCTACCGCTACACCGATAGCCAGGATACATGCAGAAAGTGTTTGTTTGTTCATAATATTCAAATTTTTAAATCTTCAAATTATAGCATTACTCCACTCTTAGTCCTATCACATTGTAGCGTGTTCCATCAGGGCGGACGATGATCAGTTGTCCGTTCTGCATACGCTTGATAGCGGTGCGTGTAGCTGTTGCCTGCTCGCATCCGGTAGGGTGACTACCCAGATTGATGCCCACCATATACGGATCGTGGTCGGAGTAGCGATAGTCAGCATTCGCCAGCTCGCAGGTTGATGATATATGAAACACTCCGGCACCCGTGATCTGTGCCGCCATGGTAGCGTTAGCATATACATGGTCGATTAGCGAACCGTTGCCCTGGTAACAATATGAATAGGCATTAGCATCATACTTAAGCAGTTGCTCCACATAACCTGCGTTCTCGATAAGATTGAGCGGTTCTTCGCCCACCTCGCAGTTCAGGTCACCCACGATGAGTATGTCCTCATCCTTGGCTTTGCCCGGCAGGTTATTAATCAGCGTGGTAGCATTGGTTACACGCTGGCTGTTGCCCTGATCCTCCGCACCACCAGCTTTGGACTTGAAGTGGTTCATTGACAGGGTGAACTGCTCGCCCGTACTCAGTTCCTCAAAGGTCTGGATGCGCATCGTGCGGCTATAGTAGCCAGAATAGTAAGCCCCAGTGCTGCTGCCGATGGTCTTGACTTTGTCTTTCCGGTAGATAAAGCCGGACTTGAGATTATTGTTATACTGCTCATCCCACGCTTCGTTGATGCCGTCCGCTACGTATACATAGTTGGTGATGTTCGCCTGTTTGTTGATACTATCCACCAGTTGGCGGAGGATAATGTCTTGCGCCTCCAGTTCGCAGAACGCGTATATATCGGCGTCCGCCCACAGCATTGCATCCATAATTTTGTGTGTCTTCTCTGCAAACTCCTCGCGAGTGTAGTTGCCGCGACCTGTGTTGTAGGTGATGTAGTAGTTCTGCAAGTTCTGCACAAAGACTTTCAGACGTCCACTACCTACATCCGGCAAGTCAACTGGCGGTGCCACCTTTCCCTCGCAGGTGGCTACGATGTGCAGGTTCCTCAACTCCCACGTGCCGTTCTTTTCAGCCGTGCTGGTGTAGCGGAAGCAGAACACCGTCTTTTCGCCCACGTCAGACAGAGGAACAGTGATCGTGGCATTCACGAAGTTCCAGTCGCTATTCGTCGCGTACTGCGTGATGGGTAGTTGCGTCCACTGGGATGCCTCGTAGGTGCCCAAGTAGTTGTCCGTCACCCAGAGCGTGTAGTCCTCGGATGGGTTATTCGCATAGTTGTGCGTGTGCTCAAAACTCAGGCTCACTGCATCCACGCCTGACAAGTCCAGTTCGGGGGTGCACAGCAGCCCCACACCACCGCCTTGCACGCGCGCCTTTACATAATTGTGCGAATCCCACACCCAGATACCATCGGAGTTCATATCGCCCAAGCCGCTCTGCAGGTACGACACATTGACCGGTTGACAGTCGCTGGCCTGAACATGTGTAATCGAAAATGCAAGCAGTACAACGCTTGCTACAAGTAGCAGATTATTTCTCATGGTATGTTCACTATTAACTATTCACTCTCCTTATCGCTGCCAGATGGTGGGTGTATGCCTGGTGCTCCGGACTATATATACCCCTCTCATCAATGCGCTCAATCTTCACGCGACCCGAGCAATGGATGACGCGCTTGGCATCAAGTAGCAGGCCAACATGCGTGATACGCATGTCACCTGTGCAGTTATGGGGCAGTGTGCCTTCGCTATCCGGGTCAGCGTGGTCGAAAAACACCAGGTCACCGGCTTGCGCATCCTGCAGGCTCTTAACCTCCTTGCCACACTTCACTTGCTGCGATGCATTCCGCGGCAGACTGATGCCAAAAAGGCTCATCACCGTCTGCGCCAGCCCCGAGCAGTCCATGCCCAGAGCGTTCTTCCCGCCCCATAGGTAAGGCGTATTCAGCAGGAATCGCGTAATCTGCATCAGTGTGTCTGCATTCAGCGGTAACGCTTGCTCAGCTACGGCCGCACTATCGATGCGGAACGGTACGCCCAACACCTCAAACTGTCCGTCCTTGTAGTTCGCCAACCTGGTGCCCATGCTCAGAGGAATAGTCTGACCGTTGTTACCGCTCACAGCGTAGGTCATCGGTAGCATGACGCGTGCTGTGGCGGAAGCCAGACCCGCGGCATAAACCGAATGCTCCTCGTCGGTCATAGGCGTGAGCATGATGGCATCCACGTACCCTTCTTCGCCATCTGACACATTGCGCACCTTATACCAGCGCGGCTGTTGCTCCAGCACCTCACAGAGTTCACCGAACAAGAGTTGAGTCTCCTGCTCCGCGCCTTCGCGCGCCTCTGCGCGCACGGGTACAATACTATGTAATACGATCGCATGCATCACCAAACCTCCTGCGGCGTATGGTTGTCCTGCCTGGGGTAGTCGAGGGTGTAGTGCAGTCCGCGGCTCTCCTTGCGCTCCAGTGCCTGACGGGTAATAAGGTAGCCTACATTGATCATGTTACGCAGTTCGCAGATATCCTTGGTGGGTTTCACGCGCTTGAACAGATCCTCGGTCTCTTCGTACAGCAGATCCAATCTCTCCCATGCACGCCTCAGGCGCAGATCGGAGCGTACGATGCCCACATAAGTGGACATAATCTGCCCCACCTCCTTCATGTCCTGAGAGATAAGCACCTGCTCCTCATTACTCATTGTACCCTCATCGTTCCAGTCGGGTACGCGCTCATTGAACTCGTACTGCTCAATCATGCTCAGGCTGTGTTTGGCTGCCGCGTCGGCATATACAACTGCCTCTATCAGCGAGTTGCTGGCCAGACGGTTACCGCCGTGCAGACCGGTGCAGCTGCATTCGCCTACGGCGTACAGACGACGGATAGTGGACTGACCGTCCAAATCAACCTTTATACCACCGCACATGTAATGTGCACACGGAGCTACAGGAATATAATCCTTCGTGATGTCAATGCCTATACTCAAGCACTTGGCGTATATGTTCGGGAAGTGATGCTTGGTCTGTTCGGGATCTTTGTGCGTTACATCGAGACACACATGATCTATACCATGAATCTTCATCTCATTGTCTATCGCGCGAGCCACTATATCGCGCGGCGCGAGCGACAGGCGCGCGTCGTACTTCTGCATGAACTCCTCGCCGTTAGGCAGACGCAATATACCTCCGTAGCCTCGCATGGCTTCGGTGATCAGATAGGCAGGGTGCGTCTCCCCCGGGTTGTATAGTGCTGTCGGGTGGAACTGCACGAACTCCATGTCTTTGATGATGCCCTTGGCGCGATGCACCATAGCTATACCGTCGCCGGTAGCGATGTTCGGATTGGTGGTGGTGGCATATACTGCCCCTGTTCCGCCGGTAGCCATCAGGGTGATGCGACTCAGATAGGTGTCAATCTTTCCCGTCTCAGGATCAATGATGTACGCGCCGTAGCACTCCTTGTCAGGTGTGCGGTGCGTGACGCGTACACCCAAATGATGCTGCGTGATTATCTCTACGGCAAAGTGGTTCTCCAGCACGTCAATCCAGGGGTTGCATCTCACGGCGGCCATCAGTCCGCGCTGGATCTCGGCACCTGTATCGTCGGCGTGGTGCAGAATGCGGAACTCGGAGTGTCCGCCCTCGCGGTGCAGATCGAACTGTCCGTCCTGAGCTTTGTCGAAGTTCACGCCCCACTGCACGAGTTCTTGTATCTGCTCGGGCGCATGGCGAACAACCTGCTCCACAGCAGCGGGGTCACTAATCCAGTCGCCGGCAACCATGGTGTCGTGAATATGCTTCTCAAAGTCATCAACCAGCAGGTTCGTTACCGACGCTATACCCCCTTGTGCTTTGGCTGTGTTGGCCTCGTCAAGGGTGGTCTTGCAGCACAAGGCAATCTTGTACTTCTGTGTACGAGCCACCTTCAGGGCAAAACTCATACCGGCCACTCCGCCGCCTATAATCAGAAAATCGTATTTGTGTGTCATATAATATACCTAAAAAAAGGTAAGCCATGTACGGCTTACCCTCTGTTATACATGTTAATGTTAGCTCAGACTTGCCTCGTAAGCTGCTGCATCCATCAGGCTGTCGAGTTCGCTGGGGTCTATCAGGCGGATGCGAACCATCCAGCCCTTGCCATATGGGTCTTCGTTCACCAACTCGGGATGAGCCTCCAACTCCTCGTTGACCTCCAGCACCTCACCGCTTGCGGGCATGTTCAGGTCAGATACGGTCTTCACAGCCTCTACCGAGCCGAACACTTCGCCTTGACCTACCTCTTCGCCTAAGGTGGGTACGTCGATGAACACAATCTCACCCAACTCTGACTGAGCGTAATCGGTGATACCTACATAAGCTTCTTCTCCCTCTACACGAATCCACTCGTGCTCTGAGGTGTAACGAATATCTTTGGGGAAATTCATATTACTTGTATTCTATTTATTCTTGATAGATTATTTTCTTCCCTGAGTCGGTCCGGACGCGATCTGGTCACCTAGCGTACTCATTGCGCAACGGAAGCCGATAGTGCTCTTGCTCTTGTTGCCCTCCAGGTAACGACGGGAGGATGGATGCAACCAATATACGCGGTCGTTCCACGAACCACCTTTATATACGTGGGTTGTCTTGGTGATCTTCGGAGCATAGATATCGGTCGGGTCGATACGTTTGTTGGCTGCCGGTGCTTCCCCGCCGCCTTCAGACTCTTCTTCCTCGGCCTCTTCCTCTTCACCTTCTTCGCCTTCCTCCTCTTCGGTCTCTTCCTCTTCCTCTTCCTCAGCCTCTTCCTCATCGCCACCGCCGTTGCTTTCGGTATTAGCGGCTAAGCCTTTGAGGAACAGCGCGCCGAGCGTATCCAGCGGGAAATCGGTCTGAATGAGTGATGCGAAGTCGCCATCCAGGTAGTCGCGCTTATCATCCTCGCTCGTCCATTCAACATCTATGCCGCCTAGCGAGTTGATGACATACTTGCCTTGGTCGTCTTTCTTGGCGCGGCTGTATATATTACCACGGAACGAGTTATACTCCGTAGCGTCCTGATAGGTGGTCTCGCGGTATACGTCCATCACCCATTCGTTGACGTTACCTGCCATGTTATACAGACCGAAGTCGTTCGGAGCAAACGCATCAACAGGGTTGGTGATCACGTAGCCGTCGTTCAACATGCCGGATACACCCATCATGTCGCCCTTGCCGCGGATGAAGTTAGCCTGCATCATACCCATATTCTTCTTACTCAAGTCACGAGGGTGATAGCCCGACCAGGGATAAACCTTACCCTCAATCGTCAAACCATCCGTACCTGCAACCGGTGCATAGGCTGCAAACTCCCACTCGGCCTCTGTCGGCAGGCGATAGCCTACTACCAAAATTCCGTCCGAGCGATCCACCTTGCGGGGGTTGTTCCACGCATCGTGGAATTTCTTGCTACGGCGGTTAGCGTCGGGGTTAACCGGGTTATAGTCGTTGCGCACCAGATACTTCTCGGTGTTGAACACGAACTTATCGCGGATCCACTCGTACGGCACGTGATACTCAACGTTTATATCCTCACCACGTGTAACCTCCACCTCAATGGGCTCGTAGCCTGGGTTGGCGTTACGCCAATCCTCCAGTTCGGTCTCATCCAACGCACGCAACTGGCTGAAGTTCGGGAACTCGATAGCTCCGGCATGCACCAGTGCCAACTCGTTCACGCGGTCAGTACGCCACTGGCAGAACTGCATCGCCTGATCCCAACTTACACCCACTACAGGGTAGAAACTGAATGCCGGATGACGGAAGTAGTTCTCCACGTACGGCTCGTTGTAGGCCAACTCGTCACGCCAAACAAGCGTATCGGGCAATACGGCCTGTACCAACTTCGGTGCCGAATAGCCGAACACCATCTCCATCCAGTGCAGATACTCGCGCCAGTTGAGGTTGGAGATCTCGTATTTGTCCATGTAGAACGAGCTAACCGTGATCGAACGGCGAGCATTGTCACGGGGAGCCGTGATGAACTCGTCTGTCTGACCGATGGCGAATGTTCCGCCCTGTATGGCTACCATTCCGATCGGGTCAACATTTCCAACACCTTCTTTGGCCTCGAAGTTGGTGGTCTTTTCGTCATAATAGTTCCATCCCGTCGTGTTGGATAGCTGTGTGTTCAACTCGCGTGACTTGCAGCCGCTCAAAGCTAACAATGCTACCAGGACGACGATTACAGATTGCACTACTTTTTTCATGTTTTTTTGGATATAATTATACCTATTTTTTTCGCGATACGTCAAATTCTTGTGGCCTCCCACACGATTTAGCCTACAAAGATACAAAAAAAATCCAAATCATACAAATTTTTTTAAGAAAAAAAGTAAAAAATGTACATTTTCTTGACAAAATGCTATTTTTTACAACAATTTTTTACAAATTATAGCAAAAAACAAGATTTTTTTGTATCTTTGTACGCTGATTTTGTTTTGGCATGGATTTGAGTCGTACATATCTGCGTTTGGGTAACCGGTTGATTGATCTGCGTCAGCCATTGGTAATGGCTATCGTCAACGCCACGCCGGATAGTTTTTTTGCCGACAGCCGTGCCACGGACAGCGGATCACTTCGCCGCGCAATAGGTCGTGCAGTGGATGAAGGGGCGGATATCATCGACATAGGTGCTTGCTCCACTCGTCCGTCGGTGCAAAGTGATGCCGACAGTTTGGCTGGCGAGCAGCTGGAGTGGCAGCGCTTGAAGCATGCGCTGGACGTTGTGCGCGAGATGAACATACTGGTGCCGATATCCGTGGATACGTTCCGCGCGAGCATTGCTAAGCGCGCTATAGAGGAATATAGGGTGCAGATGATCAATGATGTATCCGGCGGTTCGGACGAGATGTTCCGCATCGTTGCCCAGCACAACGTGGCGTATGTTGTGACGTACAACCGCCTGAATGATGAGCACCCGACCACTAACCTGCTCTCCGATGCACTGGCCTTCCTCAGCCGCAAGGTGGATGACCTGCACCGGCAGGGAGTGAGCGACGTGATCGTTGACCCGGGCTTCGGGTTTGGGCAGACAGCAGAGCAGAGCCTTGCACTGCTGGACGACCTGCACACCTTGCTGCACATAGGTTGCCCCATGCTGGTGGGGATCTCGCGCAAGCGCATGGCGTATGAGCCTTGCGGACTGACGCCTGAAACCTGCCTGGAACAGACACTCCTGCTCGAACGCAAGGCTGCCGCACTGGGCGCTGCCATCCTTCGCGTCCACGACGTAGCCGCCACACGCGCCATGCTGGATGACCAACGCTAAATGGCAAATGACAAATAACAAATAACGATATGTTTTTCGGATTCAAAGATCTT